>JAYWBA010000120.1:0-79495 GCA_043781915.1 Saprospiraceae bacterium
ACGGAGATTTGTCCTCACCCCCGTCCCCTCTCCAAACGCGAGATATTGCCTCACCCCCTTCCCCTCTCCAAAAGGAGAGGGGTGACGTAGAAGACGGAGAGAAACATGATGCGAATCAAAACACACAATCCACAACCACTCTACGTCACCCCTCTCCTTTTGGAGAGGGGAAGGGGGTGAGGCAAAACACCGCGCCGAGAACCAAACACACCGTCCTCATGCTCGATGCCCGCAAAATTTACCGCAAAGTAACCAGCAAAGTCAACGATTTCAGCCCAGAGCAATTGCAAAACCTGATTTGCATTGTCAACCTATACAGAGGCAATACACAAAAATTTGAAACAACGGTTAACACGTATTTGCAATCGGCGGTAGAATTTGCCAAAGAAACCGCTGATGCTGTTAGCGTGTTACAAATACAATTAGAGAAATTGGACAGCGTAATGCGTGCCTATTGCGACCAACAATTCAGGTACAATAGCGGTGATAGTAATATTAAAACCTTAGTCGATGTTATATTAGAGTTGAGCCCCGAATTAAAAAATGCTTATACATTGCAAAGCGCATTCATTAACCATGTTGCACAATTAAAAATTAATAATGAACGCGATATTGCACACGCGGCGACCCTCGCAAAAGAATTGCGCAAACCGCAAGATAAAGTTATAAAACAATTGCTTGATAGCATTGCAACAATTGCTAAAGATTTTGGCAAAAACAAAGATTGGAAAGAACTCAACCTGAAAGAGCAACTCGATCCAATGCGCACATTACAGCTACAACTTAGTGGAAACCCCGACGAAGATGAACCCGGTTTGCTGCACAACACCGAGTATTTTTACAAACAAGCGCATTGGTTACAGTCGCGTTTTCCCGAAGGCGTTTACACCGACGTTGAAGGTTTGTGCAAAGTAGTGACGCAAACAGACATTGAAGCCAAAGATTGGAGTCTCAGTCCCGGCAGATATGTAGGCGTTGATACTGCCACCACCGACGATTTTGATTACGCCGAACGCCTCAACGAATTACATATTGAACTGCAAGGTTTGAACGAAGAAGCCGCCGAACTCGCTAACACTATTGCTCAAAATTTTAAAATGTTGGCGATATGAAGTGGGAGAAAAGAACAATAAATGATTTATGTGAAATTAAAGGTGGTAAAAGGCTGCCTAAAAACCACGAATTGGTTGAATTTGAAACCAACCATCCTTATATAAGGGCGAGAGATATTGGTAAAGGAATTATTGATTTCGGTAAACCTGTTTATTTACAAGAAAATACTCACAACCTTATTTCACGCTATATTGTTAGCGCAAACGATATTCTTTTAACAATTGTTGGAGCAAATATTGGAGATGTAGGGTTAATACCAAAAGAATTAGAAGGTGCTAATCTCACTGAAAACGCAGTGAAACTTACTTTATTTAAAAACAATTGCCATTTTAAATATTTACTTTATTTTTTCCTATTACCAGGTAAAAAGCAGCAATTAGAACAATTCGCAGCTGGGTCTGCTCAAGGCAAATTAGGAATTTACAAAATAAAAGATATTGAAGTTTCAATTCCACCACTCCCCAACCAGCGCAAAATCGCATCTATTCTCTCGGCGTATGATGATTTGATTGAAAATAATTTAAAACGTATTAAATTGTTGGAGGAGAAAGCGTTTTTGATGTATAAAGAGATTGTGAGGAATGAGAAATTGGAAATTGCTAAGTTACAGGAAGTTACCCAAGTTTTAAAAAGAGGAATTTCACCTAAGTATGTCATAAATGATGGGATTATAGTTCTTAATCAAAAATGTATTCGGCATCATATTGTAAGTTTTGAGGATTCACGATTAACTGATTCTGAGCATAAACCTACAAGAGAAAGAATGCTTCAAAAATTTGATACACTTATTAATTCAACAGGTGCTGGAACATTAGGTAGAATGGCTATGAATATTCAAGAAGAAATTAGTCTAACTGTAGATTCTCATATTACAATTGCAAGAGCAAATAAAAATATTACTCCCATATTTCTGTGCCATTCTCTTTTTTTTCAAGAAAAAATAATAGAAGGAATGGGCGAAGGTTCGACAAATCAAACGGAATTGTCAGCAAGAAAATTAGGTGAAGAAATTAAAATATCAATTCCCTCAAAAGAAATAATGTTTGATTTTGAAGCAAGAACAGAAAAGATGTTCAAATTAGTCTGGAATCTTCAAATCCAAAACACCAAGCTACGCACCGCGCGCGACATACTATTACCTAAATTAATGAATGGACAAATAGATGTATCATGAGCAACGAATACTCGGAAGATGGTTTGATTGAGCGCACAGCGATGGATTTATTTTTCCGCCGCTTGGGTTGGGATATCCAATTCGCTTTCAACACCGAAACGTATGGCGAAGGCAGCACGTTGGGCAGAATGAACAAATCGGAAGTGGTGTTGCGCCGCATATTTTTAGAAAAACTCGCGGCGTTTAATCCGGGTTTGCCACCCAAAGTATATACCGATGCTTACGAAAAACTGACCGAAGAAAGCAGCACAAAATCGCTCGCAGAAATTAATTTTGAAAAACACCAACTGCTGCGCGATGGTATTCCGATGGATTATATTGACCAAAAAGGCGCGCACATCAAAAATAGAAGACTCAAAGTTTTCGATTTCGACAACGCCGAAAACAACCATTTCTTAGCCGTTCAGCAATTATGGATTCAAGGTAAAAGTAGGCGCGAACGCCGCCCCGATATTATCGGTTTTGTAAACGGTATTCCGCTTTTATTCATCGAACTCAAAGCCGCGCACCGCAAATTAGAAAATGCTTTCAACGATAATTTTACCGACTATAAAGATGTCATACCGCGTTTGTTTCACTTCAACGCTTTTGTGGTTTTGAGCAACGGCATAGAAAGCAGAATTGGGAGCGTTACGGGCAAGTACCAGCATTTTCACGAATGGAAACGCATAACCGAAGAAGACAATGGCATTGTCGCTTTAGATAGAATTATTGTAGGCGTGTGCGAGAAAAAAAGATTTTTGGATTTATTCGAAAACTTCATCCTGTTCGATAATTCGATGGGAAAAACCATAAAACTCATTGCGCGCAATCATCAGTTTATAGGTGTCAATAAAGCTATAGAAAATATTCAACACAAGAATAAACTCTACGCACTCGGCAAAATAAGTCTGGAAGAAAAACTAAAACTCGGTGTTTTTTGGCATACACAAGGCAGTGGCAAATCGTATTCAATGGTTTTCTTCGCACAAAAAATCCATCGCAAGTTTACATGCAGTTACACTTTTTTAATCGTTACTGACCGCAGCGAATTAGATACGCAAATTTACGGCACATTCAGCGGTGTAGGTGCTGTGCCGCAAGTGAAAGCGGGTGCAAAAAGTTCGCTCAAAGCTGGCTCAGGTAAACAACTAAAAGAATTATTGGGCGTTGAAAACCGCTATTTGTTCACGCTCATCCATAAATTTAATTTTGAAGAAGAAATTACTCAGCGCGAAAACATTATCGTTATTTCGGACGAAGCGCACAGAACACAAGGCGGTAATTTAGCCATGAATTTGCGCAAAGCGTTGCCGAATGCGGCTTTCATTGGTTTCACTGGCACGCCGCTTTTTAAAGACGATGAATTTACCAGACGCATTTTTGGCGACTATGTATCGCGTTACGATTTCAAGCGCAGCGTAGAAGATGGCGCAACTGTGCCGCTCTATTACGAAAATCGCGGCGAGTTTTTAGGTTTGAAAAATCCGGAAATTAACGCACAAATACGCGCCATTTTAGATACCGAAAGCGAAGATTTAGACAGCGATCAACGCAGCCGCATGGAGCAATTGTTCGCACGAGAATATCCGATTCTTACATCGAAAAAACGCTTAGATGCCATCGCTAAAGATGCCGTTGGACATTTTTGTGATCGCGGTTATAAAGGCAAAGCCATGTTTATCGCTTTAGATAAACTGACTGCCGTAAGGATGTACGATTTAATTACACACCATTGGAAATTGTTGGTTGAAAATTTAGAAAAAGATATTTCGAAAGAAAAACAGGGCGACCAAGAACTTTTAACAAAAAACCGCGAGCTGCAATGGATTAAAGAAACAGAAGTTTGTGTGGTGGTGAGTTCGGAACAAAATGAAATACAAAAATTTCGGAAATGGGATTTAGACATTGAACTGCACCGCGAAAAAATTAACACGCAAGATTTGGAAACGCGATTCAAAGACGATAGCGACCCATTCCGATTTGTCATCGTTTGCGCCATGTGGATAACGGGTTTCGATGTGCCAACGCTCTCTACTTTGTATTTAGATAAACCGTTGAAATCGCACACACTCATGCAAGCCATTGCGCGCGCAAACCGCGTGAGTGAAGGCAAAAATAACGGGTTAATAGTAGATTACATTGAAACTTACTCAGCTTTGCTCGATGCGTTAGCGATTTATGGCGCAAAATCGGGTGAGAACGGCGACAATAAACCTGAGCCGCCCGTCAAAAAAAATGAAGAATTGGTTGAAATTTTAGAAGAAGTTTTGGTGGCAACGGAAACATTTTTGATGGACGAAGTACATTTCAATTTACAAGAACTCATAAATGCCGATGGCTTACACAAATTAGCCGCTTTCGAAAAAGGTTTAAACGCTGTTTACACCAACGACGAAACCAAAAGCAAATTTCAGATTTTAGCGCGTGAAGTTTTCAAGAAATTCAAAGCACTCCAGCCTAACAAACTGCTGTACCAATTCGTGCCGCGCAAAACAGCGATTGATAAAATCTACTCTGCCATTGAAGATAATATCGAAATGGCGGATGTCACAGACATTATGCTGAAAATTCAAGGCGTTGTGGATAAATCAATAGAAAATATGGTTTCTGAAACGGTGCACACTGAGCGTAAACTTATTGACCTGAGCGGATTGAATTTTGAATTATTAAAGCAGTATTTTTTAAAAACTAAAAATAAAAACGCCGCTGTTCAATCGCTTAAAGATAAAATTGAAAAACAACTCAAACAGATGGTTGATCGAAATCCACTCACCATAGATTTTTACAAACGCTATCAAGAAATTATAGATGCTTACAACCGAGGCAAAGATGAAGTAGTCATTCAAGAAACGTTTCGAAAACTGATTGAACTCGTTAATTCGTTTTCGCAGGAAGAAGCAGACATGAAACGCGAAGGACTTACGGAAGAACAAAAAGCTATTTTCGATATTTTAAGACAAGGCAAAACGTTGACCGACCCTGAGAAAAAAGAAATCAAAAAAATATCCATTGATTTGCTGGATGAACTTAAAAAAGAAAAACTCAAAGTAGAATTTTGGGCTGAAAAGCAACTCACTTTTGCAGCCGTTTTTACGCATGTAAACAACAAACTCTATGGCGATTTACCCTATCCATCATACCAAACAGACGACATTAATTCGAAAACGCATTTGGTTATCGCGCATTTAAAAAACCAGTATTATGGCGGCGGCAATAGTATTTATGGAACGTTTTAATTTAATCTTCTATTTTGCAATCTTGAAGCAACTTCCTAACTTGCACCATCAAAATTAAACAAACATACATGGAATATCAAAATACACTATGAGAAAAGATAAACCTTCAGTATTAGTAGCTATGCTACCGAAAGTTAAAGATTGGCATATAGTAGAACAACAACATTGGTATCGAATACCCGTTGATTCAGCACCGCCAATTATCAAGAATAGAGATGCAAAATACATTGCGTTTTATCATACAGCCCAATTTAAGGACAATTTGAAATGGAAAGTGGTGTTTTATGCTGAGATTAAGCGAGTAGTTATAAAAAAACGCGAGGAGCTTTTTCCAAATGATCCCATTCATAGTAACTCTGAAAAAGAATACTATGCTATTGAGTTTGATAAATTGGAAATATTACCTAAACCAATTGTAAGTCGCCGTGGTCATCGCGGAGTTTTTGTTCCTACAACCAAAGAAAAATTTTTCAGTGGCACTACAGACTTTAACCGCCTATTCAGGAGTAGTTATCTGGAAGAAAAATTAGAAAAAATTATTGATGATATGGATATAGAGTATGAGAGAGAAGTCTGTGTTCAGGTTGGCGATAATCAGTTATACTTTCTTGATTTTGCTATACATTGTAGCAAAGGGAAAATTGATATTGAGTGTGATGGCGATGAGTATCACATGGGTAATGAAAATGTTAATTACGATAAAAAACGCAATAACGAATTAACGAGCCATGATTGGCGAGTTCTCAGATACACTACTGAACATTTTGAGAAGAACCCTTATCACATAGAAAAAACGATTAAAAAAACAATTAAAGAACTTGGTGGTGCAACAAAAGCAGAAGAATCCAATGGTATTTATGTGCCAAAAGATGCCAACAAACCAACTCTTTTTTAAAATTAACAACCACCTCAAATCACTCATTCCACCAAATCTCCAACTCACACCTCAATTCCCGCACTTCGTCGGAAATCACTTTCCAACTGTTTTCATAGCCATTAGTTTTGTATCATTAAAACAAAAAAGGCATGAAAAATATTTTTTACATTCTTTTGATACAAACAATTGCCGTCACAACTTCAATGGCGCAAACTGTTCTTAAAGGCAAAGTGACGGACAAAAAAGGAGAAATTTTGATTGGCGCAAGCGTATCTATTGAAGGAAGTTATGATGGCGCGACGGTGGATACTTTAGGCAATTTTAATTTCACAACGCGCAAAAAAGATTCTCTTACGATTGCGGCTTCTTTTATTGGTTACAATAATTTCAAATTGCGCATCGCGCTGAAATCACCCGTTACGGAACTCAATATTGTGCTCAAAGAAGCATTCAATGAACTCAATGCGGTGGTGATTACGGCAGGAACATTCGAAGCATCGGATAATAAACGCCTCGTGATGTTGAAACCGATGGACATTATTACAACAGCAAGTGGCGGTGCAGATATTTCTGCGGTGATGCAATTATTGCCGGGTGCTAATCGCGTAGGTGAGCAGGAAGGATTGTTTGTACGCGGCGGCTCAGCCAACGAGACCAAAACAGTGATTGATGGCATGATTGTTCAGAATCCGTATTTCAGCAGCACGCCCGATGTACCGCAACGCGGTCGATTCAGTCCGTTCATGTTTAAAGGTACGGCTTTTAGTACGGGTGGTTATTCGGCGCAATATGGGCAAGCGATGTCTTCTGTTTTGTTGCTCGAAACACAAGACAAAACCACCGATGTGAGTAGCACAAATATTTTATTGCACTTGGCTGGCATTGGCGTAACACATACTTATAAAGGCGCGATTTCTGGACAACTTTTTTATTCTAATCTCACGCCTTTTTTGAAATTAGTGCCTCTGAATATTGATTTTTTGAAAGCACCACAAGGTTTGAACGGCTCTTTAACAGTTAACGAGAATATTTCAAAAAATGGCGTTTTGAAAATGTATGCGACGTATTCCGATAATCAAAGTGCGATTTCTTTTCCCAATTTCGATAACCCAAATCAAAAATATACTTTCGATTTGCACAACAAGAATTTCTTCTCGAATAATTCGTATAAAGTCACTCTGGGTGACGGCAGTTGGTCGTGGTTGACAGGTTTTTCATACAGCTATAATTCCGATAAATTAACGCTTGGCGAAACGCCAAGCGATAGAAAAGATGAAAGAACGCAATTGCGCACCGTTTTGAAAAAACTGTTTGGTGAGAATAAAGAAAATTCAATTTTATTTGGTGCCGAATTTCATAATATTCAAGTCGGCAATATTTATGGTGGCTACAACGCATCGTTAGTAGATAATTATTCAGCGGCTTTTGCAGAAGCTGAAATGTATGCGACTCAAAAAATTGCGGTGCGGTTGGGTGCGCGCGCTGAATATACGAGTGCCATTGACAAAGCGAATTTAGCTCCCCGTTTATCGTTCGCTTATAAAACGGGTCAATTCAGTCAAATATCGTTGGCAGCGGGTCAATTTTACCAAACACCCGATAAGAATTATTTGTACTTGAATAAAAACTTGAATTATGAATTGGCAAATCATTTTATTTTGAATTACCAAATCATTAAAAACGACCGCATTTTTCGCATCGAAGCGTTTGAGAAAGATTATAACAGCCTTGTGCGCGAATACCCATCTGCATTCGATCCAAATCCGTATCGTTTTCCAACGGGTAGAACAGATAATGCAGGTACTGGTTTTGCCAACGGATTTGATATTTTTTATAAAGATAAAAGGAGTTTTCAGAACGTCGATTTTTGGGTAACTTACTCTTACTTAAACACCAAGCGTTTGTTTCAAAACTATCCTGTTGAAGCCATGCCGACGTTTGCTAGCAATCACAATTTCAGTGTAGTGTATAAACAGTTTGTTCCTAAAATCAGCACCAATTTTGGATTAACCTACACTTACACGAGTGGGCGAACATTTTACGATGCTTCAACGTCAGCGTTTTTAGGCGATAGAACAAAACCTTACAATAATTTGAGTGCAGCTGCGAGTTATATCCGCAGCATTAAAGGCAATTTCTGGGTATTTTTCCTGACAGTTGACAATGTTTTAGATATTCACAACGAATTTGGTTTTCGCTATTCAACCGATGGCAAAACGCGATATCCTGTTATTCCTGCGGCTTATCGAACTATATTTTTTGGACTGAGCATCAATATTTCAAAAAAGGCAGAAGTGCCGAAAGAAGGGAAGTTGGAGCTATAGTAGAGACGTTGCATGCAACGTCTGAAAATAAAACATGACTGAGAGGCTGCATGCAACGTCTCTACATAATCATATTTTTCAAAATTTTAAATCATTAACAATGAACCGTATTATCTTGTTTTTAAGCTTTTTAGCTTTGTCATTAACGTCCGTTTCTGGACAGAATTCAGAATATCAAGCCAATATGCAACCCATAGTGGATAGTATTCAAACAGCAAAATGGGAGACAGATTTAACGCCTTATGCCAACCAATTAGAGCGTATTGCCGCAGTAGAAACCAAAGAATGGTTGCCGAGTTATTGGGCGGCGTATTGCTACATGATGAAATCGTACTCAGAAAAAGTGAATGAGAAGAAAGATATTTTATTGGAAAAAGCCGAAGCACTCATTGCTGCTGCCGATAAATTACAGCCGATGAATGACGAAATAGAAGTAATGAAAGCCAATATTGCGAACGCGCGCATGGCAGTCGATCCACAAAATCGGTGGCAAAAATATGGCGAAATTGTGGGTAAATCGTTGGGATTGGCAGTTAAACTGAATACTGAAAATCCACGTGCTAAATTATTAGAAGCGCAAGGTGTTTTTTACAGACCTGAAGCATTCGGCGGTGGTAAAGAAAAAGCTTTACCGCTTATAAATGCAGCTATTGAAAAATTTAATACCTTTAAACCAACTTCGATATTAATGCCAAATTGGGGTTTGGCGACTGCGAAATTTATGCTTTCACAAACGGGAGAGGGCAAATAGCAAAAGGCAAAGAGCAATAAATAATTCATTTTCTCTGCGTTCTCTGCGAAAACTCTGCGACTCTGCGTTTAGACACGTATAATTTTCAACGCAGAGACGCAAGGGAATCGCAGAGAACGCAGAGAAAATACTTATAGAGTTCTATCTTTAAATTTATTTGTCAACAATAACAATGAAAGAGCCATTCATCATAAAATCGTTTAGTAGCCAAGATATTACAAGTATCAAAGCCAAGACGACTTTTGGCGGCATCAAAATTTTGGGACATGCCGATAGCGAGATTCGCGTAGAAGTGCGTGGCAAATCGTTTGTAAATTTTTGGGCTTCTCAGGAGCGCATTAAACACGAATTAGATAAATACCAACTCAATGCTGTTCAGCAGGCGAATACATTAATTTTAGAAGTGGGTTCTAAAACGGGCGAAATTGATTGGCTCAATATGCCGCTCATTTCAATCACTATTTATGTGCCACAAACGGTTGCTTTCGAGACGGAATTAAAAACCAAAGGCGGCAAAATAGTTCTGCAAGACATTGAAGGCAATCATTATTTCGACACTAAAGCGGGTGAAGTTGAATTGATAAACGTAAAAGGTGAAATAAGAGGCAGAACTTTGATGGGTACAATCGATGCCCAAAATTGCAAAGCTAAAATGGATATTTCCACCGCAGCAGGAACGATTGAAGTAGTAAAATCGGAAGGCGATATGACGTTTTCAACATCGGCGGGTACGATTGAATTGTACAATCTGACAGGTAATATTAACGCTACAACTTCGGCAGGTACAATCGAAACAGATAATATTTCAGGGTCGTTGAAAGTTTCTACCTCGGCGGGAAGTATTGAGATTAAAGCAATGTACGGCAGTCTGAGTTGCTATTCAGGTGCAGGCTCAATTGAAGCGGAGGTTGTAAAAATCGGTGATTTCATAGATTTAGAAACAGACGCGGGTAGGATTACAATGAGTATGCCGACAACAGAAGGACTGAATTTAGATATTGAAGGCAGCTCTATTAAAAATGCTTATTTCCCAAATTTTCAAGGAAGCCAGAGTCACAATCGCATCTTTGGCAAATCAAACGGTGGTGGTAAATCGGTGCGTTTACGTTCGCGACAAGGCAGAATCAGTATCAATGCGCGCCAAAAAGGAAGTTTTCAAACATTTAGCAAATCTCTCAAAGAATCTCAGTTTACTTTACCCAGCAATTTTTTTAAACAAAATGCGGAAGGAGTTTTGCTATCTTTAAGTATTTGCATTATTCTGACTTATGGTTTTAGTTCTATAGTGTATTTCACCATCGAACTTTTCAATAAAAACAACCCTTTTTTCGAGGTTTATAAAGGCGTTTTTATTAATAATATTGCAAAAGGGTTTACCGCCTTTATCTCAATCTTTATTTTTACACGATATTTTGAAGATAAAATCGAAAAAAACTGGCTGAAATATGTGGTACTCGTTGTCTTTATTTGTTTAACAAGTTTAGTGGCAGATTTTTTAGTCGGTATTTTTTATTGGCAATTTGTAGAAAGAACAACGCTCTCTAATGATGCAATTCAAAGCAATTTTTTGGTTTTTTATGGTATTATTCCTCCGATTGTTGCTTGCATTTATTTCTTTTTGTGGCAACGCTCGCGCCAGATTAATCGCAAAATTTCGGATCAAGAGTTTCAATTGGCTAATCTTGAAAAACTAAAAACAAAAGCTGAACTCGATGCACTACAAGCGCGCATCAATCCACATTTTTTGTATAATTCGCTCAACAGCATTGCAGGGTTGGTACATGAAAATCCTGATAAAGCCGAGCAAATGACATTGTTGCTCTCTAAGCTTTTTCGGCACACAACGGGCACAAAAGACCAACATTTTAACACCATTAAAAACGAGTTGGAAATTGTAAAAACGTATTTAGATATCGAGAAAGTGCGTTTTGGTGAGAGGCTTTCGTATTTTGTTGATGTCGATGAAGCACTCAAAGAAAAAGAAATTCCTTGTTTTTTGTTGCAACCCATTGTTGAAAACGCTATTAAACATGGTATTTCTAAAATTGCAACGCAAGGAGAAATTCATGTAGAGATAAAACAGGAAAACGGTTTTTTGAAACTTGCTGTGCACGATAATGGACCTGCTTTTTCGGATAATTTTTTCACAGGTTATGGTTTGCAAAGTATTCAAGATAAACTCAAATTACTTTATGGCAACAAAGCGCAATTAGACATTCAGAACAATAATTATAAACAAGTAATCATTAAATTGCCATGCTAAAAACGATATTGATTGATGACGAACCTTTAGCGATTAGCCGTTTGAAACGCTTACTTTCGAAGTATGCAGATGAATTTGACGTTATTGCTGAAGCAAAAAATGGACAGGAAGGTCTTGAATTAATTGAGGGTCTTAAACCCGATGTGATTTTTTTAGACATTGAGATGCCCGTCCTGAACGGTTTTGAAATGCTCTCGAAACTGACATATATGCCCATCGTGGTTTTTGCCACTGCTTTCGATCAATATGCCATTCGCGCCTTTGAAGAAAACTCTATTGATTACTTGTTAAAACCGATTGAGGAAGAGCGCTTAGAAAAAACGGTAGAGAAGCTGCAAAAATTTCAACAAAAACCGACCGACAATCCATTTAATGCCAATCTATTAAGTGTTTTAGAAAAACTCAAACCTAAAAAAGAGATTCATTCTATTTCCGTCAAAGTCGGCGAACGCATTTTGTTTATTCCACTCACTGACATCAGTTATTTTGAAGCGGATGACAAATACGTTTTTCTCAATACCATCGATGGCAAACAGCATTTGACAAGCTATACTATCAGCACATTGGAAGAAAAACTACCCACGCATTTCATTCGCGTCAGTCGCGCAGCTATCGTCAATTCAGTAGTGATTAAAGAACTTCAAAAAAGTTTTAATGGCAAATACGTCGTTCTGATGAAAGACTTCAAACAATCTAAAATTAAAACAGGCGGCACTTATACGGATAATTTGAAAGGGTTGATGGAGATATAGTTTCACCTCACAAGTGTCAAATCCCCTTTCAAAACTTTATTGGTTATCGTATCGTCAAAATACTCCACTTCAATGGCATAAATAAAAACATCAGGCGCGAGGGGTTCGTTTTTAAAGGTGCCATCCCACCATTCATTGAACTGCTCGTAGGCCATATTTTTGCTCGGTGCTTCATAAACCAACATGCCCCAACGATTAAAAATGCGATACGTTTTAATGGTTTTAATGTATTTCGATGATGTATAAAAAACGAACTTATCGTTGGTGTTATCGAAATTAGGAGAAAAAATATTGGGGATAAAAACGTTGCATTCGCTCCCTTTTACTTGAATACTATCAAATCGGTGGATACAGTTCAAAGAATCTTTGACAAAAACACTATACATCTGACTCGGCAAATTACTAAAAATAGCACTTGCTTGATAGTTGACGGTATCTTGAAGCGCATATTGATAAGGAGGCTTACCGATGGTTTTAATGACACCTATATTGCCCGATTTACCTGAACAATCGCTTGGTGATGTTACAACTTCCATAGTCATTGGGTAGTATTTTTTTCTAAAATAGATAAAGCTATCACACCCATTGATGTTTTGCTTTTTCATAATAGCGCTTACCGTATCGGATGAAATGCAGGTGTAGCTTGTTAAAAATGTTGTATCGCGACCGCGCAGTAACGTCGTTTTTTTACTGACAAAACTATCGCAGCCGACGAAGTTTGCGAATCGCTTAAGCACACTACCCGTATCGGCTGGATTGCAAGAAGCAGCTGTCAAAAAAGTTGTGTCGCGTCCTTTGAGTAAAGTTGTTTTCAATTGAACAAAACTATCGCAACCTACGAAGTTTGTGAGCTTTCTAAATACCGTGCCTGTATCGACTGGATTGCAAGTTGTGGCAGAAAAAAAAGTTGTGTCGCGTCCCCTGAGCAAAATCGTTTTTAATTGCACAAAACTATCGCAACCTACAAAATTTGTATAACGCTTAATCACATTGGCTGCAACGGTTGGTGTGCAAGTAGTAGCAGTTAAAAAAGTTGTGTCTCGTCCTCTCAATAAAGTTGTTTTGGTAGTTACAATGCTATCGCAACCACTGACATTGGTCAATCGCCGCATAATCGTACCTGTATCGCTCGGATTGCAAGAAGTTTTCGTTAAAGAAGTTGCACTCGGCAATAAATTCTGAACTGTATAATCTAGAGTCAATAAACAACTATCGCTTATAGAGTAAAATGGTTTTACTTTCACGGAATATTTTGTTCCTGCAACTGGGTTATTTATGACTAATGGATTGGTTGTATCTCCCGTACTCCAAGTATAAGTTTCAAAACCCACAGGTGCTTTGAGCGTGAGACTACTATTAGAAGCGCAAGCCGAACTGGCAGTAATTTTTGAAGAAAGACATTGCGCATCGAAATAAGCGTAACCATAATGTCCGCCTTCAGTACAATCTGATGAGGTAACAGAAATCGTTATGGTCTGACCAAGATACGCTCTCAGGTCTAATGCGGCTGTTGTCCAATTTCGATAAACAATTAATTTATCGCCCGTACCTTGGCTTTTAAAGCCTTTATTTTTTGTTGATGCAAACACTTCATACGTGTTGCAATCATCAGAATTTCCGCTTGGGTCGAGCACTTTGACAAGAAACTTAGGTTGTTGCGCAGGCGTATGCGTTTTAGGATCTGGATTTTGAAGAATGATGGCAAACCGATACACAAAAAGACTGTTATCAGGCGTAACCGTAACGGATCTCGAAATTCTATCGTAAAACGCACCGTTCACATCGTTGCCAATGCGTGCCGAAAAACTACTGCCCGCCGATACAACAGGTATATTTTCTATAGTGACATTAGGGTCGTTGCCCGTTCCAGACATTATCAAATGCCCTTGGTTAAATGTTCCAGGAATTGGTGTGGAATAAATAGTGTTTCCTGTCCAAAACGAAGTAGATACGTGACCGTATTCAAGTTTCCAACCAGTGAAATTACCATTTTCGAATCCGATATTATCGCAACTGTTTTGCTGTGCAATGCACAGCGATGCCCATAGGCATATAATAGGTAAGGTGAGTGCTGTTTTGTGTCCCATCACTATGTTTGTTTAAAGCTGTAAATCAGGTTAAAAATCTAAAATATGCTGTAAAAAAACAGTAGCGAGAAGGAGCCAATCATAGGATAAATATTAGACGCTATCGAATATGTTTTTGTTGCCTAAACAATAAAAAATAACGCAAATATTCCAGATTATAGCCTTAAAGTAAGGTTTTTAGTAATTATTCAGCTTTAGCTAAACAGTTACTATTTTTCTATACATAAAAAGACCCACGAATATACAAGGCTCGTAGGTCTTTTTTTTATTTTTAATTTACACTATTCAACCATAAACAAAGTTTTACTCACGTTTATAAGTTTAACAAAAATTGGAGGTGGCGCGTCAATATCTCTCGATTTCACACCTTGTGTAAATATTTCGGAGCCTAAATTCCAATTATCTTCTTCAATGGCTTTTAAAAAAGTTTCAGTGCGATAAACCGTTAAATCTAAAGGGTCGGGTTTGCTCACTAACCAATCATGTCGAACCTTGACATAAGCCTCAATCCATTCTTTCTCATCTCCGCCTTTTACAGGAGGAACTTCAGGAAATCTTTTACGAAGAAAGTCGGGAATACTGCCCGAATGAATATAACTGTCGTAAATCACCAACATACTAAGTGGCTGTATAAAGCCATTATCCGTAAAAAATTTGAACGCAGGCAGATAATAATCTTTATCAAAAAACTCATCTTGGGTTGTCGTCATTATCGGATCATCCTTCGCCGCTTTTTTGAGCAAATTGATGAAATTTTGATCATCAACCAAAGGCGTGACGCCAAGTTTAGGCATATAAGGCTGAAAATCGGCAGCAAAAACACCTTTATTAGCGATATAAGCTGCAATTAAATCTTTAAGATTTCCTTGTTCAGTTGTTTGGCTGCGCCCATAAGTAATTTGGCGTGTGTTTTGACCATTTTCATCTTTCTTGCCATCGTGGTAAATGCTGACATTGCCGTAAACGCCATCGGCAGTACCCGTTTCAAAAATATTAACTACGCTTAAAATCCTTGTTTTGGTGTCGGAACTAATCATAAACATGAGGTTGTTAAATTAATAAAGAATTTTTATGGAATGTTATTTTAATGTTTTGTACGCAACAAATTTAAAATAAAATTTCAGGATTCCAATTTATTTTAAGTTTTTTTTGGGCATCTATATAGGTATTAATCAAATTTTCCGCGCAAAGACGCAAAGAGGTTCGCAAAGGCGCAAATAAATTTAGAATTTTGCGCCTTTGCGCGGGATCATCTTACGCCAAAATTTTAGCGTATTGCCCCGCTTTGAGTTTTGCAGCCACTTGCGCGAAAGCTGCGAGCGTTAAATCTATATCACTTTGCGTATGTTCGGCAGTAGGAATGAGGCGGAGTAAAATCATGCCACGTGGAATTACGGGATAGACCACAATAGAGCAAAAAATATGGTGATTTTCGCGCAAATCTCTAATCAAGTTTAAAGCTTCTTCAACAGAACCGTGCATAAATACGGGGGTAACACAGGTGTTAGTTTTGCCCAAGTCTAAACCCAAAGCGCGCAAACCCGATTGCAAAGCATTTGTATTTAGCCACAACTTTTCGCGCATAGCGGGTTCTGTGCGAATTAGATCGAGGCGTTTCAATGCACCAATTACTAATGGCAACGGCAACGATTTAGCAAAAATTTGCGAGCGCATATTGTAGCGCAAATATTTTATAATGCCTTTATCGGCTGCCACAAATGCGCCGATAGATGCCATCGACTTTGCAAAGGTTGAAAAATAAATATCAATATCTTGTTGAACACCTTGCGCTTCACCTGCACCTGCACCGGTTTCACCCAATGTGCCAAAGCCATGTGCATCATCGACCAATAATCGAAAATCGTATTTAGATTTGAGTGCCACAATTTCGCGCAAAGCGCCTTGCTCGCCGCGCATGCCATACACTCCTTCAGTTATAACCAATATGCCACCGCCCGACTTTTCAGTTACGGTTTTAGCTTTCTCCAATTGAAGTTCCAGACTGTGTATATCGTTGTGTTCGAATGCAAATCTATCACCGAGGTGCATCCGCACACCATCCATGATGCAGGCGTGACAATCTTTATCGTATACCACACAATCGCGCCGAGAAAGCAGCGTATCAACAATCGACACCATGCCCTGGTAGCCAAAATTGAGCAATAACCCAGATTCTTTTTTAACAAAAGCCGCCAATTCTCGTTCGAGTTGTTCGTGGTAATTTGTTTCTCCTGTCATCATCCGCGCACCCATCGGATATGCCAATCCCCAGTCTTTCGCAGCTTGGGCATCCACTTCGCGCACTTCAGGGTGGTTGGCTAAACCGAGATAATTATTAATGCTCCAAATTATTTTTTCGTCGCCATTAAAGGTCATTCTGCTATTGAGAACGCCTTCCAATTTCGGAAACATAAAATAGCCATGCCCTACATCAGCATATTTTCCGAGCGGACCAGGGTTATTGAGTAAGCGATCGAATAAATCCATAAAAAAAATTAAATCAGCACGTTTTTAACGCACCATTGGTTTTAGTTTGTTTATTAATTATACTAAGACCCATTAAGTAAGTAAAAAGTCACCTAAAGGTAGTCATTTTTTATGTTTTGAAAAGTATTTTCTTATTATACCCTTTATCTTCAAATGGTTGAAGTTCGTCGATAAACATCTGCTCTAACAATTTGACTTCTTTAGCGGAGTCTATTTGCTTTTCTTCATCGTATTTAATTTCAGATAAAATTTCAAAAACGAAATTTTGTTCACCTAAATTGTTCCAATCGCTTTGGAGTTCCAAATTCTTATGTCCACCGAAATTGAGTTCAGCTTTGCACCTGTTAAACATTGCTGCTATATTAGTGCTGCTACTCACAAAAATTTTATTGTTGCTCGTATTGCGAATTTGGAATACGCCCATTTTAAATTTTGTGTTTTTATAGTCGGAAATTAATTCTTTTCTTGTCATTTTAAAGGAAAAAGCCGTTTGTGTGTTTGTCAGCTATCAATCGCAATATTAATTCAAATCATTTGGTTTTCAAGTACTAGACAAAAATTAATTGATAATGAAATATGAGGAAATTTTCCCGCAGACTTCGCAGATTTTCGCAGAAAAAGAAACTTTTGTGTCTTTTGTGTTTTCAAAACTCCAAGTGAATACTTTTAATTAATTACTGTCGCATACTTAAAACACTGTAAATAAACAGCTTTACGTTGCCTCCAGATTTATCTGGAGGCAATAGATTTGAAAACTAAAGATACTTAATTTACATTGTAGTAAGGCTTAGCAAGCCTTCACCCTGCAAATAGCTTCGGTAAGTATTCATGCGCACACTCAATTGGAGGTTTATCACCATTGAACTTTTCATTTATCATTTACAATTTTATCTCTTCTTTGTTTTAGTTCGCGCCAAGTGGTGAGAATAATGCCGTTATCCTGAATATATTTTTTTAAAACGGGGTCGAGCATAGCTAATAAATCGCTTTTGCGAATGAGACCGGAATCGGTTATTTGTTGAAACACTTCGGTGGTTTCTGTGCAGTGCATTATTACCATTGTTACGCCAGATTTCAAATCTTTAAACGATTCGATGTATTTTTGAGTTTTGAAAGCTTGTAAATCCTTGTCATTCAAGTTTGCCGCTTTTTCAATAGACCAATTATAGCTGTCGTTATGCAAATCATCGAGAACAGGTAAGCCGGCAGCCCACAGCATTTTACCAATAGCTTGAGCTTTTTCAAGGCTTAATGCTGCGCCACTGCGCATTATCATGTAATCATGCCCACCCGGAAACATCACCGGTATATGCTGTTCTATTCCCAGTTTAATATAACGTTCTAAATAATCAGGTCGAGCGAAAATAGTTCCCATGTGTGAATCTAAATGCGTTGGGTTAAATCCCATGGCGCGTGCACGTTCTAACTGACCTCTAATTTCTTTCTCTACATCATCGGGCGTAGCGTGGTCAAGGGTTTCTTTCACACTGTGCCACATAGCACCTTCCTCGTCCACTAAATTAGGAACATTCAATTTGCCTGAAATTGGTCCCCAACGGTATTCTTTCCATTCAGCATTAAGTGTCAAATGCAAACCTGCATCGGTTTCTGGATGATTTTTTAAATAGTGTACAAAGTTAGGCACCCATGGACACGGCATCATCACACTCATTGATGTCGCAACGCCTTTTTCAGTCGCTTTTATAGCGCCCATGTTCGAATCGTACGACATCCCTACATCATCAACGTGTAGTATCAACACTATCGCCCCTTTGGGAAAACCCAATTTTTCGGCATAAGTCTCCGTCTGTGCCGAAACGACACAAACCATTGTGATCAATCCAAACGTAAATAGAAATTTTTTCATTATTTTAATTTTTAAATAGAAGTTCGATACGTATCTACACCATTTATTTTTTTTCCAGGTTATCAATCAATGTGTTTTGTGCAAAATAACCTTTCGCATCCATCCATTCATCGCTGTAAATTTTGCCAATGTAGCGGCTGCCATGGTCGTGACAAATAACGACGACAATATCGTTTTCGGTGAGTTGTTTACGCATTTGAATAATGGCTAAAACGGCTGCGCCCGACGAATGACCTAACCACAAACCTTCTTCGCGCACCATACGCCGTGCCATCAATGCCGCACTGCCATCTGTTACTTTTTCGAAATGATCGACAAGCGAAAAATCCAGCGTTTTTGGAATAAATTCTCGACCTACACCTTCCATCGAATATTCGTAGCTTTCATTTAAATCAAACTCCTCTGTTTCGTGAAATTTTTTCAAAACGGAGCCATAGGCATCAACACCCCAAATTTTTATGTCTTTATTGCGTTCTTTTAAATAACGCGCCGAACCGCTTAAACTACCACCTGTCCCAGTCGATGCCACCAAGTGCGTAATTTTACCTTCTGTTTGATCCCAAATTTCTGGACCTGTTGTTTCGTAATGCGCTTGTGGATTGTAAACATTTTCGTACTGATTTACCCAATATGAAAACGGAATTTCATTACTCAATCGCTCTGCCACCGAATAATTCGAACGCGGATCATTCGGTTGAACATTAGCAGGGCACACCACCACTTCTGCTCCCCATGAACGCAACATTTGTATTTTTTCTTTCGATTGCTTATCGTTAACCGTGCAAATTATTTTGTAGCCTTTCACTGCTGCTACCATTGCCAAGCCAATACCCGTATTACCCGATGTACATTCTATGATTGTTCCGTGCGGTTTAAGTAAACCTTTTTTTTCTGCTTCTACAATAATTTTATCCGCAATTCTATCTTTTATGCTCAAACCTGGATTAAATGTTTCCACTTTTGCCAGCACTAAAGCAGGCACATGCGCAACTACGCGGTTGAGCTTAATCAACGGCGTATTCCCAATCGTTTCTAAAACAGAATTTAAATATTTCATAGTTTAGTTGTTAGTTGTCTGAATCAACTAAGAGCAAAATTAATTCAAAGAGTTCGATTTTTTTTAACACCTTATAATTCTCTTACAGTTTAATGTTCCTTTAGTAGAATTACAAAGAATTTTTCGATTAACCCGTTAAGCATTTAGTTGCAAACCTCAATAATTGTATTATCAACACCATTTATACTTTGTTCTAAACTTTTTTCTTCAATTCTTCAGATTTCATTACCTTTCAGAATATATTTGCAACAAACCAGATCAGTTTACCATGCGATATTACCTTCTTTCTTTAACATTCATCCTCAAGCTGTTTTCAACCTCAGTTATGAGCCAAAAATATGTCGTCCTCCCTCTAAATGAGGGCTGGAATGTAAGACCATCATTTATTATGATTCCATCTAAATCGGATGAAATGGGTGTAAATATTCAACCAGATGGTTACACTTGCAATTTACCCAATAGTGCATTGAATGTACTGTTCGAGAAAAAAGTCATTGAAGATCCATTTTTTGGCATTAACGAAAAAAAATTACATTGGCTCAATACCAAAGAATGGGTTTTCGAAAAACATTTCGATGCGCCAAACGGCGCGCTCACAGCGAGACATGTAATAATAACGCTCAAAGGCTTAGATACTTACGCCGATGTTTATTTGAACGACTTTTTGGTTGCCAAAGGCAACAATATGTTTCGAACTTGGCAAGCTGATGTTGCCACACTATTGCGTACAACGGATAATGTACTCAAAATTAATTTTGCCTCACCGATTACGAAAGAATATTTCTTAAAATCTGAATCTGCCATTGATTTTCCAGCTATACCAGAAAATTCGCGTATGTTTTCGCGCAAAGCAGGATACCATTATGGTTGGGATTGGGGTCCAGCTTTTGTAACGCCTGCAGTCAGCGATGTTTCGATGACGCTCTGGAGTGATGCGCAAATTACTGATTTTAATATAAAACAATTGAGCGTAGATACTAACTCGGCAACGGTTCGCGCTATTCTGACAGTTGATGCTTCAACAGCTAATAAAGTGAATGTCATTTTCAAATTTGCCGACCAAAGTGTAATCTTACCTACAGAACTCAAAGCGGGGCTAAATGTTATTTCTCGCGAGTTCACCGTTGAAAAACCCAAATTGTGGTGGTCACATAATCTGGGAGATCCTTATTTATACGATATAACGGCAGAAGTTAGGAACGATAGTGGGATTAATTTAGAGAAAAAAATGCGTATTGGGTTGCGCTCACTCAACCTTGTGCGCGATAAAGATGCTAAGGGTGAGACTTTTTACTTTAAATTAAACGGTGTTCCTGTTTTTGCTAAGGGCGCGAATTTAATTCCGTTAGATTTTTTTACAGAACGCGTTGATAGTGCGCGAACAGAACAAATATTAAATGCCGCGCGGGAGGCTGAAATGAATATGATTCGCGTTTGGGGTGGTGGCATTTACCAGAGCGATTACTTTTACGACCTTTGCGATCAAAAAGGCATTTTGGTGTGGCAAGATTTCATGTATGCTTGCAGTATGTACCCTGGCGATGCCGATTTTTTAGCCAATGCCTCAGCAGAAGCAAACGAGCAAACGATTCGACTGAGAAATCACCCTTCTATAGCCTTGTGGTGTGGCAATAACGAAATCGATGAAGCCTGGAATAACTGGGGTTGGCAATTGCGGTTTAATCCTGACCAAAAAGAAGTAGTGAACCAAGCCTATTTTGATTTATTCAAAAAAATATTACCTGCGGCTGTTTCTGAAAATACAAACACAGATTATTACGAAAGTAGTCCACATTTTGGCAGATACAATAATAAAAGCTATACGGAAGGTGATTCGCACGATTGGTTTGTTTGGCACGATGAAAAACCATTTGAGCATTTTGATACGCACATTCCGCGTTTTGCTTCTGAATATGGTTTCCAAAGTTTACCCGATTGGAAAACGATTGAAAGTTTTACTGCTCCCGAAGATCGCGAATTGCTCACCCCCATCATGCTTTCGCACCAAAAACACCCAAAAGGGAATGAGTTGATGAAAAAGTATATGGCGCGGAGTTACAAAGTGCCCGTAAATTTTAAAGATTTCGCTTACGTAAGTCAATTGGTTCAAGCTGAAGGAATTTCTAAAGCGATTGAAGCGCAACGCAGAAATCGCCCGTATTGCATGGGAACTTTATATTGGCAACTGAATGATGTGTGGCAAGGCGCATCGTGGTCGAGTATAGATTATTTTGGGCGTTGGAAAGCTTTGCAATATTATGCGCGCGAAGCCTACAGAAATACGCTCATTGCACCCGTTGTCGATAAAGATTCGTTCAAAATTCATATCGTCAACGACGACCCAAAACCCTTTAATGCCGAAATTGTAGTGCGTGTGATTGATTTTAAAGGTAATAAATATTATACAGAGGGCAAATCAGTCAAAATAGAAGGCGTTTCATCGCAATTGGTTTTTAAAGAAAAAATGAATGCTTTATTAGAATTTGCCAAACAATCGAATGCGTTTGCTTTAGTATCTATTAAAAACTTAGAAACGGATGTCACTAAGCAGCGTGTTGTCTATTTTGCCAGTCCTAAAGATTTAAAATTAGAAGTACCTCAATTCATTATCAAAGAATTGACCGATGTACCAAACGGCGTTAATATAAAATTGAAATCAGCAACACTCGTTAAAAATGCCTTTTTTGAAACGATTCCCGATGGGTGGTTCGATAAAAATTATTTAGACATGGTACCATTTCAGGAATACAGCGTGTTTTTTAAAACCACTGCTAAAGCAGATGATGTAAAAAATAGTTTTACGATACGGTCGTTGATTGATATGAAATAATTGTCAGGAATCATCAGGTATCAGGTGTAGCTTTTCTCTTGTGTGCTGACACCTGATACCTGACACCTGATACCTAAAAATTAGTCTTCAAACTCTGCGCGCAATATGCGTAGCACTTCAATCGCGGTTTCTTCCTCCAAATCTGTACGACGAACAATTTCATCGGGACGAAGACGTAAAACATCGCGTGCAGAATCGCAACCAATGCGTTTAAATTCGTCGATGATCCAGCTTTCGATTTCGTCGCTGAATTCTAATAAATCAACGTCATCCACCAATTCATCTTCTCTTATAACGTCAATTTCATAATCGCAAAGTTTACTGGCTAATTTAATATTTGTACCGCCTTTACCTATCGCTAACGATACTTGATCGCCTTTGAGTGTTACTTTGGCGTGTTTAGTCACAGCGTTTACTTCTACGTTTGAAACTTTTGCAGGAGTCAGCGCCCGTTGAATATACAAACCAATATTATTGGTGTAATTAATAACGTCGATGTTTTCGTTGCGCAATTCGCGCACAATGCCATGAATACGCGCACCTTTCATACCGACACATGCACCGACTGGGTCAATTCTATCATCGTAGCTTTCAACCGAAATTTTTGCACGCTCACCAGGGAAACGCACAATATTTTTAATAGTAATTACGCCATCTTCAATTTCAGGTACTTCCAATTCGAGCAATTTACCCAAGAAAGCATCGTCTGTGCGCGACATAACAATCGACGGCGACGCATTACGCATTTCCACTTTTTTGATGATGCCTTTAACAGAATCTCCTTTGCGGTAAAAATCGCCTTTAATGAGTTCAGCCCGCGGCAATAACACTTCGTGTTTTGTCGCTTCGTCCATCACTAAGAAATCCTTTTTCATCACTTGGCTAATTTCACCAATAATGAGCGTACCGACGCGGTCGACATATTTTTTGAAAATATCGTCTTTTTCCAAATCGGAAATGCGCGAGAGTAAAGTCTGACGCGCCGCTTGAATAGCACGGCGACCAAATTCTTCTAAACCGAGTTGCTCGTAACATTCATCGCCAACACCGTATTCTGCATCAATAGCATTGGCTTCTGAGAGCGAAATTTGTGCGCGCTCATCTGTTACTTCACCGTCGGGAACAATGGTACGTACGCGCCAAAGCTCTAAATCGCCACGAGAAGCATTCACAATCACGTCAAAATTTTCGTCAGAGCCGTATTTTTTCTTTATCAGCGTGCGAAATACATCCTCCAGAACGCGCAACAATTGGGCGCGGTCAATATTTTTTCCGGCTTTAAAATCCGAAAACGAATCTACCAAATTCATCATAATCAAAAAATTTTATGTTTGTAACCTCGTAGGTTTTAAAAACCTACGAGGTTTTTTTTATCGTATAAACCTCGTAGGTTTTTAAAAATTACGAGGTTTTTTTTATCGTATAAACCTCGTAGGTTTCTAAAACCTACGAGGTTAGTATAGTATTCTATTTAAACGAAATAACCACCAACGCTTTTTTAATTTCCGTAAACGGAATCTCTTTCACAAAAGATTCTTTAATTTTCTTCTTTCCTTCTTTGCGCTCTGTATTGTACGATACTGTAATTTTTTCTGTGTCAACCGCATCTAACTTCGCTTCAATAATCGTCGCATCTGCAAAGGTAATTTCGAGCGTTCTCCCAATATGTTTTGTGTACTGTCTCGGAAATTTCAACGGTCTATCAACCCCAGGCGATGATACTTCTAAAGTATAATCGTCGCCTAAAAATTGTGCTTCATCAATGGAATTTTCAATCGTGCGACTCAAACTTCTGCATTTTTCGAGTGACATGCCTTCATCTGCATCTGCAATAATTTCAATAGCATTGTGTTTCAACATCTTTATTTCAATGAGCTGACAATCAGCAAATTCTTCAGTGTCGAATTTGCGGCGTATTATTTCGTCTAATTGAGAGTCAATCATAATTTTAAGTGATACATGATAGGTGATAAGTGATAGGTTTTTCAATGATTATCACTTATCACCTATCATTTATCACTTAAACAAAAAGAGGGATGCGTTGCCACAACCCTCTTTTTATCAGAAGATGCGCAAATATACATACTTTTTTATTTGCGCGCAATTATTTTTAATCAGAATTATAAAATTACCCGAATCGTGATTCTGAAAATTTTATAATTCTGAAACTTCTGATTAAAAAATTGCGTGAAATATCAGCTAAATCCATTAAATCAGCGTTTTAATGACTTAACAAAATTACGGAAATTGAATATAAGCTCAACTAAGTTCAGTATTATCACAATCGTTTACAACGGCGAAGCACTTTTGCAAGGGACAATAGACAGCGTGCGCGCGCAAACTTTTTCCGATTACGAATATTTAATCATTGACGGCAAATCGAAAGATGCGACACTTGATATTATAAAAGCAAATGAGGATGTTATTTTTTTCTGGATGAGCGAACCCGATAAAGGTTTATACGAGGCGATGAATAAAGGATTAGCCCACGCTCAAGGCGAATTCGTTTTCTTCCTGAATTGTGGTGACCATTTTTTTGATGAAAACACATTGGCTCACATTGTAAACTGCATTGACGAAAATACCGATATTGTTTATGGCGATGTAATGTATGTAAACGAAGCGCGTGAACATCTCGGCACACGCAAAAAGCACACGACACACAAACTACCCAAAAATTTGAATACTAAAAGTTTCAAGTTCGGCATGTCGGTAAGTCATCAAGGCATTTTTGTGCGAAGAAGTATTACCACTAACTTCATCGAAAATAATTTAGCCGCCGATATTGATTGGGTGATTGCTGCAATAGAAAAATCGCGTAAAAATGTGAACGCGCACATTGTTGTTTCCGAGTTTTTGGTGGGTGGCATTTCAAAACAAAAACACAAACAATCTCTATTCGACCGCTACCAAGTTTTAAAAAAACATTATGGATTTATCCCAAATCTTTTTAATCATGGTGTTATTGTTTTGCGAGCAGTTTTAAAATCACTCACAAAATAAAAAAGAGGCTCAATTGCTCAAACCTCTACAAGTGAATAATTCAATAAGTATGTCAGGTTGTTAGTTTTTATCAATACAGTTTAAATCTTCGAAAGCTTCCTTTAAACGTATAACGAAAGATTTTTCGGCAGCACGCAACCACTTGCGTGGGTCGTATGTGTTTTTGTTCGGCTTGTCAGCTCCATCAGGATTTCCAATTTGACCTTGCAAATAACCTTCTTTAGCTTGATAGTAAACACGCACACCATCCCAATAAGCCCATTGCATATCGGTATCGATGTTCATTTTTACAGCACCATATTCAATTGCTTCTCTAATTTCAGCGCGTGTTGAACCGCTTCCACCGTGAAACACAAAGTTAATAGGCGTTTTGCCCACTAAGTTATATTTCTTTTTTAGATAATCCTGAGAATTTTTTAAAATGATGGGTTGCAAATGCACATTTCCTGGCTTATAAACTCCGTGTACGTTACCAAAAGCAGCTGCAATGGTAAAATCGGGCGAAATTGGATTTAGGGTTTCGTAAACGTAAGCCACATCTTCAGGTTGCGTATAGAGTTTAGAATTATCTACACCGCTGTTGTCAACGCCATCTTCTTCACCACCTGTTACACCAATTTCGACTTCAAGGGTCATGCCAAGTGGCGCCATGCGTTTGAAATATTTTGCAGAAATTTCCATGTTTTCGTGTAAAGGCTCTTCCGACAAATCGAGCATGTGCGACGAAAACAAAGGCTTGCCGTAGGTTTTAAAAAAATCTTCACCCGATGTCAACAAACCATCAATCCAAGGCAACAATTTTTTAGCGCAGTGGTCGGTGTGTAAAATAACAGGTACATCATAAGCTTTTGCCATTAAATGCACATGCGCTGCACCTGCAACAGCTCCGTAAATAGAACCTGCTTGCGATTTATTATCAAGTCCTAAACCGCCATTGAATGCACTCCCACCATGCGAAAACTGAATAATAACGGGCGAGTTTACCTCGCGTGCTGTTTCTAAAACGGCGTTGATAGTGCTGCTGCCTACAACATTTACTGCCGGCATAGCGAAATCGTTATCGTTTGCATAGCGCAATAATTCGCGCATTTCTGCGCCGTGCAATACGCCGCCTTTGAATTTTTTTGTAGCCATATTTCTGAAAATTTAATTTAAAGTCGGATAATGGTGCAAAAATACCATTGTTCAAGCATAAATTTAGAATATAATGTAACTTTGTAGTAAAATTTATGCTTTATTAGGATTTTCCTATAAAAATATTACAGGACTTTTTTTATAAATCTCAAGCTTTGTGAAGTCTTTGGTTCTTTGTGTCTTTGTGGTGAAAATATAATCGCGAATTTCCTTACCACAAAAAAACAAAGGCAGAAAGGTTTCACGAAGGATTATACATTTTATATTTTGGACTCAAAAATTAACATCGCCATTTTCGCGTCAGGTGGCGGAAGCAACGCTGAAGCCTTAATGAAGTATTTCGAGCATCACTCCAAAATACGCATTGCGTTGGTTGTTACCAATGTAGAAACAGCGGGTGTAATCGCTAAAGCAGAGCAGTTTGGTATCCCAACAAAATATATTGCAAAGAAATATTTTATAGATGAAGAAATAATATCAACTTTACTTTCAGACTTTAACATTAATTATATTGTATTGGCTGGATTTTTGCTACTAATACCTACGTACTTAATTGAAGCGTTTGAAAAGCGAATTTTCAATATTCACCCTGCACTTTTACCCGCATTTGGTGGCAAAGGAATGTATGGCGCGAATGTTCATACAGCAGTAGCGACAGCAAAAGCAAAAATAACAGGTATTACCATTCATTTTTGCAATGCGCACTACGACGAAGGTGGTATCATTTTTCAAGCGGCTTGTAAAGTGTCTGAAACAGATTCGCCCGAAGATATAGCTCGCCATGTTTTGAAATTAGAACATGCGTATTATGCAATGACGATTGAAAGGGTTATACTTAGAAACCTCGTAGGTTTTTAAAACCTACGAGGTTTAACACAAACATAAAAAAACACCGCGTCAACATGCGCCAAACTATTTGTTCAATACTCCTCATTTTTTTGGGTGCTTGCAGTGCAAGCGCACAGAAAACAATGTCGTTTAAAGAACATACACGCGCTGCCGATAAAGCCATTTTGGAAAATAATTCATTTGATGCAGGCTTTCACAATGAAGCTGCATGGACGTTAAAACCCAAACGCTTCGATGTTTTAAAAAATGCTGCGGATAATTATTTAGAAGCACGCGATTACAACAAAGCTGCTGAGTTGTATCAAATACTTGTGGGCGATAATAATTTTGCTGGTTCACGTTTGAATTATGCCCGCGCTTTGCAACAATTAGGTCAATACGATGAAGCCTTACCTGAATTTTTACAGTATAGCAGTACATACAATGGCGCAGATAGAGAGCAAATTTTAGATAAAATTGAAAGTTATGTTGAAGGTTGTACCAAAGGCATTGTGTTAACCGAACAAGCGAAAAATAGCAACAACAATCCAAAACTAACGCATTTAAATTTCAATACATCTAAGAACGAAGTCAGTCCATTCTTTTTTAACGACGATATTATATACTTCTCAGTGCAATCTGCGCGTGATACGAATATTGTTCGCTCGCAATGGACTAACGACGATTGGTCAGCAACATCGGAAGTGCCGGCGCTGCGCAATTTATTGCCAGGTCATGTTATTTTACAAGGTACTTTTGTCAATAATGGTAGCGATTTCTATTTTTCTGCCCCTGAAACCATTTTAAAAAATAAGCACACAGTTAAGAGTGTTTATCTGTATCATGTTCAGAAAACGACGACCGGTTGGTCTAATCCTGAAAAACTGAGCGAGAGAATAAATATTGAAGGCGGCATTTCAACACATCCGTTTATAGTCAAAAAATACGACCAAGAGTGGCTATTTTTTGCCAGCAACAGACCGGGCGGAAGAGGAGGTATGGATATTTGGTGGACGAAACGCGCACTGAATTCATCTGTGAGCAGTTTCGATGCACCACAAAATTGTGGCAGCATTATTAATACCGATGGTGATGAAATCACGCCTTTTTACGATATTAAGTTGGGTGAATTGTATTTTTCGTCGAACGGCAGACCAACATTAGGTGGTATGGATATTTTCAAATCGAAAGGATTCACGAACAAATGGTACGCACCTGAAAACTTAGGTATGCCGTTTAACTCAAGCGCTGACGACGTTAATTATGTACAAAGCACAGATGGAACGCAAAGTTATTTTGTATCGAACCGCATGTTAGGCGCAGAAAAACTCAACACTTTAGACGACGATATTTTTTCTGTTCTACTCAATTCCGAACAGAATTACGAATTGAAAGGTATAGTTCAAAATGCTACCTCGCGCACAACGCTTAAAACAGCGCGGGTAACACTTTTCGAAAAATTAGAGAAAGAGAAATCGCGCCGATTATTGGTTTCGACGATGTGTACCGATGGTGTTTTTAATTTTACTGTCTTCCCAAATAAGCAATATGTTTTAGAAATTGAAGCAGATAGTTTCATTCGTCAATCGCAAAATATCAATGTCAATTACGATAAGATGACATACAACAACAATATCCAACTCGAAAGAAGTAAAATACCCGAAATCGTTGCGTCTCTTCCAACTACAACCACGCCAGATATTCATTTTGTACCTACCGTTACCGACACGGTGCAGTTAGTGGCACAAAATTCCAAAATTGTTAATTCAAAGAAACAATCTTCGGCAGGTAAAAATATAAATTCAAAAGTCAGTTACAAAGTGCAAGTGCTCGCTTACGAAACACCCGATTATAACTCGCAGCGCAGATTACAACGCGTTGAAGACATGGGTGAATTTGATACTGAGCACGCCACAGTGAATGGTAAAACCTATACGCGCGTTTTATTGAAACAACAAAACACGTATAGCGAAGCGATCTCAATTCTCAAAAAAGTAAAAAGTCGCGCCCTCGGCGATGCGTTTATTGTGCGGTATGAGAACGGATTACGGGCTGATAAGTAAAACTGGCGTTAATCAGTTTACCGCAGAAATTCGCAGAAATTTGCGCAGAAATCCCCTAAAATAAGGTAATATTAAATTTCTGCGAATTTCTGCTGGAAACTCCTCTATGAGAACAGTTATATGTTTTCCAAATCAAACGGCATTTTACGAATTCTCTTTTCGGTAGCAGCAAAAATAGCATTGGCTAAAGCGGGTGCAAAGGGCGGTAAACCTGGTTCACCTACGCCTTTCATTTTTCCGCCATCCGCCAAAATATAAACTTCAATGGAAATTGGAGTTTCATTCATGCGCGTAACGGGCGTATCGTGAAAATTACTTTGTTGCACTTTTCCCTCTTCTAAAGTAATACCGGGTTTTGTAGCAGCACCAAGTGCCATAATAATTGCACCTTCAACCTGTGCTTTCACTGTATCAGGATTAACTACCGTTCCCAGATCAATAACTGCAAAAACTTTATCTACTTTAATGGATTTGTCGGGCTTTACATATACTTCCACTACTTGAGCGCATAAGCCTGCAAAAAATTGCCATTGCGCTACGCCGCGTGCTTTACCGGTTGGTAATGGTTTATCCCAATGTGAAACCTCTCTTAGTTTTTGAAAAACACGCTTTGTATCGGATGATTTGTCCAGTAATTCCATTCGGAAATCGAAAGGATCTTTTTTAGCTTTGAAAGCTAACTCATCTATAAAACATTCGTGCGCAAAAGCTAAAGTTGAACTCGTGACAGAACGCCACGCTGCAACTGGTACATGATAATCTGCTTTGACGAATGATGTTCTTAAATTCGGAATTTCGTAAGCTTGTTCGCTAATGCCTTCAACCATAGTGCCTTCAGCTTTGGATTTATCAAATTTACCCGAAGTTGATTCTGCCATTGATGGGCTAATTACTTTGTGTTGAAAAGCAACCAATTTACCATCGTCCGAAAAACCACCTTTTAGTTGCGAAAAAGTCATTGGTCTGAATGGACCAAATTGCGTTGTGTCTTCTCTCGACCAAATAACTTTGACTGGATTAGGCGTGTGTTTTGCCACATTAACGGCTTCAACGATAAAATCGATATAAAGCCTTCTACCAAAACCTCCACCCACAAATTTCGGATGTGCTGTAATATTCTCAGGAGCGAAACCAATTTTTTTGTGCAAATCGTTCGCACCTTCTCCCGTTAACGAACTCGTCACTTGCGTTGAAACCCATAACTCAAGTTTATCGCCACTTACTTGCGCAACGCAATTCATAGGCTCTAAAGCATGGTGTGCCACCATCGGCGTCTCGTACAAAGCCTCTAATGTATTTTCAGATTTTAAACCAAGGGTATCAACAGCGCCAACATTTTTATCAACTATGCCATCTTCTTTGGCAAGTGTGCGGAGTTGATTATCATAGTCCTCTGAATTGAATTTTTCATAACCATTCGTATTCCATTCTACTTTGAGCGCTTTGCGACCTTTGACTGCAGCCCAATACGATTTAGCAATAACAGCAATACCCGTATAGTGATATTGCCCAACAATGCGCTCAACCTCAACTACTTTTTCAACGCCAGCAACTTTAAGCGTTTCACTCGCATCGAAACTTTTAACATTTCCACCCAAAACAGGACAGCGCTGAACGGTAGCATAAACCATATTCGGCAACTGCACATCAATACCGAATTCTGCTGTGCCGTTTATTTTTAGTGGTACATCAGGTCGTTTAACAGATTTTCCGATGATTTTAAAATCTTTTGGGTCTTTAAGTTTTGGTGTTTTGGGTATTTCTAATTTAGATGCTTCTTCTGCTAATTCTCCGAAAGTGAAAGCGCGTTGCGTCGGTTTATGAATCACTTTGCCATTTTCTGCATAGCAAGTATCTGTATCGACACCCCATTTTTTACTCGCAGCAGTGATGAACATTTCTCTCGCCGAAGCGCCCACTTTTCGGAGTTCATCGTAACTACCTCTGATGGAGCTACTACCACCTGCGCGTTGTCGCGTACCCAATTCTTTTTGTCCAGTCGAATGTAATATCGTCACTTGGTCGAGCGAAACTTCCAATTCTTCGGCAATGATAGCTGGAATTGATTGCCAAGTACCTTGACCCATTTCAGGCTTGGTATTAAAAATAGTTATGCCGCCGCTGGTATCAATCAAGATATAAGGTGTAATTTTTTTTGCCTCAGTTAAAGTTGAAGCCATTACAGTATTGCCTTTTGCGGTAGAAATGCCTATCCAAAAAGCAATACCTGCACCACTTGTGGTTTTTATAAAATTGCGCCGAGAAATTTGTGTCATTGCTTATTCAAATTAATTCCCAAAGATAATACAGAAAATACTTTTGATATGAATGTCTATCAAACAAAATCGTACGATTTTCAAATAATATAATAATCAAACTTTCGGGGAACTTTCAAAGTTCCCCGAAAGTTTATTCAGAAAAATTTTAAATTTTATTTTGATAATGATTACCCAAAACAGCACAAAATAATTTATGTTTGAGTTTTAAAAATGATTTCACGAAACAGCATAAAAATAGTTATGTTTGAGTTTTAAAAATGATTTCACGAAGCAACATAAAAATGTTTTTTAAAATTTTGAAATGAATTCAAAAAATAATTCTTGTAACCACTGGTTGTAGTCTGATAATTTGATATAGTGTGTTTAAATTTTCTGTTTCGTCTGAGATTAAGTCTTTTTGAATCAAAGGGTTTGAAATTTTGGACATATAGCTGCGCTACATTGAGAAAATTTCAAATTCTTTGATTCAAAAAGACTTAATCTCAGACGAAACAGAAAATTTAAACAGCTTCACAATTAAGTTTTTAATTGTGTAAAATTCAGTCACATTACTACTCATTTTTTTTGTCTTTGAAAAAATAATTTGTAGCAGTTATGACAATCCTAAAAGATGTTTTTGCAAATCTCTCAAAAAAATTCTCTGAAAATTCTAATTTGATTGATGAATTATGGTCTGAAATTGAAACCAATTATTCAATCAAGAAAAGGCATTATCACACTTTAGCGCACATTGAAAATCTTTTACTTCAACTCAATGAAATAAAATACGAAATTAATGATTGGGACACAATTTTGTTTACGCTGTTCTATCATGATGTGGTTTACAATGCTTTAAAAAACGATAATGAAGATCGCAGTGCTGATTTTGCTCGAATGAGATTGAAAAAATTATCTGTTCCAGAATTACAGATAGAAAATTGTGCAAACCAAATTATAGCGACTAAAAAACATCTTTTAAGTTTGGATAACGATACGAACTATTTTTTGGATGCAGATCTTTCTATTTTAGGAGCTGATTGGAAAACGTATTTGACTTATGCGCAACAGGTCAGAAGAGAATACGCCATTTATCCCGATTTGATTTACAAACCTGGCAGAAAAAAAGTATTGCAGCATTTTTTGCAAATGGATAGGATTTTCAAGACGGAACATTTGTTCCAAAAATTTGAAATGCAAGCAAAGCTCAATTTGCAGCATGAATTAACGATATTGAATAAAGCATTCTTAAAAAAAATTGAGTAAAATCCTTTGTAAAAATTTACAAGAAAAACTGCAAAAAATTATTTCTCATTTGTCCAATCCTGAACTATTTTTCGATATGAAGGTATTAATTCACTTCAACAAAGAAAATTATTATGAGTCAGGAAATGTCATTTCATTTACTTACCGTTCAAGGGAAAGTTAAAACAACCAATATTCAAGCTACTTGTGAATTGCATAATCAAACTGCTGGAAACCAGGACGGTGTCGCGGCTGCAAAACATTTAGGCGATTTAAGCCATAACGTATTTATGTCACTAGATGCTGAAACAAATTTTAAAGGCGATTTATTGTTTTTAGATATTTGGAATAATTTGGAAGGTATGAATCAATTTTTCAGCGACCCACAAGTTCAAGGTGGAGCTGATATGATGTTTGAATCGAGAGAGGCTGTTGTTTGGAATAAAATGTCTGGTTTTTTACATTTTAATTTGCCTACTCCAACAGGGCAAAATAAACGCATTGTAGGGATAGTGCGTGGTACAGTCAAATCTATTGAAGAAGCTGAAGCAATTCATAATGCAGCCGTTGAAACGTATGTCAATATTGAGCGTTCAAGAGGAATAGTTTCACACGCGTTTTACGTTAGAGCAGCTGCACCAAATTCGCCAGAAGCCTTAGAAGTTTTAGGAATCGATGTTTGGATGCATGCCGAAGGAATGATGGAACATTATATGAGTCCAGAATTTCAAAATTCGGGCATTTATAAAATGTTCAATAACAGACCCGTTTCTTCAACTTGGATTCACCCTGCGGGAACATGGGTAGAATGGTAATTCTCAATTTTACGCAAACAGGCGAACCTGAGCATTAAGTTCACTCACTTGCGGAAGGATGGAAGCAATATTATTTGGAGCCGATATCAAAGTTTTTAGAAAAGTTAGCAAAAGAATAAAATCTATTCTAAAACATCATAATTTTGAATCATAAATTTATTAAATATTAAATCCTTTTTTATGGAATCGCAAAACTTTAAAAACCACACTCGAATTGTTCCTTTATTTCACATCGGGATGTCTCTTATTTGTTTAGCTATACTTACTATAGCAAGTATAAATTTTTTCAAAGACATGAATCTCCTTTCAACCATGTTTTTACTCATTGCTATTGCTTTGCTATTAGGCTTTTGGTATATGCGCGCTTTTGCTACTAAAGTTCAAGACCGTGCTATTAGAGCGGAAGAAAATTTGCGGTATTTTACTATGACAGGTAAATTATTGGATAAGAAATTAGCAATGCCACAAACTATCGCCCTCCGATTTGCTGACGATAGTGAGTTTGTAGATCTAACGGACAGAGCTGTAAAGGAAAATTTGAGCAATAAAGAAATTAAACAAGCTGTTCAAAATTGGCGCGTTGATCATCACCGTGCGTAATCAATAATTTAATTCTTTTTACTTTTTTCATTTTAAACTATTTTTTATGACAAGTTCAGAAAATTCACTCAACTGGTTTGAGATTTCAGTAGCCGATTTTCATCGTGCTAAAACGTTTTATGAAAAAGTGTTTGGCATTGAAATGCACCATCAAGAAATGATGGGAATGCACATGGCATATTTCCCTTCTGAAAACATGAATGGGAAAGTCTCAGGCGCTCTTGTTCACGGACCGATGCACAAACCGAGCACAGACGGTGCCAAAATTTATCTCAATGGTAATCCAGATTTAGCGCTCGCACTTTCACACATAGAAGCTGCCGGCGGTAAAGTGTTGATGCCTAAAACAAAAATCAGCGATGAGATTGGCTTCATGGCATTTTTTGCCGATACAGAGGGTAATTCCGTTGCTTTACATTCAAATCATTAAAAAATGAAAGAATTTTTATTGATATTCAGGCGCGATGCAACTCCACTTGAGACTGTTTTATCACCAGATCAAATGCAGGCGATGATGAAACCTTGGCAAGACTGGATGGGTAGCATTGCTGCGCAAAACAAATTAGTTGATGCAGGCAATAGATTGGAATCTGAAGGACGCGTTGTTAAATCTGATAAATTAGTTACAAATGGTCCTTATGTCGAAATTAAAGAAGCGATTGGTGGGTATACAATCATTAAAGCTAAATCGCTTGATGAAGCTGCTGAAATCTCAAAAAGCTGCCCAATTTTAAATATGGGCGGAAATGTTGAGGTGCGCGCTTTAATTTCGATGGACTAAAATAGTTGTTAGTTTAGTTGACAGTTGACAGTTGCCAGTTGTCAGTTTGTGATACAATCTACGTCTGTCAACTGTCAACTAAATTAATATGGATGAAAATGTTCTCATACCGCATTTGTTTCGAACGGAATACAGAAAAATCATAGCTGTATTGTGCAAGGTTTTTGGTGTTGAACACCTAAATATTGCCGAAGACATTGTAAGTGATACTTTTTTACTGGCTGCTGAGACTTGGGGATTAAAAGGTTTACCGAATAACCCAACGGCTTGGTTGTATAAAGTATCAAAAAACAAAGCGATTGACTTCCTGAGAAACAAAAATAAAATTGCTGGATATGAGAAATTAGAAGTTTCTGGGCAAGAAGTAATTTTAGATTATATTGACCTTTCTTCAAAAAACATCACAGATAGCCAGTTACAAATGATGTTCGCTATTTGCCATCCGAGCATATCAATTGAAGCGCAAATTGGTTTATCGCTCAGTGTTTTATGCGGATTTGGTGTAGAAGAAATAGCTGAAGCTTTTTTAAGTAATAAAGAGACGATTTATAAACGGCTTGCTCGCGCTAAAGAAAAACTGCGACAAGAACACGTGGCAATTGAAATGCCTACTGAATCTGAAATCAATAATCGGTTAGAAGCTGTACTTAAAACTTTATATCTATTGTTCAGTGAAGGTTATTATTCGAGTTCGCAAAATACAACGCTTCGCAAAGATTTTTGCCTTGAAGCGATGCGTTTAAACCTGATGATCGTCGAAAATGCTTCAACAAACATTCCTTCTGCCAACGCGTTGCTTTCACTCATGTGTTTTCACGCTTCAAGATTTAATGCAAGAACAAACGAACAGGGTGCATTAATTTTATATGAACAGCAAGACGAATCGCTTTGGAGTAAAGAACTTATAGATAAAGGTGTATATTATTTAAACCGCGCCTCGACGGGTAAAAAATTAACCAAGTACCACTTGGAAGCGGCGATTGCTTATTGGCATACTCAAAAAAATGACTCGAAAGAAAAATGGGAAAATATTTTACAGCTTTATAATCGATTGCTTCAAATTGAGTATTCGCCATTAGCCGCTTTAAACAGAACGTATGCACTCGCTAAAGCGAACACCGTTGAAGAAGCGATTTCGGAAGCCGAAAAATTAGAACTTAAAGACAATCATTTTTATTATGCTTTGCTCGGTGAACTTTACGCTTCTATTGATAAAGAAAAAGCTTTCTTCAATTTTAAAAAAGCGTACAGTTTAGCTAAATCAAGTTCTGATAAACAAACTTTGCAGAACAAGATGGAAATACTTTAAGGTTTTGGATTTAAAATTGATTAAGAAAGACATCGGAACTATGACACTACTAACGAGCTAATAAAATTTTTCAAGGCACTATTTTGTTTTGAAAATGCCAAAGGCGAAATAGCTGTAAACGATTTGAATTCACTGATGAAATGGGATTGATCGAAATAACCCGCTTCGTATCCAATTTGTGTTAGAGAAGTATTATGTAAAGTCTGTACTAAAGATACTGCTTTCTGAAATCGAACTTTTCGTGTAAACGAACCAATTGATAAACCAGTAGAAGCTAAAAATCGTTGTTCAATTCTGCGCTTCGATAATCCAATTTGCGAAAGGACTTGATTTACATCATTTCTAATGGGTGATTTGATTACCGACTGTGCAATAAAAGAAGACATTGAATCAACTTCAACAAATTTCACCTTTTCTAACACATAGTGTTCAAGTGCTTCGAAAATTTTTTCATCGTTTTCTAGCGATAAATCTTGGCTAATGAGAATATCGCTTTTATTTAAATCGCCCAACTCAATCATCTGGTCTGTAAAATGATTGGAAGGAATTTTATACAAAATATTTCCAACCCACGGGTGCAAACTCACGCCAATGATTTTACAAGGCTTATCGAAACTGAGCGTAAATGGTTTTGTGAATTGACCCGAATAGAACAATTTCGGTTGCAAAAAAGCATTTTCATTGCCGACATATTGCATTCTACCGCGTTCCTCCAGATAATAAATGAGTTCGAACGAACCATACGGAAAATACAACTGCGAAAAAGGTAAATCCTCTGGCAGAATTTCTACGAGCCAAAAGTTCTTGACATAAGGATGCAATAATAATGAAGGATTCTTTTTCTTAAATTTCATTTAAAAACCATGTCATTTCGCTTTTGTACAATTTTACCACCAAAATTAAACGGATTTTTGTGAAAATTAGTTCGTTCCTTAATAAATACACAGTTATAGCAATGGAAAATAAAATTTCTCGCAAAAATTTCATGAAAGTTAGTGCAACAAGTTTGTTTGTTCCCGTTTTTTTTATCCCTAAAATAATTAATTATGACAAAGGTATTCCGTTGGCATCTGAATTGGTGAATGAATTTGTAAGAATAGCACATACTGATTTGGACAAAACTAAAAGTATGCTCGAATCAGAACCTGCATTATTGAACGCCTCTTGGGATTGGGGTGGCGGCGATTTTGAAACAGCATTAGAAGCTGCGGGGCACATGGGAAGAAAAGATATTGCCGATTTATTATTGGCTAAAGGCGCACGGTTAAATATATTTTGTGCTGCTATGCTCGGTAAATTAGAAATGGTTAAAACTACTTTGACTGCATTCCCAGATTTGAAAACCTCTAAAGGTCCTCATGGATTACAATTATTGCATCATGCGCGCAAAGGTGGCGAAAATGCTAAAGAAGTATTGGATTATTTGATTTCAATTGGTGCTCAATAATAAATTTAAACCGCTATAAAAACGTGAGTTCGGAATTATAAACTTTCTCGCATGATTTGAATCTAATTAATTGAATATCAGATAAATTATGAAATTTAGACACATTGGGTTTTCCGGTTTTTTAATAATATTGTCAGTGGGCGCCCAACTCATCGCCCAAAATAGTTCAACAGACAAATTCAAACCCTCTATTAGAATAGCTGACTCCCTATTCTTTGCGCAAAATTGGAAAGCAGCAAAACCAATTTATGAAACTATTCTTTCCGACACTTCGCACAATGGTATCGCTTGGAATCGGTTGGGATTTTGTAATTATCAAGAAGGTAATTACGATGTCGCACTTAAAAATTACCAGAAATCGTTGAACACCAAACCATCATCGCCTGTCTTAGCCACTGTTTGGTCGCGCATAGCAAAAATACAGAGTATAAGAAATGAAAAACAATCGGCACTTACTGCATTGGATAGTGCAGTGAACAATAGTTATTCAAATTTAGGCGAGTTGGATACTTTAAACGATTTTAAAAATTTGCGTAATGAGCAAAAATTTAAACACCTGCGCGCAAAGGTTTACGCCATCGCCATGCCTTGCATGGCAGATAAACACGCACGCGAATTTGATTTTTGGGTCGGCGATTGGGATGTGTATCAAACTGGAACAACCAATTTAGTTGGTCATAACTTGATTCAAATTATTGCTGATGGTTGCGGACTTTTAGAAAACTGGACGAATTTGGGAAATAGAACGGGTAAAAGTATTAACTTTATCGATGCCAATAATAAATGGAAGCAATCATGGGTGGGCGGTGGTAATCAAGAGTTTGTAAACGGCGAATATAAAGAGGGCGCTATGCGTTTTACTTTTGAAAACACTTCACCACAAGGTGCCAAAATTATGGGTCGATTTATTTTTTTTAATGAAAAACCCGGGCAAGTTCGGCAGTTTAATGAAACTTCGAGCGATGGCGGTAAAACTTGGGTAACGAGTTATGATTTTACGTACTTAAAAAAATGATTAGTATGTCAAGATTATTTTTATCAGTAATTTTCTCTATTTGCAGTTTGATAGTAGTTGCTCAAATTGATTCATCTAAGTATCAGAAGAGCTTGGCTGACTCACTCGGTGCCGACGATTATGGTATGAAAATGTATGTTTTAGTGATTTTAAAAACAGGAACTAACAAAGTTGAGGATAAAACAAAAGCAGATAGTTTATTCAACGGACACTTCCAAAACATTAAACACTTAGCTGATATAGGTAAATTGGTGATTTCAGGACCGTTGCTAAAAAATGAAAAAAAATATGAGGGCATTTTCATTTTAAATGTAAAAACTATTGAAGAAGCGAGATTACTTTTAGATACTGATCCAGCCATAAATGCCAAAGTGTTAGATGCGGAAACTTACCAATGGTATGGCTCGGCTGCATTACCTATATATTTGCCATTTCACGCAAAAGTTCAGAAAAAGGGCTTTTAACTGCGAGAAACCTCTCTACTTTAATAATTACGCTAATAAATACTTGCATTATGAAAAAAATATTAGGACTGTTTTTATTGAGCATAAATGTTCTTTTTGTCCAAGCGCAAGAACTTACAATTCCGCCGAATGGCAATAATCAAAAAGCGAAAGTCAGTCAATCAATGGGTTTGGTTGAAGTAACAATTGCGTATAGCAGCCCGAATGTTCACGGAACAAATAATGTAGATCGGAAGGGACATATTTGGGGCGAATTAATTCCGTATGGAATGAATGATGAAGGTTTCGGACCATCTACCTCTATACCTTGGCGCGCAGGCGCGAACGAAAATACAACCATTTCTTTTTCGCATGATGTGAAAATTGCTGGGAAAGGTATGAAAGCTGGAACTTATGGTTTGTTTCTTAAAATTGAAAAAGATACAGCTTGGACATGGATATTTTCAAAAAACACAAACAGTTGGGGAAGTTTTCTGTACGATGCCAAAGAAGATGTACTCAGAGTTGACGCTCAGCCTGAAGACGCGCCTTACACAGAATTTCTCACGTATGGTTTTGATAAACGATTGATTAACTCAGCGGTTGCATATCTACAATGGGAAAACAAAAAGGTATCGTTATCTATTGAAGTGCCGAATTACAAAGAGTTATATGTGGCGCGAATGAGAGAAGATTTGAGAGGCTGGGCAGGTTTTAGTTATCAAAATTGGGAAACTGCTGCTCAATGGTGCGCTGCGAATAAAATTAATTTAGATGAAGCATTGGTTTGGGCAGATAAAGCACTCACTGTTACATTTAGAGGTGCATCGCAAGGAGTTGAAAATTTTAGCACACTACAAACAAAAGCGACTGTACTCACTGCCATGGGAAGAAATGCAGAAGCGGATGTAATTATGGATAAAGCTGTTAAACACCCGACGGCAAGCCCGTTAGGCATTTTTTTTTATGCACGCGGCTTACTGCGTTTAGATAAAAATGAGAAAGCGATGGAAATTTTCAAATACAATCAGCAGCATTATCCGGAAGAAAAATTCTTTACAAATTGGGGGCTTGCATTAGGAAATACTGCCGTTGGTGATAAAAAAAATGCCATTATAAATTGGGAAACGATGCTTAAGAATGTTCCCAACAATATGAAAGGGAGGATCCCTAGTTTTCAACAACAATTACAAAAACTGAAACAATGACAACTAAATTTAATCACAAAATCCAAAAATCACATTGGGGATTAATTATAATGCTTTTATTCTTTAGTGCATGTTATCAGGGAGAACCTAAAGTGAATAATAAAATTTCAGAAACTGAAATATCGCAGATAAAACAAATAATCAAAGACTACGAAAAAGGCTGGCTCACAAACGATTCGGCTTTAATTCTTGGTTTGTTTTCTGATAAAGCAATGCTTATACCAAGTGGTATGCAACCTATAACAGGAAAAAATGTCATTAGTAAATGGTGGTGGCCTAATGACAGTTCGAAAACGACGATAAATAAGTATAAAATTGATTTGTTGGAAGTGGAAGGCATGAACGATTTGGCTTATACTTTTGAGCACGGAAGTTTATCGTGGAGTTATGAAAAAAAGGGATTAAAATTCAGTAAAAACCAAGAGTCGCACGAAGTAACAATTTTTAGAAAGAACGAATTAGGTAAATGGGAAATAATAAAAAGGATCTGGACAGATTTAGAAAAATAAATATTTACCCTAATTATTGAGGCGTTTAGCATTTAACGGATTAGTTTTCATAATTTTATCTATTTAGCTAAAGCTAAATGTTAACCCATTTACCGCGGAAGATTTTCTACATAGCAGTCTTAGCTAAGCAATTTCTCACAATTTAATTAAACAAAAAAAATCTAAAACATGAAAAAGGTAATAGCAATTCAACTCATAGTATTATTATTTTTTTCTTGCAACGGACAAGAAATAACGAAAAATGAGAAAATGAACAGCGAAATTTCTGTTCCCGAAAAATGCAAACTAATTGATGATTATTTGTCAGACTTACAAACTCAAAAAGGTTTTTCTGGTGGGTTGCTTATTATTAAAGATGGAAAAAACATTTTTAACAAAGGTTTTGGCTGGGCTGATAAGAATAAAAAAATTCCATTTACGCCTAACACTTTGGGTTCAATGGGCAGTATAACAAAAGCATTTACTGCGGCAGGCATTATGAAACTAACGGAACAAAATAAATTATCGGTTGATGATAAACTCATAAAATTCTTCCCAATAATTCCTGCCGATAAAGCAAATATTACGCTTCATCAACTGCTGACGCATTCATCGGGTTTTCACGAGTTCTTAAAACAAGATGGTGGTGATTACGAAAAAATTAATACTGACGATTTTTTAAATCGCGCATTTTCAGAACCATTAGCTTTTATACCCGGTGAAAAAGCAGTATACACAAATGTCGGATTTAGCATACTTGCCATAATAATTGAGAAAGTTTCTGGGCTTGATTACGAACAATTTTTAAAGAAAAATCTGTTTGAACCAGCAGGAATAAAAAACATTGGCTATCAGTATCCTTCAGCAAAAACTGATACAATTGCAGTTGGTTATCAGAACGGAAACATTTGGGGAACACACCAAGAGCATTTTCAAAAAGCGGGTGGCGGACCGTATTGGAATTTGAAAGGAAATGGAGGCTTAGAAACATCTCTGAACGATATGTTTTTGTGGATTAATAGTTTTACAAATCATACAATTCTTACAGAATCGACCATTCAAAAAATGTTTACGCCACAAATTCAAGAAGAAGGCTATAATGGCAAATCTGCTTTTGGCTATGGTTGTAATATTTCAAAATCGAGAAGGGGCACTAAAATGATTGACAACGGCGGTAGCAATGGTATTTATTTCGCGCGGCTTGTTCGGTTGCCCGAAGAAGGACTTATTTTTTATATGGTGACAAATGAAAGCTCTATAAACACGAATATGGTTTTGCCGAATGTAACACAACTTTATTTCCAAGGACGCATTGAACAAGATGCCACTACTAAGCAGCCAAAATTTGAGAACGAACAGTCAAAAACGATTTATAACATCCTTGAAAAACCTTCAACGACTGATTTAGGTGTGGAGCTTGCGAAAGAAAATTTGAATGTCGACGATGATATGGTTTTATTAGCGGTTGGAGAAAAACTCAGTCAAGAAAAGAAGAATGATAAAGCATTGATTCTTTACAAGTATTACACTAAAGCTTTCCCAAATATTGTCGTCGCTTGGAATGATTTAGGCGACATTTATCGAACACAGAATAACAAAGAAGAAGCCATTAATTGTTACAAACAAGCATTAAAAATTAGACCCGAAAATCCAAGGGCGAAGAAAAATTTGGATGAATTGTTAAAATAAAAAACTTGTCAATGAAAGTTTCAAAGAAAGGCTGGCTTTATATTTCAATAGCTATAATAATTATTGATTGGATTTACCAAATTGTTTTCAAAGAAACTACTAAAGTTTTGCCTTCTAATTTATTCGACTTGGTAGTATTGATCGGAAAGGTGAAGATTATTCATTTTTTGATTGTTTATGCGCTACTTCGACTTCAAGGTGAAAACTTTGAACAACTTGGTTTTTCAAAAATAAAAGTATTGCCTCAAATTCTAAGAGGCGCAGTGTTTGGCGTGGGAATTTTTTTTTTAGCGAATATAATTCTTAATTCAATAATCCTAAGAAGCATTTTTCCAACGTCAAGTTCCAATAGCACAAGTATGCTCGAACATTTTAAGGATTTGAACAGTGTTTTTGTTTGGATAATTATTGGGATTGTTGGTGGCGGATTTGTTGAAGAATTTGAACGTATATTTGTTATTACACGATTTAAAAATTGGCTCGGAAATCCAGGTATTTTTATCGCACTTTTTATTGGCTCAATTGCATTTGGTTTTAGCCATTTATACCAAGGAACAAATAATGCTATCACTGCTGGATTTGCTGGATTAATGAATGGACTTGTTTATTTAAGAAAAGGCTCTGCAATTGAAGCTATTACAAGTCATGCCGTTTTTGATACACTTGGAATTCTAATTGGTTACGCTATCATGAATCATCACTTAACGCATTGATTTAAAAGATTATAATTCAGAATCTAAGTTTATATATGCCTAGTATATTGAAAATAAATTGATTTTTCTTAATTTATTTTAAAATTTAGAAAAAATTAATTAATTTCACATTTTAATTAAACTAAACTTTCTAAAAAAATGAATACGGATAAAGTAATTTATTGGGTTACAACTGGCATTATTTGTGCCATGATGCTTTTCAGCGCTTATGGCTATTTTACAAGCGAGCAAATGAAAGGAGCTTTTGTGCATCTTGGCTTCCCAAGCTATTTTAGAGAAGAATTAGGTACAGCAAAAATTCTGGGAGTTTTAGCCTTGTTAATTCCGGCAGTGCCTACTAAATTAAAAGAGTTTGCTTATTTTGGTTTTGCCCTTGTTTTTATTTCTGCCATTATAGCTCACTTATCTACTGGAGATGGAGTAGGCGGTGCAGTTATGCCTTTGGTGTTTTTAGGAATATTGGGTGTTTCTTATATTTACAAAGATAAAATGGCTTAGAATAAATTTTGATAAGGTTATTCAAAAAGGGAACAAACAAAATTGTTCGCTTTTTTTAGCTACTTTTCAGAATAAAATCTGCTGCGCGTTCACCAATCATGATAGTCGGAGCATTGGTATTGCCCGAAATAATTTGTGGCATGACACTCGCATCGGCAACGCGCAAATTTTTTATACCATACACGCGCAATTCTGGATCAACAACACTCATTGCATCGCATCCCATTTTACAAGTTCCGACGGGATGATAAATACATTCTGCAATTTTTTTTATGTGCGCTACAATATCGGCTTCGGTTTCAATTTTTTCTGGATAACTCACCCCATCCGTGTAAGCTTCAAATGCTTTCGATTCTATTATCGATTTCACTTTGTTATAGCCATTTACTAAAGTTTTTAAATCGTCGGGATGTTCTAAATAATTAGGTTGAATAATGGGTGCATCGTTTGGGTTTTTGGAACGCAATGCCACGTATCCGCGACTTTTAGGCTGAATCAAACTCGGCAAAATCGTAAATCCATCTGTTTTTGGATATGTTTTTGGATTATAAAAATCGGCACCCGCTGCTAAATTCGAATCGTTACCAATGTGCGCTGGTGCAAAATGCAGTTGCAAATCGGGTTGTGCCAAACTTGAATCTGTTTTAAAAAACGCGACGGCTTCTAACGGACTCGTAGTTAACGGTCCTTTGCGTTTAAATAACCAGTTTAAAGTGTGTTTAAACTGATTAAATGGTAAGTTTACATTATTCAATGTGCCTTTCCAGTGTGAAAGAGCTGAGATGCCATAAAAAACATGGTCGTGTAAATTTTTACCAACGCCTTGCAATTCTTTTTTGACTTCGATACCAAGTTTTGATAATTCATTGGCATCACCCACGCCAGATAGCATTAAAATTTGTGGCGAACCAAAAGCGCCCGCACATAAAATGACTTCTTTGCGCGCTTTTATGAGTTCAACCTTTCCATTAATTTTTATCTCAACGCCCGTTGCTGTATCGTTTTCAATGAGAATGCGCTGAACAAGGGCGTTTGTTTTAACGGTCAAGTTTTTTCTATGCAGTATCGGTTTTAAAAATGCTTTTGCTGTGCTGTGTCGCTCACCATTTTTAATGGTGTATTGGAACATGGCAGCACCTTCTTGTTCAGCTCCATTGACATCTATAATTTTTGGAATACCGTTTTCAGCACACGCTTCAATAAACGCATCCGCTAAAGGTGTTTTGAATTGTTGCGGAAACGTAACGTTTAATTCACCTTCTGTACCGTGAAATTTATCGTGTAGTTGTTCGTTGTGTTCCGATTTTTTAAAATAGGGTAGTACAGCATCGTAATTCCAACCTGTTGCACCCATCGTTTCCCAACGGTCGTAATCTAATCTGTGCCCGCGTATGTAAGCCATAGCATTTGTCGAACTACAACCGCCCAAAGTTTTACCTCGCGGCTGATACATTTTCCTGTTATTAACGTGCTCTTGCGGCTCTGAATAATAGCCCCAATCGACATTGCTGTAATTGAGTTTGCCATAACCCGCTGGAACGTGAATTTCGAGCTTTTTATCTTTCCCACCCGCTTCAATGAGTAAAACCGAATTGTTCGGATTTGCCGAAAGGCGATTGGCTAAAACGCAACCCGCAGAGCCTGCACCGATAATAATGTATTCGAACATGGACTAGAGTTTTTAGAATTAATGAATTTTTAGAATTTTAGGTTTAATTTTGACTCAAATCTAATTCTTAAATTTTTAAATCTTCAATTCGACAAAAAAAATGAGACTTCTAATTTTAATTATTGCTGTTACGCTTAGTCTAAACGGTTGCACAAACGATAAACCAAAAGTTAATTCAAGTGATTCTAACCAAGCAACAGGTGAACCGCTAATTCTGAATGGTGCATGGGTTTTAAAAGACTACACTAAAGAAATTGAAAAAACGAAATCGCCTTTAAAATCTTCAGAAAAATTAAAAGGGTTGGTTTCATTTTATATTGACACTATTTTTCAAAACGATAGTTTTAAAGTTGATGGTAGCTGGAACAATCATGAAGGAATAAGTTTTACTATTTATTTTAGGAAAGCACAAAAACGAAACCACTTAAAAACGAATTTACAAGATTTTGAAGTGCCATCAAACTATTTTGAATTGGGTTTAGATGTTATTGAAAAGGAAACTGTACTTACTTTGTTCCATTATGATGAATCGAATCAGCTCCTCGATTCCAAACAGTTTTCTAAAATTTTAGACAAACAAAAAGATTCTGACCCAACCTTCGGACTTCAATATTTTGTAAACCAAAAAATTATTTCAGGAAACTACATCATGACAGATGATAAAGGCGTAAAATCGAATGTTACTTTCAACGATGATGGCACAGTAACGGGTTTTCCAAACTTCAAAAACTATTACATCAGCACCGATTTTTTGGGAGGACCAATTCCGACTTTTGACGAAATAATTTTAGATATCAATTTGCCAACTATGAAAAGCTATGTGTTAAAAGAAGATGCTAATTCTCTTAATTTATTTACCACAATAGGCAATGAAGAAAATAATAACATCAGACCTGATAAATTGAAATATCATCTTGTACGTCAATAAGTCCATAAAATGATAAAATTATTTCACCTTAAACAATTGTATTTGAAATGTATAAGAGCCTTCCATCCGACATCAAGAAAATAAAGCTCGACAGCGACCTCTATCGTTTTCACAAAAATGGGATGGGAAAAAGTGAGTTCGGTATGGACAATACGAAGATATTACTTGATAATGCTTTCGGTCTTTATTCTACAAGAGACTTAAAGAAAAACCTAGGACCCATTAGAACGCAGTATTTTAGAATCTCTCTGACGCGTGAAGGAACAGCTAACTTTGACATTGGGCTTGAAAAGTATTCTGCCCAAACTAATACAATTTTATTTGGAATACCTGGGCAAATGTTTTCGCTCTACAATGTAAGCGATAATTTCTTAGCGTATTATATGCTATTTTCTGAAAATTATATGGCTGATGTTTTCTCAAATTTAAATAAAAAACAACAGTACCCTTTTCTAACTTATTCTGGACTTCAGAGTTTTAATTTAGATTCAGAAACTGCGGACGAAATTGAGCGCATAATTATGAAAATGAACCTTGAGATTAAAGAAAACAAAATGGATTGCAGTGACTTAATTAAACTTTGTATCCAACAAATTTTGCTCTATGCAAACCGTTGTTATAGCTCGGTTATACTTTCTAAAAACGAAAACTCAAACAAAATCCAGAACTTGTTCAATAGCTATTTAAAAGCTGTAAACCAATATTTTCTCACAATTCGCAAAGTGTCGGATTATGCTAAGATGCTTCATGTTTCGGCTGACCATTTGAACAGAGCTATCAAATCGTGTTCTGACAAAACCGCCCACGAATTGATTGATGAAATGATTTTAATGGAAGCAAAAGCCTATCTGCTACATACTTCATTGACAATATCGGAAATATCCTATAAATTAGTTTTTTCTGATCCGCCACATTTCAACCGCTTTTTTAAAAAGTATTGCGCGCTGACACCTGTTGAATTTCGCAATCTATCGTAACCATCCAACTCAAAGTCGGATTTGGGCAATGTTTGAAATATGGTAGCTCGTAATTTTGTTCTGTCAATTCAATTATTAATTTTTTAAATTCAATTTAACAATGAACACAGAACAAAACAAAGTAATTGTACAGAGAGTAAACAAAGAATTTATTGAAGATGGTAATATGCAAACATTCAATGAAATCTTTTCAGATGACTTTATCAATCACACCGCGCCAGCCAATACACCCAAAAGCCGAGACGGAGTGATTTATTTTTTCAACCATCTTTTGAAGCCAGCTTTTCCAGACTTGAAAGTGGAAATACACGACATGATTGCTGAAGGCAATAAAGTTACGACAAGAAAATCGTTTCATGCAACGCACAAAGGTGATTTTTTCGGGATTAAGCCGACAAACAAATCAGTAACAATGGATGTAATTGATATTATTACATTGAACAATGGGAAATATGTGGGTCATTGGGGTATTCTTGACTTGCACAGTTTAATGGCTCAAATTACTGAGTGAAGGTTTCCTAAAACTACCTTGCTGGCACTTGAAGAGATTAAAAACGTGGTTTAAAAATTGACTGGGTCTGAATTTGCAGAATTATAAAATTACTAGAATTGTAGGTAAATTTGAGTCTCGATTTTGAAAGTTTTATAATTCTGTAAATCTTTTTACCAACCATAGAATTTTAAACCATTTTCCAGACGTTCGATTGTTTTAGCCATTCTTTCAATTTTAGTTTCCAACCTTTTTGGCTCTATAATCCAATCAATATAATTCTTCTGATAACTCTCAGATAAAGATAAGAAAAATTGGTGCGCTTTGGGCGATTCTAATAAACAAACCATTATTTCATCAGGAATTTCAACAGTTGAATTATCAGCATACAAAATAACATGAACAGTATCGCCTTCTTCTTTGCGGATTTTTTTACGCACCTCTTTTTTTAATGGCAAAAACATATTGCCATCTTTCATGGGCATTAAATTGAACTGCTTTATTTGGTATGCATCAATAAATCCGCGCACTCTTACCAATCCGCGCGCTTTGTTTTCAGGCGGAATTTCCGAAATGACAACGTAAGACCAACCGCCTTTTCCAAGCATTTTTTCAATTACATAATCATTATCAACGAGTGGCTTTTCCATGAATGCCCTTTTTTGTGTGACATAAAGCATAAACCTCGTAATTTATTCAATTTACGAGGTTTATTTTTTGCCTTTTGTTATTTGCTATTTCGTTTCGTCAGTACCATAACCATAACCATAACCATAGCCATAGCCGTAATTATAACCATAACCGCGAACCGCTTCAACACCATTTAAAACCACACCCATTTGAGGTAAACGTTTTTCGTTGAAAACTTCGTCTAATAATTCAACCAATTGGAACGATGTCTTTTTGAAACGCGTAACGACTAATGTAGAATCTGCTACATCTTTAAGCAAGAAAGAGTCGGTTACTAATGCGAATGGCGCGCTGTCGAGAATAATATAATCGAATTGTTTTTTGAGCTTGTTAATCATTTCGCGCATCGGCTCAGACATCATTAATTCAGATGGATTTGGTGGAATTGGACCGCAATCTATATAGAATAAACTGGGTAGGGATGTTTTTTGAATCAAATTAGGCAATTCTGATTGACCTAATAAATAATTCGTTATGCCTGATTCATCTTTCTTTTTATTCAAGTAAGTGCTTAATTTAGGTCTTCTAAAATCAAGACCTAAAACAATCACTTTCTTACCCGATAAAGAAAAAGTAGCTGCAATATTGAGAGCCACAAAAGTTTTACCATCACCACTTTCAGGCGAAGTGACCAAAATAACTTGATTTGCTTTCTGACTTGTTGCTATAAACTGTAGATTTGTACGCAAATGACGGAACATTTCAGAAATGGCGGAACGGCTTTTCTCGTTCACAACAATCGCAGTTTCATCTTTCGTAAATGCCAACGTGCCTAAGAAAGGTGTATTCGTTCTTGAAGTTAAATCCTTACTATTGCGCAGTTTATTATCCAGTAAGTGTAGCACCGTGAAGATACCTGCTGGTAAAATGAAACCTAAAAGAGAAAGTAAAATTAAAACTTGACTCTTCTTAGGAAAAACTTTTCCTTCTAGAATCGGTCGACCTAAAAACTGTGCGTTATTTGTTTTAGCTGCAATTGAAAGCGCTGTTTCTTCGCGCTTTTGAAGTAAAAATACGAAAATTGTTTCTTTTAATTTCTGTTGACGCTCAATTTGTAACAATGCCCGTTGGTTACTTGGCAAGGCATTAACTTGCTTCTCAAGGGGTTTTACATCCTGCTTGATTATCTCGTTTCTTATTTTTATATCATCTTGAGCAGATTGCAAACTTAGCAATAAATTTTGACGAACTGCATTGAGTTCCCTATCGTAACGAGCAATTAAAGGATTATCGGGCGTAGCAAAACGTAATTTTTCAGAACGCTCGATGAGTTTTTCGTTGTATTTTTTTATAAGATCAATGATACTCAAACTACTGCTACCTAAATCGCCGCTTATAGGTATTGAATTGAATTTATTCGAATCGTCAACTAACTTGTTTTTATAGTCGGAAAGAATACTCGCTTTAACTTCAAGTTCTAATAATTCTTTATCTGTGGCATTTAAACGTTGCACAAAATTCTGGGCTTGCAGAGGTAACTCTAATGAAAGTTTTTGCCCTTTCTTAAACCCTTCTACGTTGCGCTCTACATTATCAAGATCATCCGAAATAAACTTTACGCGGTCTTCAATAAATTTTAAAGTCTGATTACCCGCTTTATTTTTATCTTCTAAATTTTTACTATTGTACTCATGCACCAACCAATAGTTAATATCTAAAGCGCGCTTTATATTGCTATTTACCACCGATATACTTAAAGCATTCGATTTTTGAACTTTGTTTATTGTCAAATTATCGACAACAAATCTATTGGCTAATGCTTCTGGATTTTTTACTTTTATTTGATATGTGCCAGGTTCTAAATTTTTACTTTTTTGAAGAATAAAATTAAATTTTTCAACTTGGGTGGCACTGTTTACATTAGTGATTTGAAACGGTGCTCCATATTGACATTTTAAACTATCTCTACCGTTCGCAGCAGTAATTGTAAAATCTTGCTGATTGGCATCTGATCGAAAGTTTATCAAAATAGTTCTCGGTATTGAATCAGCAGAAAATAATGGAATGAGTTTGAGTGCATTATCTTCGTAAATCTCACCTGTTTTTATTCTACCAATACTGAAATATTCAATGTTCATTTTTAATGAGTCGATAACGCGACGCATTAAGGAAGGCGATTTTAAAACTTGAATTTCATCTTCTAAAGCATTACCTTCTTGACCGCCAACATCCGAGAATTTTTCGAGTTGTTGCACAAGTGCTTCCTGAGAAAGTTTATTCTTTTTCTCATCTTGAATGAGGATAGTTGATTTAACTTTATAACTTTCGTCTGCGTAGCGCAGATAAAAAAAGCCTGCTCCAATCGCAAATCCAATAGAAATAATGAACCAATACCAGTTAAACAAAAACCGAATAAGCAGGCTTCTAAAATCTATACTATTTTTATTTTCTTCTTGATCAATCATATATAGTTGATAGTTGACAGTTGACAGTTGATAGTTTACAGTTGACAAACTATCAACTAACAACTAACAACTGTCAACTAAATATTATTTTTTTGCGATTATTATTAAACTGATAATTGAAAGGACGGCTGATATAACTACTGAAGCAATGGGTAATGCTTTGTCCGATTTATCTCTCAATGAGGGTGCTTTATGTTTTGTTGCTTCAACATAAACTACGTCGTTTTGCTCCAAATAATAATAAGGTGAAGTCAAGAATGCTTTATCCTGCAGATTTAAGCGGGCTGTTGTTCTTTGATCACCTATTTCTCTGATGATTAAAACAGTATCACGTTTAGCATAGTCAGTAAAATCACCTGCTTCGCCGAGCGCTTCTAAAATAGTTATGCGTTTATTAGAAAACTTAACGATACCTGGCTTTTTAACTTCTCCCAGAACTGTTACTTTTAAATTTATAAATCGCATGTTTATCGCAGCACCTTTTAAATAGGTGCTTGTTTTTTCGGTAACTAAGTTTTTAGCTTGCGTAATAGTTAATCCGCCTACCTTTATTTTACCTACAATCGGAAAATCAATAAAGCCTTCACTATCGACGTAATACCCCACAAAATTTTCTATATTTTGTTGGTTGGTAAAAACTTGTGGACTTGTTTCAGCCGCGTTAAATGCTTTATTAATATCTGGGTCAAGGCTTTGAACTTGAATATTTAAAAGGTTGTCGGGTTGAATTAAAATATCGTGACGATTTAAAATAGTTTGAGCCGTATCAATTTTTATATCATGTATGCCTGTAAAACTGACAGTATCTTTATAAGGTATACAAGAGTATAGGGATATAGAACAAATGAGGGCAATTAAAAAATAACGCATGTTTTGTAATTTTATGCTTCAGCAAACAGTTTATTGTTTTGAAAATCTTTTTCGAGAAGTTTTTTTAAGTCAGTGTTAGTTTTGAGTTCGTATTCTAAAGCGTCGGCGTGGCGTTTATGGTGCATATCAGTTCCTAATAAATCTATCATTCCCTCTTTTACTAATTTTTTAGCATCCATTTGGACTTCTGGGCTATAATACCCTATATAGGAAAGAATGTTCATCTGAAACAAGCATCCTATATCTTTAAGTTCTGCATATTTTTTTAAATCGCCTTCATAGAAAGAATAGCGCTCAGGATGTGCTAAAATTGGAATATAACCTCTTGTTTGTAAATCAAAAATATATTGGTTAAGTTTCGGTGGCGCGCCGTAAAACGACATTTCGACCAAGACATGCTTACCATCGAGTGTGAGTAAATCTTTATTTTTCAGCAACTCTTCAAAATGTTCATCCATAAAATATTCTGAAGCGGCTGAAATGGGTTTAATATCCCGTTTTTCTAATTCAGAATTTAAATAACTCAAGCGTTCTTTTATTATTGCCGATGTGTTCGGATAAAAATCTTTATAAGTATGTGGTGTGGTAATAATTTTTTTGAATCCAAGGTCGTAAAGATTTTGAACTCGCTCTATGGCTTGTTCTAAATTTTGAGCACCATCATCAATACCCGGTAGCACATGCGAGTGCATATCAACGCCGAGGCTACTCAACGTTGTTGCTTCTGAATTTTTCTTTTTAGTTGAAAAAAAAGTAAACAATTGGGTATTTTTAAATCAAAACACGAATTTATTTCCAAAACGCAGCAAATATAGGCACTAAAAGTTTGTTCATGTGTTATATAATAACTTTTTTATAACAAAACCATTGAATGAAACCAAATTTTTTCAATATTTAACTTAATTAGTCGATAAATCTCTTTGTAATATCGGAATAATAGTCTATTCTTCTATCTCGCAAAAAGGGCCACATCCGTCGAACGATTTCAGTGCGTTTAATATCTAATACAAGTGTTTTTGCTTCTTCGTTAGTTGAAGTTGCTCTGTAAAGAATTTCACCTTGCGGTCCGGCAACAAAACTTTGTCCCCAAAACTCTATACCTTGCGTAACACCCGTTGTATCGGGTTCAAATCCTGTTCTATTGACTGAAACAACGTGCAAACCATTCGCGATAGCATGACTGCGTTGAATTGTTTCCCATGCGCTGTGTTGTCGCATTTTTTCTTCCTCTGAATCCGTCGATTCCCAACCAATTGCCGTAGGATAAATTAATATTTCTGCACCACTCAAAGCCATCAATCGCGCCGCTTCCGGATACCACTGATCCCAACATACCAAAACGCCCAATTTTCCTACACTTGTTAGAATCGGTTTGAAGCCTAAGTCACCTGGAGTGAAATAAAATTTTTCGTAATAAGCGGGATCATCTGGAATGTGCATTTTTCTATACATGCCTGCGATACTGCCATCGCGTTCAAAAACGACGGCTGTATTATGATACAAACCTGAAGCACGTTTTTCAAAAAGAGATGTCACTAAAACAACATTATTCTTTTTTGCCACTTCACTGAAATAATGCGTTGCTGTGCCTGGAATAGTTTCAGCCAAATCAAAAATATCTGGATTTTCACTTTGGCAGAAATAGGGTGTGCAATGCAATTCCTGAAGAATAACTAATTCGGCACCCTCTTGAGCGCAAGCATTTATGCCTGCTGCGCTTTTATCCATGTTATAGTGCTTGTTGTCGCTACAAGTTTGCTGAACAATACCGATTTTTAAACTTTTTTTCATGTGCCTAATACGTTCATAATCATTTTAAGAATTGCTGCTCGTAGCTGCTTTACCAAAACCGCCTCGCGTTACACTTCTTGTTGTACTTGTTTTGCTTGTTGTACTTGTTGTGCTTGTTTTTGAATTACTTCTTCTAAAAAAACCGCTAAAGCCGCCCCTTCCCGAGTTTGTTTTACCCGTTCTATTATAATTTTTTCGGGTAGTATCGGCGGCAGTTTTAGGATTTTGCTGATACACATTCTCGGTATGTAAATCAGCTTTTTCATTAGTGTTAGAGACATCATTGAGTATATTTTTATTGATACCATAACACATATTTATGGAAAGCGCGACCAAACCAATAGTTACAATTTTACTTTTTTTCATAATTTGTGATTGATTAATCTTTAATTAAATGCGGAACAAAGAGACTTAAATTACCCGTTATTTTTGTTTTACTTTCTCTTATTCCCATGCCTGCCGACTGCCCACCAATAATCCAACTACCAATAACAGGATAATAATCGTCAAACTTTTCTAAATCGTACAGTTTTTGATACACAAAACCTTCTTCGCCATACTCGCCTGAAGTTTCGGTTTCTAAGACTCCATTATTATAAATAGAAACATTTGCACCTTCACGCGAATAGATAGGTTTGACTACAAAATTATGCAATTCCCGCTCATTGTCTAAATAACATGGTAAAAGATATTCGTTGTAAGGGAATAGTTCCCATAAAACAGCTAAAATAGCCTTATTCGAAAGGATTGATTTCCATGCGGGTTCAATCCATCGGGTTTTATTTTTGGCTGCGCCGATATTCGAACCAAATTCTTCATCCATCAACCACTCCCACGGATAAAGTTTGAAAATATTTTTAATCTCGTTTTCTTCGATATCAACAAAAACGCGATTGTTTGAATCCCAACCAATATCCTGAATGTTTAAATATTTTGTGTTTAATCCCGCTTGTTGTGCTGTATCGCGTAGGTATTCGGTAGTTGTGAAATCTTCAATGGTATCAACAGAACAAAAATGAACAATATCTTTTTTGAAAAAAGATTCACAAGAAGCCCAATAAGCGATTAGTTTTTCATGCACCGAGTTAAATTGGTCAGCACTCGGATTCACTTCTTCTAACCATTTCCATTGAACGACTGCGCATTCGTAGAGTGTTGTTGGAGTGTCGGCGTTAAACTCTAACATTTTGGGTTGACCGATGCCATTATAAGCTAAGTCGAAACGCCCATAAATACTCGGCTCATTATTGTACCAAGATTGCACGATGAGCGGTATCAATTTTTCATCAATGTGCAAAGCGGCGTACAAATTTTTATCAATAACATACTGAACGGCTTTTAAACACATGGCATATAGCGCATCAGTTGCCTGTTCGATAGTTTTGATTTCTCCCATCGAAAACGCGTAATACGCCGTTTCATTCCAATATGCGCCGTCGAGTGTGTGAAACTCGAAAGAAATTTCTTCCAATTTACGAATATAATCCGTTCGTGCCGGCGTTGTAATGCGTTTCATAATAGTTGATAGTTTAGTAGACAGTTGAGTTGTTGGTTGACAGTCGTTAATCGCGTGTATTTCTGTCAACTACCAACTGTCAACTAAACTATATTTTTCGGATACTGCATAGTAACGCAATGCAGCGAACCATGTTGTTCAATTAAAACACGGCAATCAATACCAATGACTTCTTTATGTTTGTAGTGTGTTCTGAAAATATCGAGCGCTATTTTATCTTCAGGGATATTATAAGTAGGCACTAAAACTGCACCATTAATAATTAAGAAGTTCGCGTAAGTAGCTGGCAATCTATTTCCTTCAACATCGAAACACGCGGTACACATAGGCAGAGCAATCAGTTTATACGGCGCATTATATAAATCAGTTGCTTTTTTTAATTGCGCTTCCATTTTTTTGAGTGCATCGTAATGTTCATCATTTTTATCGAGGCATTGAACATACATGATAGTTTTCGAATCGGCAAAACGTGCGAGTGTATCAATATGGCTATCCGTATCATCGCCTGCTAAATAACCACTTGTTAGCCAAATAACTTTTTGAATACCCAAATATTTTTTGAGAAGTGTTGTAATTTTTTGTTTCGAAAGGTGTACTTGTCTATTCACAGAAAGCAAGCAATCAGTAGTTGTTAATAGTGTATCGTTGCCATCGGTTTCTAAACTGCCGCCTTCTAACACAAACGGAATGTGTTCGCGCTTTACATTTTGAGTGAATACTTTTTTCTCAAAAAGTTTTTGTGTAATCAAATTATCGTGATTGGCTGCAAATTTCATTCCCCAGCCATTAAATATAAAATCCAATACAACGGCATTTTCATCATCAAAAACTGTAATTCCGCCGTGATCACGTGCCCATGTATCATTCGATTCTAATTCTACAAAAATAATTTGAGTATGGAATGGAGATCTAATCTTAGCTTTAACTTTATTCACATCAGCACAAACGAGCAACACTTTCTGAAAACGGGCGATAGTTTCAATAATTTCTACGAAACATTTTTCTGCTTCGGCGAGCATACTTGCCCAATCTGAATTTTTATGCGGAAAAGTTAATTGAACAGCACTTTGAGCGAACCATTCGGGTGGAAAGTAGCGACGCGTCATTTTTTTATTTTTTGCAAAAGTAGTTGTGTATCGTAATTGGTCGTCGTTTTTTAAAATCTAAAACCTTAATTTTTGTTCCGTTCTACCTGAAATTCGGACGTTTTTAATAAATAATTAAGATAAAAAGCGTGTTTATGCACTTTTTTCACCAGTTTAAAGCGTATTTAAAATTCTTAAACGTTGTAAAGAACACAAAAGATAGAAAATGATTTTAAATATAGAAGACTATATTTGTATTATTAAATCATTCAAGAAATTTAAATTTTATGCACTCAAATACTTTTCGTTTCATCGATGTTAATCAAGCACCCATGACGCCAGCAACAGAACTTTTAGAATCGAGTTTCAGCCTAATTGAGACAACGCCAGGATATTAATTAATGGCTAAAAATTAATGGTTAATGAGTAAAAAAAATAGCTATTAACCATTAATCATTAACCATTGTTTTGTATATTCGTGACTAAAGCGGCAACGCCTTATTCATAGTCGAATTTTTTATGGCGTTGTTGAATCAAACAGAACGAAAAACACCAACCCAACGCTTCGATAATGTCGAAGTAGTGCGTGGAATAGCATCGGTTGCCGTTGTTTTTTTTCATTTTACTTATTTTTTGCAGCCAAATAATCCACTGAAACAAATTTTCAGTTATGGCTATTTGGGTGTTGATAGTTTTTTTGTGATTTCTGGGTTTGTACTACCGCTTTCCTTCTTCCAAAAAAATTATACAATTCGAGATGCCCCTTTGCAATTTTTAAAACGAGCTTGGCGGATTGAAATTCCGTATTGGGCGTGTATTGCATTGATGGCATTGAAAGATGCCGGCGAGCAATTGTATGTTGATCGCTATCATTTCCAGATGCCTGCAACCTACAGCACTAAAAGTTTATTAGTACACGCCATTCATGCCAATAAATGGTTCGACATGCCTTTCATTCGCGAATTATTCTGGACGCTCGCACTCGATTGGCAATTTTATCTTTTCTTACTCATCGCTTTTTTACTCATTAAACAGCGCGATTGGTTTTTGCGTTACCCACTCTACATTGCTTTAGCGGCTACGCGTTGGCTCGATACACCGAATTGGGCGACGTATTATATTTTTTGTTTTCTGGCGGGCATCATGTTTTTTCATTACACCGTAAAATTTATTTCAGTGTACGAGCTTTTAACCTGTTGGTTGGTGTTGGGTTATTATACCGATCAGAAAATGTGGTTGCCGCATACGCTCGCTATTTTTGGTTCTTGTGCCGTTTTATTTTTAGTGCAACGCGCTGCCAAACCATTTCTATTTTTGGGTAAAATCTCTTACGCTTTATATTTAACCCACGCTTTCAGTGGTTGGACGATAGTGAGTAGCTATTTAAAATACCATCCTGAAGCCACAGAATTAACCAAAACTTTATGGGTTGTAGCTTCAGCTTTATTGTGTATTCCGTTTGCGTATTTGTTTTATAAATATGTCGAAGAACCAACACAACGCTATTCGAAATTGATTTTTAGAACTTAACAACTTTTCAGAAGCTGTTAAGTTTGAATTACGATAAACAGTTCAAACCTAACAGCTTCCAAAAAGCTGTTAGGTTTAATCTTCCCCTTCCAAATCATGTTCTAATCGAATTAACTGATCACCTTTTTGTTCATGGTATTCAATGAAATTATCTAAGCCACCGAAATAGCTAAGGAGTTCTTCTCTCATTAGTTTTGTAGGTTTAGAAGAAAGTATATTTCGATAAGACGAATGTTCATAAAATCGAAAATCGGATACAAATCCTTGTTTTTGTGGATTGGCATGAATATAAAACACCAATTCCATAATATAACCATGAGACAAAACAGGTTTTTTTCTAAAAGGTGTTGAAAATAGTTTCCCTGATCTGTTTTTCGAAATGTTGTAAGCTCTGGAATAAGCGTTAAATAAATTAGCGAACGCTTGTTCTGCTCTCGCCATTCTGGTCAAATCGCTTGGTTTTGAGCTAAGGCTTAAATTCTCTCTTATTCTAATCAGAGCGTGGAAATGGTTTTTCAATAAAACATAGCAGTAAGTTTCTGCAATTGGTTCAATATGTTTTGCCCAAAGTTTTAGAAAATAAAGGTAATTGCCAGCATCGTCGAAAATATTTTCTTTGTTATTTCCACGATTATAAACATGGTAAAATGCACCTTCGACAAAAGGAATAGTTTGTAACATAGTAGTATGGTAGAATTGTAAAAACCGTCAAATTTAAAACTTCTTAAGGAATTAAACAACAGTTCAAACCTAACAGCTTCTGAAAAGCTGTTAGGTTATATTCGTACCTTATCAACTTAACGGTTTTTCAGAAACTGTTAAGTTTGTAAATGTTTATTTGTTGATTATCTTCGCACTTCAAATTTACTTTGTCTCAATTAAAATCACCTGTATGAAAAAACTTTTCTTTTTAGCATTTTTATTTTCAATACTGAGCAAATCGCAAGCGCAAAACCTCAATTTTCTCGACTCCATCCAAAACGCAGCACTCACTAATGCGCAATGTTATTTTTGGCTCGAACACTTATGCACCAAAATCGGTGGCAGATTAAGTGGATCAGAAAATGCTGCCAAAGCAGTAGTTTACACAAAAAATATGCTCGATACCTGCGGTTTTGTAACGCAGTTGCAACCCTGTAAAGTAACGCATTGGGTGCGCGGTGCTAAAGAAACTGTAACACTCACTATTGATGGAAAGAAACTTTCGCTCAAGGCATTGTCGATTGGAAACGCTGTTGGCACAGGAAAAAACGGTGTAGAAGCCGAAGTGATTGAAGTGCGCGACTCGAATGAGTTCAAAGCGATTAAAGATAATTTAAAAGGGAAAATCGTATTTTTCAATGAACGCATGGATAGAACGCTTAGAAATACTTTTGAAGCTTACGGAAAATCGGGTTGGCAGCGGGGTAGTGGTGCATCTCGCGCAGCAGAAGTTGGCGCAGTTGCAGTTATAGTGCGTTCACTCACAACCGAATTAGACGATTACGCTCATACGGGTGCTTTGCGATATTCGCCAAAATCGCCAAAAATTGCAGGTGTTTGTATTTCTACAAATGATGCAGAAAAACTTTCAGCGGCGTTAAGGAGTAAAAAATCAGTTAAAGCATTTATTCAAACCAATGGCGAAATGTTACCCGATGCCGATAGCCACAATGTCATTTCTGATATTAAAGGCAGTGAACATCCTGAAAAAATTATTCTCGTGGGTGGACATTTAGATTCATGGGATCCAGCGCAAGGAGCACACGATGATGGTGCCGGTTGTGTTCAAAGTATGGAAGTGTTACATATTTTTAAACGCTTGGGCTACAAACCCAAACACACTATTCGTTGCGTTTTGTTCATGAACGAAGAAAATGGATCGGGAGGTGCAACGGAATACGCGAAACAAGCCAAACTGAACTTAAGAGAGCAGCACATTCTGGCTTTAGAAAGTGACGAAGGCGGATTTACACCGCGTGGATTTAGCTACGACCCAAATACTTCTGCTAAAAAACTTTTAGATACTTGGGCTGAAGTACTCAAAAAATATGAACTCGTCATTAAAACAGGCGGTTCTGGCGCAGATGTTGGACCTTTAAAAGATGGCGATAAAGTTTTACTCATGGGTTTACGCCCCGATGCTTCTCGCTATTTCGATTTTCATCACACTGCACGCGATACTTTCGACGGTATCAACAAACGCGAACTCGAAATTGGTGCTGCTGCAACAGCAGCTTTGATTTATTTAGCCGATCAGACAATGGAATAATAAAAAAGCGCCTCTACAGAATGTAGAGGCGCACAAAAAATTTCTATTAAAGCAATTATTTTTATTTCTCTTAATGCTTTTCCATTTTGTCGTCCATTTTCATTTTGTCGCCGTCCATTTTGTGATCCATTTTCATTTTGTCGTCCATTTTTTTAGCTTTTTTGTGTTTCTTCTTTGACATTTTTTTTGTGCCATCCATTTTGTCTCCAGCCATTTTATCTGCGCTCATCTTGTCATGCGTCATTTTGTCGCCGTCCATTTTGTGATCCATTTTCATTTTATCGTCCATTTTCATTTTGTCACCAGCCATTTTATCAGTCGCCATTTTGTCGGCTGCTGGTGCAGTTTGAGCTGATACTTTTTGCGTTGTTATAGCACTGAATAAAGCTATAATGGCAAACAATTTTACGAATTTCATACGAAGTCAATTTAAGTTTTAATAATTAAATTAATGCTTTATTGCATTAACAATACAAAGATGAAAGTAAGTTTTCACAGAAAAATCACAGAAATACTACATACTACTTAAAAATTAATTACATTTGAAATTTAATAGAAAATAACTCCGTTTTAAAACTATTTTTTAATCAATTTTAAACTTTCTTTCGATGAATTCAGATCCAGATACTTCGCAATTATTTGCCGTATTAGCATTAATGAGTGCTATTCTCCCATTATTACTCGCCATTGTGGTAATTGTTTTCACAGCATTGTGGAAACTATTTACAAAAGCAGGTGTAGAAGGTTGGGAAGCCCTTGTGCCATTCCATAACAATATTGTACAACTCAAGCTTGGTGGAAAACCAGGTTGGTGGGTTTTTCTGATGTTTATTCCTTATATTGGGCTAATCTGGTATGTTTGGTCAGTTAACAGATTTGTAAAAGCTTTTGGTAAAAATGAATTATGGACAATTGGATGTATTTTTCTACCGTTTATTTTTTATCCCATCATGGCTTTTAGTAAAAACATTCAGTACATTGGTGATGGAAACATTTTGCATCAAAACTACGACCCAAATGTTTTAGATAGTTTTGGGAAATAAATTTTGCAAAAAAAACTAAAGGCTGAATCCTATTCGTAAGATTCAGCCTTTAGTTTTTTTATTTACAGATTTCCAGCCTTAATTTTTTAATTCGATGGTAGTTTTATAACTTTGTTTTGTCGGAATTTAAAATCAACATACTGCGCTTAATGTTTAAAACATGAAAATAAAACTATTATTCTCTCTATTATTTATTAGTGCTTCTTCTTACGGTTTTTCACAAACGGACACAGTTAAAACTTTAACCAAAAAAACGTACATGATACCGATGCGCGATGGTGTCAAGCTGTTCACAGATGTACTTTATCCCAATAATTATTCGAAACTGAGTCCCATACTCATTACAAGAACGCCTTATGGCGCAGATTTACCAATAAAAGAAGATTCAACAATTAGTACTGATTTTTTACCAACCTATTATAGCAGTCTTGCAAAAGATGGCTATATTCTTGTTATTCAGGATATTCGCGGCAAATATAAAAGCGAAGGAAAAATGGAAATTCACCAACCACTCATTCATGCCCATACTACTAATGCTGTTGATGAAAGTACAGACACTTATGATACTGTCGACTGGTTGGTTAAAAATATTAAAAAAAACAACGGTAATGTGGGTATTTTCGGAATTTCGTACCCAGGTTGGTTGGCTTTGGTGGGTGCTGTCGATCCGCACCCGGCTTTAAAAGCCGCATCAGAGCAAGCGTGTATGTCCGATTTGTTTTTAGGTGATGATTTTCACCACAACGGTGCTTTCCGTTTAAGTTATGGCATGGAATATACTTATGAAATTGAATTTGATGGCACAACGGATAGTCATTTTCCGTTTAAACAATATGATTTATTTGATTGGTATTTGAAATTAGGTTCATTGAAAAATGTCAACGAAAAATATTTTAAAGGCAAAATTCCGACTTGGAATAATTTTGTTCAACACCCATCTTATGATGGTTTTTGGAAAAAAAATTCAACGCTGAGTTATATTGATTATCCGCAAATTCCACAATTACACGTGGGTGGTTATTACGACCAAGAAGATTTGAACGGACCTCAATTGATGTACAATAAGATGGAAAAGAAAGATACATTCAATCGCAATTTTATAGTGCTCGGACCTTGGAATCACGGACAATGGGCACGTAGTAATGCTGATAGTTTGGGTAAAATTTCTTTTGAGAGCAAAACTGCTATATGGTTTCAAGCACTTCAAAAAAAATGGTTCGATTACTGGCTTAAAGGCATCGGCGATGGAAAATTTGACGAAGCGAATTGCTTTCAAACAGGTACTAATAAATGGAAAACGTATTCGACTTGGCCTCCCAAAAATATTGAAGTTAAAAGACTTTACACCAATGCCGATTATACGATTGGCTTTTCAAAACCCGAAAGTAAATCGGGTGCAGTAAGTTATATCAGCGACCCAGCGAAACCAGTACCTTATCGCACTTTACCCATTGAAGCTACTTACGGCGAAGGTAGTAGGTGGTATACTTGGCACGTTGAAGACCAAAGATTTGTTAGCGATAGACCTGATGTAATGAGTTTTAGAGCGGATAGTTTAAAAGAAGATTTTACAGTTACAGGGAAAGTATTAGCGCATCTTTTTGCGAGTACAACCGAAAGCGATGCCGATTTTATTGTTAAACTGATTGATGTTTATCCTGATATGGATTCCAAAAATATTTCAATGAGCGGTTTTCAATTACCTGTCGCTATGGAAGTTTTCAGAGGAAGATTCAGAAAAAGTTTTGAAAAGCCTGAACCGTTTACACCTAATAAACGAGAGGAAATTGTCATTGACCTGCACGATATAAACCACACTTTTTTAAAAGGGCACAGCATTATGGTTCAAATTCAAAGCACATGGTTTCCAGTTATTGATAGAAATCCACAGAAGTATGTTCCCAATATTTTTGAAGCGACTGAAAAAGATTTTGTAAAAGCGACGCACACTATTTACTGTAATAGCCAATTCGCTACGTATATTGAATTGCCTGTAATGAATAAGGAATAGTTTTCTAAGCCTGAAATCTGACTCCTTTATAGCAAAAGTTAAATTTTGAGCATCTAAATAATTAAATTTGTTTTGATGAGAAAATGGCGCGTACTTTGAATTTTAACGCAGTGTCTTGCTCCGATTCAAATTCGATTTCCCATGAAACTTTCAGTATTCTTTGTTTTATTGAGTCTCACAACTTTTGTTTCGGTTGCCTCGAACCCATCACCCACTACAAGAAATCCAATTTCAAGGAATGTTGATAACGTATGTCCAAATCCCAAAAACCTTACAGCTACTATTACACACGATACCATTGTAACCATTGAATGGGACAGTTTAGCCCCGGTTGATAATAAATTTATAGTGAGAGTAGCGTCAGGTGAAGCGAATGGGTTTACAAAAGATTATGCCGTAACAAGTTATAAATTGGTTTTAAAAGATTTACCGCGCTGCGATAGCTACAACTACACCGTTTTTTCTCAATGCGATTCAATCAATCCATCTAATAACGAATTTGGTAGTTTTAAAATCGGTGGTTGCACCAATTGTAAACCCTTTAATTTAAATTATCGTTTTGTAAGAGGTATGATAGTTGGCACTTGGTCGGGTAAGAACAATTATTCAGTTTATACCATTGAATACAAATTGGCTGATTCAACTGTTAAAGACTGGACAACTTATACTTCTGGCTATATTCTTGGAGACAATTACCGTAAACAAAATATCATACGCGTTATTGCAACTTGCGGTGCAACGAATGATACGAGCGATATTGCTAAAATAAAACCCGATTGCAATGTTTATGACTTAAGAGCCACAGTTATCAATGATTCAACAGTGAAATTTAATTGGTCGAATCAAGACACAACTGTAAAAAAATACACTTTAATTGTTTCTAACAGCGTAGCTATTTATAGATATGCTGTTATGGACACGAGTTGGATTTTAACAAACTTACCCAATTGTTTTAAATATCAATCGTCAATCATTTCTGATTGTGATTCAACTAATACCTACTTCGATCATATTCCAACGCGCTCTACGCTGGGCGATTTTGAATTTAATAAAAATTGCTCGCCAAGTTGCAAAAAAATAACTTCCATTAATCTTACACCAATTAATAATAATTCAGACCCCATAAGCCCTGAATATACGACTAATACTTTTATAAATTGGTATGGTGGAGAGGCGAATCAATATGCAGTAGAATATAAATTGGCTTCCGACTCAGTGTCTAATAATTGGCTTAAAGAGACTGTTTATACAAGTACAATTGTTTTAAAAAAGCTGAAACCGGGAGAAAACTATTTGCTGAGAGTAATTCAAACCTGTTTTAATAAGCCGGATACCAGTTTTATTTTCAGATTTACAACTTATTGTCCTCCTGTTTTTTATTTAAGTGCTGATATTAGAGGCGATACTTCCGTTTATTTAAATTGGAATAATCCAACACCTTTTAACAAAGATTATATCGTTCGAGTTTACTCTACATCCAACAATTTTAGTCGCACATTTAACGTGAGCGATACATCCATTCTTATCAAAAATTTATTGCCTTGCGATATTTATATAGCTACAATACTTCCCAACTGCTCGTCACAAAACGGCTATTCTGTTTCTACTTTTTTCAAAATAAATGGTTGCTCCAATTGTACACCAAAGAAACTCAGTTTCTACGGCGTTGATTCAACAACAATTTTTGGCAATTGGGAAGATACAGTTTCTGGAAAATACATCGTAGAATATAAACTCGATGACTCAACCGTTAAAAATTGGCAGAATTACACCATCGTTTCGGCATATAGTGCTGTTTATAATTTAAGATATTCCGTAAAATTGCAAGGGTTAAATCCCTACGCTACTTATCTCATTCGCGTTTTAGCATTATGTGGTAATAAATACGATACAAGTGTTGTCGTTAAAGTCACCACTGATTGTCGTCAGCCACAAAATTTAGTTGTAAAAACGCTAACTTCATCAACTGTAACATTGAAATGGTTTAATCCTTCGAATATAAAAGCCAAACTGATTGTTCAAAATGCCAATGGGCAAAAATTTTATAATAATGAATTAACGGGAGACTCAATCACCCTGACAGATTTGCCATTATGCAATAGTTATACTGCTCAATTGGTTTCAATTAAATGTGGCGATGGTTATCAAGTTTTTTCAAATTTAGCGAGCTTTGATTTTTTAGGATGTACGGGTTGTAGAAAAATCCCTTATTTCAATGTAAGTGCCAAGAATAGTGGCGAAATTTACGCGTATTGGACCTCTGGTGGAAATGCAAAATACACTTTAGAATATAAAATTGATTCTGACACTGTCACTACTTGGTCGCGTTCTATAACCTACGATACGCAAACAATACTCAGAGATGTGGTATATTCAACAAACTATATTGCCCGATTAATTTATGAATGTAATGTCGCGAAAGACACAACGGATACTTACAAATTCTCTTTTAATTGCCCAAATTTTAATGCGAATGCCACAGTTACAAACGATACAATAGTTACAATTACTTGGGATACTGTTTCAAACCCAAATGCCAGCCGTTATTCTCTTCAAATTTCGGGCATCGGTTTTAATAAAATGTATGAAGTCACAGGAAATACACTCGTTCTGACTAATTTGCCGAAGTGCAATTATTTTTATGCACGGATAGTTCGATTATGCAATGACGGTTTAAATACTTTTGGTTCAAGCCAAAATATCGCCTTTATTACGTATGGCTGTACTAATTGCCCACCTTTAGTGACTCCAAAAGTAACTTACACGGCGAGTAGTTTTGCAAAAATGGATTGGAATGAATTATACGTTTTCAAATACTTGGTAGAATATAAAGTGGATGATAATGTTGTTTTAGAATGGTCAAAAGATTCAACAACAACTAATAGCTACACTTTTACGCGTCTTAACGCTTCAACATCCTATATAGCGAGAATTATTTCTCGCTGCGACGAGAAATACGACACTTCCGGAACAGTAAAATTTACAACAGAATGCAATGGAGCAACAAGTTTGAGTGCAGCAGTAATAAATGACTCACTAACGCTTTTGAAATGGACTGAACCTTCCGATGCAAAACTGAATTATATACTCGATTTACTTCATTCCGATCGCAGTTTGTATAAAAGATATACAGTTTCGGGTAGTCATTTTATACTCAATAATTTGCCCACCTGCCAAACATATATTGCTGTGCTTTCTGCTTATTGTAATGAAACTACTTTAACCAAGTATCCAGTAAGCGCAAGTTTTAAAATTGAAGGATGCGCGGCGTCAGTTTGTCCTCCTGTTCAGAATTTAAGCTACACTTATTCAAACGATTCAACTATTTTTACTTGGAAAAATAATCCTACTGTTGGAAATTTTTATAGGTATGATATAGAATATAAGCTTGCAACGGATGCGATTTGGACTCCAGTACCGAAAATTGATAGAACAGAAACGGCACTCATTAAAGGCTTGGCTTATTGTGGCAATTATGTTTTCCGTGTTCGCGTAGTTTGTAATGTAACCTCCGCAAGCGATTGGACAACGCTTAACTTCAAAGCAGGAAATCGTTGTTTCAAGATTGGAGATAAAAACGCTAACAATGCACAAGTAACAGGCATTAAAATTTCGCCGAACCCTGGCTCAACCTCTGCAACCATTGAATTTCAATTAGCGCATCAAAGCAACGTTACTATTAAATTTTATAATGCAGTAGGCAGTGAAGTTTTGTATATGCCACTCGGAAATCTGGATATCGGTCATTTCTCGCATAATTTTGAAAACTTGATTGATCTACCCGTTGGCTTATATCTCATTTCTGTGCAAATTGATGACGACAAACCTGTTACAACAAAGTGGGTAAAATTTTGAGTTTTAATAGCTGTTTTCTAAATTTTTACTTCAATCAATTTTAAAAAAACAGTAACTGCCTTCCAAACATGAAATAATTGGAGACGTGATTAATCGCGTATCTACAGCTTTCTTCCAATTAATAAATTCGCAATTGAAAAAAATCATTTTTCAATTTAAACATAAAAAAATTTGTGCTGTTTTGTCTGTTCAATTGATTCGGTTAAACGTAACTTAATTTATGCTGTTTTTGCTGCGCAACTTCAAAATTTTAAATTTGATTTTTTGCGTGACATCAGAAATTAATTTAATCGTGTCGTCTCACTCCCATTAATGAACTCATAAATAATTAAAACAAAGCCGCTGTTAAGTGGATGCCAATGTTAAATATTTAATTTTTAGATTTATTTAGCAACAAAAATTTTCCCCTTCGTTAGATATACAATAAACCGTTTTACGCAATTTTAACAATCACAAAATTGTTTTTTAACGCAAGTCCTCTCATTTAAAACAAAAAAACTATCCCATGAAGAACTTCTTCTCGCTTTTCTTTTTGCTACTATTTGCTTTTACATCAAAAGCTTTTAGCGTTTCACCCGATACAACGGCTTGCGCTGCGCTGACGAGTATTAGTGTGGGTTTTGTATATTTTGAATTTGATGGTTCTAATCAAAGCCTAAACACCATTACTCCGGTGAGTTTTAATATAAACGGACAAAAAGGCGTTTTCCAAAAATTTAATATTGAAGTGAGAAACGTTTTTGGAACTTGGATACCAGCAGCTACTTTCTATTCTGATAGTGATACATTGATAAAGCTCAAGAATGTTTTTTCGTGCCAAAATTCATATTTTGTGAGGGCACGAAAAGAGTGTTCAAAAACGCAATTTAGCGATTGGAAGACTGTAGAATATTTCTATAAAGAGTGCAGTTTTCAGTGTGTAAAACTAGGTCAGGTTTATAATTACCCAGGTAGTTACTATTGTACACTAAGCTGGAACTTCACTGGGGCAAAAAATTATCTCGTAGAATACAAATTGGCCTCTGACGTTAGCAATAAATGGACCAGAGATTCGACAGCCTATACAAGTATTTACGTAAAAAACTTAACTCCTAATACAGATTATGTAAGCCGAGTAATATCATTTTGCGGTAATCAATTTGATACTTCGCAAATTGCAACATTCAAAACACTCTGTCAAACACCTTCTAGCTTTGAGGCGAAAGTGAGTCAGGACACGGTGGTAACTTTTAAATGGAAAAATGCCGATGGTATTGGAAAAGATACGAAAATACATGTTGCAAGCATTATTGGGGATTTTAGAGAAACTTTTCCAGTTTCAGACTCAACTTTCATTCTTAAAAATTTACCCAAATGCTACGAGTATGCTGCTACTATTAGTACAATTTGTGCAGATAACACCGAATCTAGCTCGGAGGAAATTAGGTTTATTATCAATGGCTGTAAAACATGCAATAAACCTACCCAAATTAATTTTGGATTAGCATTGGATAAATCGGCTATAGAAGGTAGTTGGATTGGTGATGGTGTAAAAAAGTATATCGTAGAGTATAAACTTGCTGTTGACTCGGTTAAAACCTGGACAAAAGATTCGACTTATTATACTATAATAAAGCTTGCTAAAATTGATAATTCAGATTACAATACGTACGTAGCGCGTTTAATTACTGCGTGTAACAACAAATTTGATACCAGTGCAATCGTTAAATTTTCTACGCTTTGCCCTCAACCTCAAAGTTTAATTGCTTCGGTTTCATCTGATACGATTGTAACTTTTAAATGGATTAATACATCAACTACAACTAATTCTTTCAAGTTGACTGTTGCCTCATCTGATGGCACTACATTTAGTAAAGTTTTCGATGTCAGTGGCAGTTCTTTCACAATTAAAAACTTACCAAAGTGTGGAAATTATTACGCGTCTATACAATCACAATGCGACTCATCCACGCAGAGCATAAGTAGCAATTTTACTCAATTTAAACTTAACGGATGTTCTAATTGTAAAATAACAACACTTTCAATTTCTATTCAAAATTCAACAACAGTTAGTTGTTACTGGAATGACATCGGTGATGGAAAATATATTCTTGAACATAAAGTAGATAAAGCTTCTGTTACAGTTTGGACAAAAGATACAGTTGCGTCCATCCTATCATTGCCCATAAAAGTGACTGGCTTAGATAGTACTCAAAATTATCTTTTTAGAGTCTTGGCATTATGTAATAACCGTTATGATACCAGCGCAATAACGAAAGTAAATTTATCTTGTAAAACACCCGATAATTTATCTTTTAGTATCAGCTCCGATTCTATAGTTGCTTTTAGTTGGGTGAATCCTCCAAACTATACGGGTGGTTTGACTTTAAATATTTTGATTCCAAGTAAAGCTCAAAAAAAACAATATGCTGTAACCGGAAATACTTTTACACTCAGAGATCTTCATTTGTGCGATTTTTATATAGCGTTTATAGTCCCAACGGCATGTAATCCCGAAAATGTGACATATCCAACGGGGGTTACTCAATTCTCTCTGGAAGGATGTAGTTTGGTTAAATGTGCAAAACCGCAAATTTCAAATGTGAATATCCTTGTTTCAAATCGATATGATGGGAATATGGGTTCTGTTGGCGTGGTTGGCGTTAACACTTATGCTGATAAATATTATTTCGAATATAAGGTAGACGACCCTTCTATAACGAAATGGCAAAAAGATAGCGCAACGGAATCGAGACTTATTATAAATGGTTTAGAGCCTTCACAAAAATTTCTAATCCGAATTATTTCTCTTTGCAATAATAAGTTAGATACAAGCGCTATCTATAAATTTACAACAGATTGCTATCAACCTTATTTCACTTCTTACGATATCAATTTAACTAACGATACAACCGTTGTTTTTAAATGGAACAGTGCAAATTCGAAAATAAAAGAATATGCTTTAAAATTTGTTTCAGATGATTATTCAATCGTAAGAACCTACATAGTATCAGATACGATTGCAATAATTAGTGATTTGCCTAGATGTAGAACTTACTATGCATCACTTTCTTCTATTTGCAATTCTGGTGTTCGAAGTTTAATAAGTGCATCCAGCTACTTTAAAATTGGAGGCTGCACAAGTTGTAAGACTAATATCCAGTTTTTTTCTCACAGCGATTTGTATGCAACTTCTGGTATACTTTCATGGAAAGATATTGGTAGTACTAAGTATATTGTAGAATATAAACTTGATGATGCAACTATAAAAAATTGGTCAAAAGATTCTTCGGGTATAGCTAACCTCAATTTAAAAAATTTAGAACCTTATAGTAATTACTTAGCAAGGGTTCTCGTTTTCTGCTTCAATAAATATGACACGAGTGCTGTATTCAAGTTCAATTCAGGCTGTCCAAAAGTTTCGAATTTTATTGCCACAGTTGATAATGATACTGTAGTGACTTTCAAGTGGCAAAGTTATACTAACTCAAATATCAAATTTCAAATAAAAGTTTTTGATAGAAATGGAAATTTAGAAAAAACCTATAATACAACTGGTAATAGTTTTAAAGCTACAGATATTGCGAAATGTGATTATCATAGAGCTACAATTTTAGCTCTTTGTGATTTGACGGAGTCTGCGCCCTCCGAGATTACATATTTTACTACTTACGGTTGTACAAATTGCGCTAAAATTGGCACACCCACTATCTTTTCAGGATCTGCACCTTTCACAGTTGCTTGGAATGCTGTTAATGATATTGGTCGATATTATGTAGAGTATAAGCCAGATATTGCTACAGAGAAAGTTTGGCACAGAGACACAGTTAATCAAACTACTCTTACACTTTTTGGTTTAACAACACCTGGAGACTATCTTTTGCGCATCATTTCGAGTTGTAATTATAAAAACGATACGAGCGTAGTTATAAAATTTTCTATACAATGTCCTTCTCCTTACGATCTTTCAATCAAGCAAAATAGTGACTCAACTGTAACAGCTAGTTGGAGAAATCCAGATGGTGGGGCAAATTCATTTTTACTCAAAGTCGTCGGGGCAAGTTCTGGTTTCAACAAAACATATTCTGTTTCAGGGAGTTCTTTCACCATTAAAGATTCTTTGCCTTGCGACTATTTTGATGTGTCGCTTGTATCGGTTTGTAATGCTTCATTTACAAATGTGCAAGGCGCGTCAACTAATTTCACTAAAGTTAATTGTTCCGCCTGTAAAAGAGTAACCCAACCTTCATTCTATTCTTCAGATTTAAATACCATTTCAGGCTTTTGGAATTCAGCAGGTTCTGACCCTGGAGTGCGTAATTACATTATTTTATATAAACCTTCTACGTCAAATATTTGGTTTTCAGATTCGACTAAGAACAATTTTATTTCAATTACTAAGATTATACCTAACTGCACTATTTACGATTTTCGAGTGGTATCAATTTGCAACAAACCTTTGCAAGGATATTATTATGTTTACGATACGAGCGCAGTTGTGAAAGTTTTTGTTCCATGTATTGAAGCTTGTACTGGTCCGTATGGCGTTCGTTCAAAAATTAGCGACACATTAACCATTTTAAATTGGTGGAAATCAGGTAAGCGCGATTGTATTTTGGAATATAGCACAGATAACTTTTCAAGTGCTAATTATAAACGATTTACCGTTCTTGATACGTTCTTTTTATTTGAACATCAACCGACCTGCACAAATTATCAAGTCCGATTGCGCTCCACATGCGATTCAATTTCGCCCAGCTGGCTCTACTACAATTTCAAAACCACAGGAACTTGCGCCACACCAACAACCTGCGTCGCGGTGCAAAATATCAGTTATACTTCTTCGAACGACACGACAACGATTACTTGGAATAAATATGCAACAACGCTAACGGCTTCACCAAAGTTTGAAATTCAGTACCGACTTTCGAGCGACACAGTTTGGAGTTTATCGCTTCAAACCACGAATGAATCTATATTTTTAAAAGGTTTGGCGTATTGTAAAGATTATACAGCGCGAATACGAGCAGTATGCAATGCAACATCTTTGAGTGCTTGGACGGAATATAAATTTAAATCAGGTAATAATTGCTTTCGACTAAATGGTGGTTCAACTAATTTAAAAGGTAATTCAGTTGGTGGTGTTTTAGTATCGCCGAATCCAGGCTCAACGAGTGCCAATGTGCAATTTCAATTGTTACAGGCTGGAAATATTTCGATTAAAGTCTTGAACGCCATTGGCAGCGAGGTTATCAATATACCTTTGGGCAATTTAGATTTTGGGGTTTACAATCATAACATAGAAAACGTGAGCGCACTCGCAACAGGTTTATATCTAATTTCTGTGCAAGCCGAGGGTGATGTGCCAATTAGTACAAGGTGGATAAAATTGTAAATTTAGTTGTTGGTTGATAGTTGTTAGTTGATAGTAAAGTCGCATACGAACAACTATCAACGAAAATTCAGTGTTTTAAAAACATCGGAAGTTTAGAAGCCATACTAGCACCAGAAATAAATGCCAATGAGAAGAGCAGAACAGAAATGATGATGCCATACATAAATATATTATAGCACAAGGTTAAAAATCGGTATTTAGCGGCAAGCACTTTACCCAAATAAAACAAATCGCGCGTCATAGAGCTGTATTGAAAATCAGGGTCTTTTATCATTTCCATCATTCCCCATTGAAAATCGTCGAGTTTCATATTGTGGAAATTTCCGAAAAATAAGAGGTTTGACCGCTTTTGTCGAATATTATCTAACGTTACTTCACCAGTTGTAACCTTAGGTCGCGTAGCCATGGTTGCTAAAACAATGCAAGCTAAACAAATGGTTAACATCAGCATGGTTGGAACAATAAATTGGGGTGCGTTTTCTAACTGGGGCAGCAATAAGCACAAACTGATAACAATCATTAATGTGTTCACCGTCAACATTTGATTGGCTTTGTGATCGGCTAACGCGCTGAGGTTATTGTGTGTATCGTAAGTTATACGAAACATGGTTTCAGCACCTTTCCCAACGTGAATCGCTTTTTCAATAGCATCTTCTTTTCCATTGAGTAAATGGGAAGGCTTACCATTTTTTGAAAAGTTTGTCGAAAAATCTATCTCAGGTGAATAATTGCCGCGTAAAATGCGTTTTTTTTGGCGGTTTAGAATTTCAATGTGTTTCTTTTTAGGTTTATCGAAAAGGGCTTTCGCAATGTCTGTTTGGTAAGTATGACTAATCATGAAAGCAATTTCAAAATCGAGCCATTCTTCTTCTGTCATTGATTTTCCACTGATGTTCACCATTTCTTCCCTCACGCGCGCATTTCTATACCAATATGCGTCAGTACCTAAATGGCTTAAATCCGCATCGCAAATAATTTTTTCTATCAGCGAATGAGGGGAATGTGGAACACATGTTGCCTGAATGCAGCGCGTAATGATGGAGAGCGTTTCGGGTGGTAGAGCGTAATTATGTAAAAATGAAAGCGCAATTTCGACTGAACGGTTTTCATGATTTTCTTGCCCTTTTATAAAACCTGTATCGTGAAACCAAGCGGCTATTAGTAAATCAGTTAAATCATTTGGCTCTAATTTATACGCATCGCCGAGTTTTTTACAAACGTTGACTACGTCGCGAGTGTGTTGCAAATCATGATAAACAAAAGATTTTGCGACAGACTTTTCAATTAAAGAAACGACATAAGTTTCTACTGCCGATAAAAGCTCGGCATAAACACTCAAAATATTTTCATTAACTATCAATTTTTGATTCACAACGCGGCGTACTTAGTTGACTTATTGAAATTTAACTTCGTGAAGTGTTCAATTTTGAAGCCAAATTATATAAAAAAACAGAAATACCGTAATTAAAGTAATTTTTGAGCTATGAGCTTTTCTCGTACATCAATTCGGGATAGGGCTCAAAGCTCATTGTTCATAGCTATTTAATAGCGCAAGTAAACATTTGTCGTTCAGCTATAAAACCTGTGTAAACATCATTTGTTTCAATTTTACCAACACCCGCGGGTGTTCCTGTGAAAATATAATCCCCTTTTTGTAAGGTTATAAACTGCGAAATGAAGCAAATAATTTTGTCAAATGTGAAAATCATGTTTTCTGTATTACCCGATTGAACAGTATTGCCATTTTTTTGCAATGAAAAACGATAAGGAGCTTCACCCAAGTTATTCAATGTTACAAATTTACTCACAACTGCCGAATTATCAAAACCTTTCGCTAATTCCCAAGGTTGCCCTTTTGCTTTTAGCGTATCTTGAAGATCGCGCGCTGTAAAATCAATGCCCAGTGCCATGGCATCGTAGTAACGGTTTGCAAATTCTGGTTTGATATGTTTGCCATTTTTGCAAATTCGCATAACCAATTCTACTTCGTAATGAATATTTTTTGAAAATTCAGGATGATAAAATGGTTTGTCTTCAAGCAATAAAGCGGTTGAAGGCTTCATAAAAATGAGCGGATCAGTCGGCACTTCGTTTTTGAGCTCTAAAGCATGTGCTACGTAATTTCTTCCAACGCAAAATATTTTCATAAAAGGGGATTTAAGTATCAGGTGTCAGGTGTCAGGTCTCAGGTGTCAGGTTATTATGTTTAATCCTGATACCTGACTCCTGAGACCTAACGCCTATCTCACAGCTTTTTCAAAATTGCTTTTTGATTCAATAGTACGGGAAATGATTTTACAAGCGGTATATTCTCTTCTTTAACTTTTTCCCCACCGGTTGTACTCACAGGTGTCTCTTTACCAAAAATAATTTCAAAAATAAGGGAATCGCCTACTTTTTCAGTAGTTGTTATCAATGCATTGCCTTCAACGGCATAATTATTAAATAGTTTATTGCCAATAAGATAACTTTCGATAGCTATCGAGTTTTTTTCATCTAAAATATATAAACCTTTTTTAGAATCAACAGTGCGAAGAACATATCCACGCAAACCTTTTAGAGAATCAGGTCCATAAATAATATTCCAAGTGACGGTGTTTGCGGAATCAGTTGGTTTAATGTTTAAGCGCATCGGAATTTCTTGAATAATGCCTTGCGCTTTTGAAATAACGAGTGTACCAGCATATTCGCCCAGCCACGATTGTGGAAAAGTTTCAGCACGTTTAATGACAACCGTATTGGGTCGAGGAATTTCTGTGCCGAGAAGGTTTTCTAATGATGACGATTTAGTATTCTCTACAGCTGATTGAGAATAAATTAAGCCTGTATATAAAAAACAAAGCAAACACAAAGTGTAATTGCGCAATGTCATTTCTGGTTGGAATAAAAGTGGTAAAAGAATAAGTGCAAATTTATAAATTCTTGAAAATTATTTTATTATAATTATTACAATTTTTGCCAAATTTAAAATAAAATCTCGAATTTTACATATTTCATACAATAAAAATAGTAGTCTAACTGGAATAAGCTCTTTAACCTCGATAGTCAAATGTTTAACTTATACTCTTGGAAAGCAAAGAGCTGCAACATTTTTACATGATGCAACTCTATTTTGGCTTTTAAGCTGTATTTCAGAAATCTCGAAATCTTTACTCTTTCTCCCTTTTTAAATTTTTTTCGTTGTTGGCAGGCTTAACTTGTTGTGGCACGGGCTTCATAACTCTCGTATTTTGATTACCCCTCTCAGGCTCACTTACATTTCTGCCATTGTTATTAGGTCTTTGTGTCGGTCTTGAATAACCAGATCCAATAGGCGTTCTGTCCATCGGGTGCGATGGTGTAGATGGAGGTATTACTCTATTGTTATTTGGATTACTATTAGTCCCACTATTCGGGTTATTAATAATTACATTCGTGTTCGAGCGATTATTATCTGGACGATTATTATTATGTGCATCCCCAAATCTTGAAGGCTCAACAGGTCTATCGTTTCTACGTGTATCATACACCGCTCTATTTTGCGGCACATTATTTCTGTGGCGTTCGCGGGCTTCATCCACGCGCGCTCTTTCTTCATCTCTGTAAAAAACAGGTCTACGTTCGTTTTCATTAAATCCGCGTACATACCTATACTCAGCACCCACATAAACGTTTTGGTAATAATAGCGTGGATAATTTGAGATATAATATTGGTGGCGTAGCCAAGGCTGATAAGCATTGGCACTGAGTGTTACAGCAAAGCCACTGTATAAATCGTAATCAGCATACATGCTGGGCAATGTAGGTGAATACAACCACTGACCGCTATTATAATAAACAAAACTTCTGTTCGATAAATCGTAATAGGTTTCAATATCGGGTATATAATAATAACGTGCACCTTGATACATTGGTGGTGCCCACTCGGGATTTACATATTCAACAGCAATAGGGCGCCGAACCACAGCAACTGGTTCTACAACGCCTACGCTACAACTTGTAAGGTTTAAAGCAGAGATGAAAAATGCCAAAGAAGCACTGATTTTCAGGAATAATTTCATAATAGTTTAATGTTTAATGGTAATTTATTTCTACTTTTGACGATTATATTTATAGTAGAAACCTCTACAAACTTAGACGTTTTTTTCTGATTAAGATATGCAAAAAAAATTAATTAAAAGTTAAAAAAACTGAACTGTTTTAATTAATGTCAAGAGTGTTGAATTTACGTTAATTTAATACTAAATTATGTAGCGCTTTTAAAAATGTTAAGTAGAAATAAGTTACCTTAACTGTCGTTATTAACTCGACTTCTTCACTTTTAAATTCTAATATCTATGAAAAACGTTCTAACATGCACCTTATTAATAGCCGTGTTTTTTGTTTTTGGATGTAAAAAAGATAGCACAACCGTTACACCTATTCCGACAGATGGTTGGACAATCGGGACAAAATCCTATAAGCAAAATTTGTCTGCGCGCGATACTTCTAATGGCTTTACTTTATCTGCATTAAGTTTTACAAACGGCACTAATCAGGGTGAAGCTTGGAGTGCCATTTTTGGCAGTTATCCTAAATTTAGTGGAACATTCACCATTTCAAAAAATTATTTAACGGGTAGTGGATTAGGTTCGAACGAACTTGTTATATTGAGTTCTACTTATAATTCGACAGCAGCCAATCCATTATCGAACACTTATTTTTCAACGGGTATTGAAACCCCAGCTGTTCAAGCGACTGTGACTATTACGAATGGCAAAATAACTTTGTCATTACCGCCAACTTGGCTTAAAAAAGCAGATATTTCGAGCGGTATTCCTGTTTTTGGAACAGATAGTTTGCGGATTACGGGTACGATGATTGAGAATTGAAGTAGGCGCGGTTTTTTCACCACAAAAGGCAAAAAACCTTTTGTGCCTTTTGTGGTGAAAATAAACAGCGAGAAAATGGAATTAACTAAAGAACAACTCGATATAATCAATTCGACGGGAAACATTAAAATTAACGCTGTTGCTGGTTCGGGTAAAACCACAACGGTTATTGAATACGCGAGAACAAGACCGAAGACAAGTAAAATACTGTATTTAGCTTTCAATAAAAGATATGACAGAAAAAATTCTTCAACTGATAATACAAACGCTGTTGAAGAAGCAAAAACACCTTACAAATCTGCTTACCAACCATGGTCATCCGCACTCGATGAAGAGTTGACAACTATGTTTAATGAAGGTGTAAATGCCAAAGATATGGCTAAGCATTTTGGTCGCTCTGCAAGTGCCATCAGATCGAGAATTCAAAAATTGGAATTGGAAGAGCGTTATTGAAATCAACTTATTCGAGAAGATTTTTTTTATTTTTTAAAAGTAGTAATGTGACTGAATTTTACACAAATTAAAATGAATTTGTGTAAAATTCAGTCACAATTTGATTTGTAAATTGAAAAAAATAAAATTAAAAAATAATTTTTGCAACGTTATTTAATCGTCATCATCTGTTCCTGCTAATTTTGCAGGATACGGCACATCCTTTTTAACCGAATACCAAATAATGCGATTGAGCAAATCATCATGACCACGATCAATCAGATTAAATGCGTAGCGTTCCGACTGTTCCGTAAATTTTCGCGCTGCACCTTTCTGACCTTTGGCGGGTTTATTCATTTCATTGAGCGCAATGAGATTATTCTTTTTAGAAAAAGAATAAGAATTATCTAAAGTGGTGTTGAAACAATTGAACATCGGTGTTGCGGTGGCATCAATAATATTCATAGGTGGTAAACCGAGAATGTTTTCCATAGTGCGCACCAAACTCGTTTGATTATAGTTGGTATGCACCGTTTTTTGCAAGCGCGAATATTTACTCACCACATAACCTGTTGTGCGGTAAGCACTCACATGATCCCATCCCGCCTGCGAATCATCTTCAGTGATAAAAATGACTGTTGAATCGGCGAAGCGACTGTTCATAACGGCTTCAACAATTCTGCCGACGGCTAAATCGTTGTCGGCAACCATGGCGCGCGGTGTCGGAAATTTAGAACTCATACCCGAAGTATGATCGTTTGGTAGCGACATCACCATTAAATTGGGGATTTGCGCGTTCGGCGAATTATTAATAGTATTGAACTCGTTTATAAAATCATCGGCGCGCATTTGGTCAGAAATAGTTTCGTTGTCGCAACCTGGAAATGTTTTTGATAGAATTGGTTTTACGCGACCAATAGTCGTCGTGTTTTCAAATTTAAAACTTTCTCCTTTCTTTTCAAGTGCATACAAACTGTTCCAATCGTAGGTTTTTTCATCGAAGTGCGTTGTGCAGGCTTCACCATAGATTTTAACTGTTTTACCATGATCGAGCGCGTTGTTCCAAATCAAACCTTTTTTATCGTACACCAAAGCATCGTATAGAACGTGCGGATAAGATCTGAACCACGCGCGCACGCTTTTTTCGGTGTAATCCGTAACAATCGCTGCACTCGCCCAATGATGCCCTTCGGCAGAAGATTTGCCAGAGGCATAATAATTATCGAGAAGCGCATAATCGCGCGCAATTTTGTGCAAATTCGGTGTAACGCTATCACCAAAAATGCAAAGCGATTTCATGCCGTCGCCTTCTTTCATATCGCCAAGAACTTGGTCATACGTTCTATTTTCTTTAATAATATACAAAACGTGTTTAAAAACCGATGGCTCTCCGA
>JAYWBA010000121.1:0-15286 GCA_043781915.1 Saprospiraceae bacterium
ACTACAAGCAAATTTTTTATTCGCCCAGAAAACATCTGTCCTTAACTACGTCAACCCACTTATAGGCACACAAAAAATGGGGCACACTTTTCCAGGCGCAACGGTTCCGTTTGGTATGGTGCAATTAAGTCCGGATACGGATACTTTACAATATTTAGAAAACGGCAAATATAATCCTGATATGTACAGATATTGCGCGGGTTATCAGTATGATGATAAAACCATCGTCGGATTTAGTCACACGCATTTTTCTGGCACGGGTCATTCCGATTTGGGCGATTTTTTGATTATGCCAACTGTTGGTAAACTCATGTTGAATCCAGGCACAGCCAATACACCGCGCAGTGGATATCGCTCTGCTTTCGATCATAAAAATGAAATTGCGCGGGCAGGTTATTACAGCGTTCAGCTCGACGATTACAACATCAAAGCAGAACTCACAGCCACTGAGCGCGTCGGATTTCACCAATATACTTTCCCAAAAACGGATGACGCGCACATCATTTTAGATTTAACGCACGGTATTTATAATTACGAAGGCAAAAATATTTGGACAGCTGTTCGTGTCGAAAACGATTCGACTATAACGGGTTACAGACAAACTTTGGGTTGGGCGAGAACGCGCACCGTTTATTTTGCGATGACATTTTCAAAACCATTTAATAGCTATGGTTCGAACGATGCGCCTAAAAAAGAAAAGTATAAAGGTTTTTGGCGCAAATTTAACCAAGCTGAAAATTTTCCCGATTTGGCGGGTAGAGATTTAAAAGTGTATTTCAATTTCGATACAAAAACCAATTCGCAACTAAAAATAAAATTCGCACTTTCAGGCGTAAGTACCGAAGGCGCTAGGGGAAACCTCAATTCCGAAATTCCACATTGGAATTTTGAAAAAACGGCTGCCGAAGCTGCCCAAAAGTGGGAAAACGAACTCGCGAAAGTGCAAATTGACGCTTCACCCGATACGAAAATCAATTTTTATACTTCTATGTATCATGCTTTTATCGACCCTAATGTGTTTATGGATGTTGATGGAAACTACAAAGGGTTGGATTACAATACGCATGTTGCTACCGATTTTACAAACTACACCACTTTTTCGCTCTGGGATACGTATCGCGCTTTGCACCCACTCTATAATATTCTTCAACCAAAACGCAATGGCGATATGGTGAAATCTATGTTGGCGCATTACAACCAAAGTGCGCTGCACTTGCTGCCTATTTGGTCTCATTACGCGAATGATAATTGGTGCATGAGCGGTTATCACAGCGTTTCGGTTGTTGTCGATGCCATTATAAAAGGAAATACAAACATCAATGCTGATAGTGCGCTCATGGCGTGTGTTACTACTGCGCGCAACGCAAATTACGATCATATTGGTGAATACGTTCAGTACGGATTTATTCCGACCGATAAATCTAACAACTCCGTTTCAACCACTTTAGAATATGCTTACGACGATTGGTGCATTGCGCAATTGGCTAAAAAACTTGGCAAGACTAAAATTTACGACGAGTTTATAAAACGTTCAGAAAACTACAAAAATGTTTTTGATACCGATGGCTTCGTAAAAGCTAAAAGTTTGGATGGAAAATTCACATCAACATTCGATGCTTTAAGCACGAGCAATCAAGGTTTAATTGAAGGTAATTCTTGGAACTACAGTTTTTTTGTGCCGCACAATCCAGCTAAACTCATAGATTTAATGGGTGGAAAAACAAAATTTGTGAGCAAACTCGATTCACTTTTTACGATGTTTCTGCCTGATAAATATTTTGCAGAAACAGAAGATATTACGCGAGAAGGAATTATTGGCACGTATGTGCATGGCAACGAACCGGCGCATCATGTCGCGTATTTATATAATTTTGCCGATGCGCCGCATAAAACGCAAGCAATGGTGCGCAAAATTTTATCGAACCAATATAAACCCACCGTCGATGGTTTGGGAGGTAACGACGATTGCGGACAAATGAGCGCGTGGTATATTTTTTCAGCGCTCGGTTTTTATCCCGTTGCGCCAGGCTCGGATGAATACCAAATTGGCAGTCCGATTGTAAATGCTGCTACACTCAAACTTGAAAATGGAAATGTTTTTAAAATCACTGTTCAAAACCAAAGCGAAGCAAATAAATACATTCACACTATTTATTTAAACGGCAGATTGTTTGTGGGTAAAACGCTCAACCACGCTGATATTATGAATGGTGGTGAGTTGAAATTTGTGATGAAAAATTAAGAGTCTTCGTACCGGAACAATTACGATTTTCTTGATTTTTGTGATGCACTTGATTTATTATCCGACCATTATTTTGCCTTAAAGGTAGAAGATTTTCTGGTCTCAGCGCATTGTTCATCCATCAAGGCGCGAGCGTCTAAAAATTCAAAAATTATTTTTCGTTTTGAAAAATTGAACTGTAACTTAACACACAAATAAAAACGTCAGTCAACGGACGATGCTGGCAAACAATTATTTTTTTCGATTTATCAAGCAGATAACCACTTAATTGTTATTTTTGCGTTTTAATTTATTTAAGAAGTTGTTTGAGTTATCTGTTTTGAGTTGAAAGTATTGTATTTTTGAATAAAAGGTTTTAAAATTTTTGACATATAGCAGGGCTACATTGAGAAAATTTTGGAATCTTTTATTTAAAAAGGCTTAGTTTCAGACGAAACAGATAACTCAAACAGCTTCTAACATCACAAAAAGCGCAAAAACTATTAGTGCAAATACAAGCACACAATGCTTCAAAAAAAATCCAACACTTCAACTAAAATAATGATATCTATTTTACTGTCTGCCTTACTTTGGTGGAATTGCGAAACTACGCCCTCAGCCCAACAAAAAAAACCTGCTGACTCAACAATTGTAATTCAGCCTGCAAAACTCGATACTGTTGCTACTGTTCCTGCGCCTCCAGCAAAATTGGCGCCGGCAAAACTCGATAGCAATTCTCGCGTGATTTATTTAACCATGGATGATGGTCCGTTAGCGCCATCCGATATGTTGCGCGAAATTGCAGAGGGCAAAAATATCAAAATTTCTGAATTTGCTGTTGGCAAACACGCCTTTATCAGCAAAACATTGATGCACCATTTAGAAGGAATGCAAGCATCGCCGAATATGGAAGTTTTAAACCACAGTTATAGCCATGCAAACGGTCGATACGAGCACTATTATCGCAATCCAGAATTCGCTTATAACGACATAATGAACAATCAAGCCAAATTAAACATAACGCAAAAAATTGTGCGTATGCCCGGTAGGGATATTTGGGCGACGCCGCGTTTAAAATTGGGTTGGAAACAAAGTGGTGGTAGTACAGCTTCCATGCTTTTGGATAATGGATACACCGTTTATGGTTGGGACATTGAATGGGAGCATTATGGTAAATCGAGTTTGCCTAAAGTAAAGCCTGAAAAATTTGTCGCTATGGTCGATGAGGCTTTTGCTACCAACGATATGGCAACACCAAACCACTTGGTTATTTTAGGTCACGATGAAATGTTGATACACGAGCGCGGTAAATCCGATTTTGTTCGCATTGTCGATATGCTTATTCAACGCGGTTATGTGTTCGAGTTTATCAGTAATTATCCGTGATTATATGTTCCATTGGTTAACATTTACCCTAAGCGGATAGTAACCGCTGTTTAAATATTCTGCACATTATAATCTACGCGCTGCTGAATCGAGCGACCCAAAGTCGTTTCATCCGTATATTCTAAATCGCTACCAAAACTGATGCCCCGCGCTAAAGTCGTGATTTTAATAGGATGTTCTTTCAATTGTCGCGAGAGATAAAAAATAGTCGTTTCACCTTCAATCGTTGGTGAAATTGCCATAATAATTTCTTTGATGTTGCCATCGTTCACGCGGTGAATGAGCGCTGTGGCATTAATGTCGTTCGGTCCAATGCCTTCCATCGGCGAAATAACGCCACCCAAAATATGATATACACCATTGAATAACGACGTGTTTTCAATCGCCATCACATCGCGAATACTTTCAACCACCATCACTACTGATTTATCTCTGCGCGGATTGGTACAAATGGCACACACCGTCGAATCCGAAACGTTAAAGCATTCGATACACGTTTTTAAATTCTGTTTTAAGTTGACGAGAGCCGATGCAATTTTTTCTGTTTTATCGATGGGTTGTTTAATTAAAAACAAAACATGTCGCAGTGCCGATTTCCTGCCCACGCCAGGTAATGACGCAAAAGCATTCACGGCTTCTTCTATGAGGTTTGAAGAAAAATTCATACGGTAATGCTGGTTGAATAAAAAAGCAAAAAAACTCATGCAAATTTACGCACAAAATGGCATATATGCTCACCCTTATCATTCATGAAATTTTTTGTTTCTGTAAATCCATTTTTTTCTAAAACGCGAACAGAAGGTATGTTATCAAAGTCGGTTTCAGCAATCACGGTTTTTATTTTTTTGGCAGCAGCTAAATTTAATAAACCTGCAACTGCTTCAGTAGCGTAGCCGTTTCGATAAAATTTGTAATTAACTTCGTATCCTATTTCTAAAACCTTTTTTTGGCGCGCGCCTTTAAATCCACCATTCCCCACTACCAATTGCTTTTGTTTATCGATATAAAGATAAGCACACCAAGGTGCACAGTCCGCAATTGCCCAAAAATACATGCCTAATTCCGATAAATAATTCAAGTAATACGCGTTATCGAGCGCATTAATTTTTAAATCGGTACATAAGCTTTCGATTCTAACTTCGGTGAGTTTGAGCGCCATTTCTTTTGAAATCGGGATGAGTTGTAATCTGGGAGTGTTTATTATTGGAAGCATGAACAAATATAATGCAGTTTCGTTAAATTAATTAGCACGTAAGTTTGGTAATATGATTTTATACAAGGAATTTTGCACCCGTTAGATTTTAAGAAAAATACATTATGCCTGTAATTGAAATAAAAGTACCCGCAGTAGCCGAATCAGTAACAGAAGTTACACTTTCTCAATGGTTAAAACCAGACGGTGCTGTGATTAAAATTGATGAGGCAATTTGCGAATTCGAATCGGATAAAGCGACACTCGAATTACCTGCCGAAGTTGCTGGTACGTTAAAACACATGGTCAAAGAAGGCTCTGATTTAAAAATTGGCGATTTGATTGCCACAATTGATACGGATGCGGCCGTTGCAACTGCACCAGCCCCAAAAACTGAAACGCCAGCACCTGTAAAAACAGAAGCGGCTGCAAAATCAGAGCCGCCTAGCATGGCGGCTGTACAATCAACAACTTATGCGACAGGTACACCATCACCTGCGGCAGCAAAAGTTTTAGCTGAAAGTAATGTTAAACCTGCCGAAGTTACTGGAACGGGCAAAGACGGCAGAATAATGGTGCAAGATGCCGTTAAAGCTATTTCTGAAAAATGGGCAGCACCGCCTGTGGTTGAAGTAGCAAAACCAGTCGCAGCTCCGAGTATTGCGCCAGAATCAAAACCTGTACAAATTGCAACGGCATTTAGCCGCAACGAAACGCGCCATAAAATGAGTCGAATGCGTCAAACCATTGCGAAGCGTTTAGTGTCGGCAAAAAACACAACTGCCATGCTCACCACTTTCAACGAAGTGGATATGTCAGCTACGATTGCGTTGCGCGAAAAATATCAAGAGCGTTTCACTAAAAAATATGGCGTAAAATTGGGCTTCATGTCCATTTTTGCGAAAGCGTGCGCTAAAGCGCTTTTAGAATTTCCAGATGTTAATGCTTTTATTGATGGCACGGATGTGGTCTATCACGATTATGCCGATATTTCATTCGCTATCTCAACACCAACGGGTTTGGTTGTTCCACCCATCAAAAATTGCGAATCGCTTGGATTTGCAGACATAGAAAAGAATTTAAAATCGCTCGCCGAAAAAGCGCGCAACGGCAAACTCAGCATTGAAGAAATGCAAGGCGGCACATTCACCATCACGAACGGTGGTGTTTTTGGTTCACTCATGTCAACACCAATTATCAACGAGCCGCAATCAGCTATTCTCGGTATGCACGCTACAAAAGACCGTGCAGTGGTAGTCGGGGGTCAAATCGTTATCCGCCCAATGATGTATTTGGCTTTGAGTTACGATCACCGCATCATAGATGGCTCAACATCGGTTACGTTTTTAGTAAAAGTGAAAGAATTGATTGAAGACCCGACGGTGTTGTTTTTAGATATTTGATTAAACGCAATCATAACGGACGATGGACAGTAGTGAAAACCGAATAGGTTTGACCATGCTGGCGCTTCGAGTAAAATTGGCAGTTGGCATAGCAAGCAACATTTAAATCGCAAGGGAGACGCCAACATGGCGTCTTTACTTAACGGGCAGAATGATAATAAACTCACTACCTACGCCTTCCGTACTTTCAACCGTTAATGTCCCACCGTGCCCTTTCGTAATTATATCATAAGCGAGCATAAGCCTAAACCTGTACCATAGCCTACAAACCACGTATAGCCTTTGGAATCTTGCGCAATGCTCGTAATTAAACCCATGTTAATGCGGTTTACTTTGTAGTGAATTAAATAAAATAACTTTTAGAAAACAACTTAGAGCTATTCGAAAATCGAAATCCGCAATGAGGTTTTTGGCGCGATTTTAGTTGCATGTCTAAACAATGTTTTATAATCCATTTATTCATATATTAGTTTAGTGCCCACCCATGACTGAAAATCTTTACTTCAACATTATAGCATTAGCTCGCGAAGTGGCAACTGTTGCAGAAAACACTTTCGTTGATTTAGGTTTAACACCCTCGGAAGCTTTGCTTATTTTAGTGGTTAACGAAAAAGATGAAACCCAACCGAGTGATATCAGCGAGCGCATTTCATTAGCGCCCAGTACTATTACACGCATGATTGAAAAAATGGAAGCGCGCAACATTGTAAGCCGAAGACACGAGGGTAAATATACTTTTGTGAGTTCGACTGAAAAAGGTAAAAATTTAAATGCAGCCCTTGTAGAAAAATGGGCAGAGACACAACTATTGTTTAGATCTATTTTGGGCGATAGTTTAGTTAATTCGCTGAATAAGGCTTCAGGCTCGTCAATAACTATTTTTCGAAAAAAGAAATAACGTAATTATTCAGTTCCGATAAATTTCCTGCCTGTTTAGCAACCATACCAAAAAACATTGTAAATTGCGCGTTGAATTTGACTAACACAGTGCTTTTTATAATGTATAAAGATATTGCAAAACGGCGGTTTATTATTCTCGGTGTATTCATAGCAGCTTCCGTCATTTTAATTGGAAGAGCCATGCAGCTACAACTCATTGACTCGAATTACAGATTTAAAGCAGCCGCTATGACCATTGAACGCGCTGTTAATTTTCCATCGCGCGGTGTTATTTACGATAGGAACAATAACTTGATGGTGTATAACAACCCGATGTACGATATTTTAGCGACTTACAACCAAATCGATTTCATGAAAGATTCCACTAAAATACAACGCTTTTGCCGTTTGCTGAGCATAGATACCGCCACTTTTAGGGTTAATTTAGAAAAGAATTGGAAGAGCGGGCAGTTTAATAAAAGTATTCCTTACACGTTTTTATCGCTCATTACGCCCGAACAATACGCGCGTTTTCAAGAGACACTCCACGAATTCCCAGGTTTTTCAGTTCAATTGCGCAACGTGCGCGGTTATCCACAACACAATGGAGGTTCTGTTTTAGGTTATTTAAGTGAAGTCAATCAAAACCAACTGAAGGATTCATCTGTCTTGTATGAATCGGGTGATTATATTGGCGCATCGGGTATAGAAAAATACTACGAATCGTTTTTGCGCGGTAGCAAAGGTGTGCAGTTTATTATGAAAGATAATATGGGCAGATTGGTGGGCCCGTGGAAAGAAGGAAAACTCGATACACCGGCTGTCCAGGGAAAAGATTTGGTGTGTACAGTCGATTTAAGTTTGCAATCACTCGGCGAAAAATTATTATCAAATAAAATTGGTGCTATCGTGGCCATCGAGCCGCAAACAGGTGAAATTTTAGCGAGTGTAACGGCGCCCACTTTCGACCCAAATAAAATGGTGATTTCAAAAGGCAGAAGCGCCATCATTGCAGCCATGCTAAAAGATTCTCTCAAACCTTTTTTTGACCGAACCGTCACTGCTGAATATCCCCCCGGTTCCATTTTTAAACCTATGATGGGTTTGATTGCGCTTAATATGGGCGTGTGGGATAAAAATAATGGCGTGTCATGTAACGGTGGTTATTTTTATAATGGTCGAAGGTTAACAAAGTGTCATATACATTCCTATCCAGGCGATTTATCAGAAGGTATTATGTACTCATGTAATAGTTATTTTTGTACGGTGTATCGCGCCATGATTGATCGTTTCAACTATAAAGAAGCGCGGCGGGGGCTCGATTCGCTCAATGAAGCAATTTATAAATTCGGTATGGGCAAACGCTTAGGTGTCGATTTTCCTGCCGAGCGTGGTGGCAATGTGCCGACTTCGCGCTATTACAATCGCATTTACAACCGCGATAAATATTGGTATTCGACGAATATTGTTTCAAATGGAATTGGGCAAGGTGAAAATAATTTGACCACCATTCAAATGGCAAATTTAGCAGCCACTATTGCCAATCGCGGTTGGTTTTATACACCACACCTTATTCGAGGCGCCAAACTTCCTGAAGGCGGCACAACGCCCTTACTCAAACGCTATACCATGAAACATCTTACGGGTGTGGCTCAAGAACATTTCGATCCCGTCGTACGCGGTATGCGTTTAGTTATTGACAATGGTACTGGAAGCAATGCGCGAGTGAGTGGCATACCTATTTGTGGCAAAACGGGTACAACGCAAAATCCACATGGCGAAGACTCGTCGGTATTTATCGGGTTTGCACCACAAGATGATCCTAAAATTGCCATAGCCGTGTATTTAGAAAATGGGGGTTGGGGAAATGATTTTGCAGCGCCGATTACCGGCTTAATGATTGAAAAATTTCTCACGGGCACGAATGCTCCGAACAGACAATCGCTCATAGATTTCGTACAAAACTCTAAACTCGCATATTCATCCGGTAAAGGATATTACGTTAGCAAAGCGAGTAGATAAGTTGATGATATTAAACCTGTTAGGTTTTAAAAACCTAACAGGTTTGACACTAAATAACTTCTATAATTTCAATCAACGTTCCATCTGCGTCGCGAATAAATCCCATTAAAGCATCTTTGGGTGGGCTGAGTATGGGTCCGAAAACAATATCGACATCATCGGCAACAAATTTTTTGAACAAATCTTCAATACCGTGTTTTATGATGAAGCAAATATGCTTGGTGCCTTGAATCTGCATATCTGTTAAAGGATGTTTCCGATTGGCAGCCATGGGTTTTGTTTTATAATGTTCGAACAACTCTATCTGAAAATCGCCGTGCTTTAGAAATGCAATTTTGGTTTTAATAGCAGGAAAATCATTCGACCATTGCAATTCAAAATCCAAATGCTTCTGATACCAAACGATAGATTGCTCTATATTCGAAACACTTATGCCGGCATGATGTGGTTTTAAATACGATTTTAACATTTACTGCTGTTTTAGATGTTGGCAAATTTAACCACAAGGTTCACAAAGAGAATCACAAAGACCACTAGGTGTTGATTGTACTTAGTGAACCTTGTGATTTCCCTTGTGAACCTTGTGGTTAAATTATCTACAAGTTTATGTTTAATTCAGCATCATTTTTTGCTAAATAAGAATGAAACCTGCGCTGTGGATCACGCTTCGAGCGAATATTTTCTAATTTTTCCCAATGCGTTTCAGAAATAAACTTACGTTGCAACACCGTAAAATCGCTATCTCCCAAATACTGACCTGCTGTTACAGGTTTTATGCGGTGCATGATATTGTTCAACCACAATTTATTTTTCTCATCATCCGCAGCATCTTGCCATAAAACGTAAATGGCAAAATAAATCTCTGTTTGCAATGAAAAAGCCATATCAGGTAAAGCGCGTATGGGTGCATTGCTGTACCACAAAGTAAACGCTTTCGGATTCGGCAACGTCGTAAAAGCGGGTGCAATTAACTGTACAACTTTTTCGGGCGAGCCTTCCAGCCAAGCATTATTTACTACCCAACGATGTCCTTCGGGGTTGGCTTCGAGTTGTAAATGTATTTGCTCTTCGAACGTGGTAGCGTAATTTTCGCGCCGCACATAAGCGTTTTCGATAACAGGGCAAGTAGTGAATGGTTTTAAAGCCAATTCGGCTGCTTCAATGCTATTTTCTAAACATAGCGCATGAACAATAATAACAGGAATAAACTCTTCTTTCATTCCTTCATTCTTCATTCCTTCATTTTTAACTGATTGACCCAATAAAACAATTTCAACACTATTAGCTACGGAGTGATGAAGTTCTTGCATCCATTTCAAAATAGTTTCAGCGTATTGTTTTGGATATAAAAACGTACTTGCCGTTAATGCTTTAGGGAGTGGAATTGTTTTTAAATGAAAGCACGTTACTACACCAAAAAAACCAGGTCCTGCACCGCGCGCAGACCAAAATAAATCGGCATTTTGGTTTGTATCTGCGCGAACTAATTCGCCATCTGCTGTGACAACATCAATAGCGACAATATATTCTGCTGCCCAACCCCAACCGCGCGCATTCCAACCTTGCCCACCTTGCAATAAAAATCCACCAATACCCACAGTTGGGCAATGACCACCACAGAAAAATAATCCGTGTGGTTTTAAAAATGGATTGAGTTCCATGCCACCTTTCACGGCGGGTTGCGCACTAACCACTTTCGTTTTTTTGTTGAGTTTTATTTTGTTCAGATGTTTTAAATCCAAGAGAATGCCTTCGTCGCGCACACTCCACGCCGCCCAACTGTGTCCACCTGCGCGAATAGCAATTTTATAATTTTTTTCGTTCGCTAATTTCACAGCGGTCACCACGTCTTTTTCATCTTTTGGAAAAAAAACGACTTCAGGATAACGCTCTGGTCGGCGCTGATTAAAAACTCTGCCGACGCGCGCTTCGTCGTAACCCGCATCGCCGCGATAAAATATTTCTCCTTTAAACTTGACCAAGATTTAACAGATTTAAGGATTTATAAGATTATAGTAACAGTAGTTATAATTGTCTGAACCAAGATTTCACCATTTTGACGCACCCCCATCAATAGGAAAATCGGCACCCGTTACCCAACTTGATTCATCGGATGCTAAATATAAAGCGGCATAAGCAATGTCTTCGGATTTGCCAATTCTACCGAGCATGTGTTTATCGTTTAAAAATGCGCGTTTTTCTGTGTCCATCGCTAAATGATTCGTCGCAGCGGTATGCACCAAACCAGGTGAAATGGTATTCACGCGAATTTGATGCGGCCCGCCTTCCATTGCCATTTGAATAGACATGGAATACACTGCACCTTTTGTGGCACAATGCACCAAAGCGGGAGAACCTTTTAACGCTTGTCGCGCATTAGCAGAAGCAAAATTGATGATGGAACCGCCGTTAATTTTCAAATATTTCCATGCTTTTTGACAAGCTAAGAAAACGATATCTAATTCACCTGCAATACTGCGCTTCCAAGTGGTCTGATAGTCTAATTCTTCAATCCATTTAAAATCGCAAAAAGCAGCGGCATTCACTAAAATATCAATTTTGCCATATTTTTGAACGGCAGCTTCGACGAGTTTTTCAACATCAGCTTCGATGGTTAAATCGGAAGGATGCAAACTCGCCATTTCTAATTTTTCAGCTTTAGCAATCGCTAAAGTTGCTTCGGCAGCAGTAGGATTAATATCACATCCAAAAACTTGTGCGCCTTCGCGCGCAAACATGAGTGCGCAACCTTGTCCGATACCTGCGCCGATACCAGTTACCAGTGCTGTTTTGCCTTTGAGGCGGCTATTATATTTCTTTACCATTTTTTAGTTTCAATGAGTGAGAAAGAAACGATTAATGCCAAAACCGCTGCAACGGCAGACACATAAAAAGGTGCATTCAAACCAAATATATCTGCCAAAATGCCACAAATAAAAGGTATTAGCACGCCACCAAAAAGTTCTCCTGCTGCAACTATTAATCCAATCGCTTTACCGGTTGAATGTATCGGAACTGTTTCGGCTGGTATTGTTCCTAATACAATAGGGAATGTGCCGAACATGAAATAACCGATAAACATAGTCGGAATTTGCAAACCAGAGCCTTTCAAAAAGACAATGGCTAAAGGAAAAATGAGACCTATTAAAATGAACAATTTTATAATCGGTGTTCTTCCAAAACGGTCTGATAGAGCTGTTACTAACACACCCGCAAGCAAAGAAGCAAGACCCATTAAACCCATTGTTTTGCCCATATCCTCTCCAGTAAAACCTTCAATCTCGGTGAAATATTTGGGCATAAAAGTCATGCAACTGTTGAGCCAAGTCATTAATAAACAAGCCATAATGATACCAATCCTGATATTTTTATATCCTAATAATTGGCTGAAACTAAGGCTTTCATCAACCGATACCGATTGTTCCTGTGTTTCGGCTGTGCTTGGTTTTATGAATTTCCAGCATAAAAAAGCCATTATTAAACCTGGTATACCCGCAATGAAAAAAGTTGAGCGCCAGCCATATTGTGTTGCTAATGCCACCAAAAGAATAGGAGCAATTAAAAAACCAAATAGAGTGGATCCAAAACTTTGCAAAATACCCATGTTCAAACCTGCTCGATTGGGTGAAGCTTCTTTAGCAACAAACGATTGAATCAGTGGCAAAGTTGGTCCTTCAAAAAAACCCATTAATAACCGACTCAATATCAGCATTACAAAACCAGTTGCAAAACCAGAAGTAATAGAAGCCAATGAAAAAAGAATAACAGACGCAATGAAAACAGTTTTCTTTTTGTTTTTCGCTTCTGCCCAAGCCGTCGTGAAATAACCAGAAATCGCCCAAGTAATGCTCAAAGCAGAAACCAACAAGCCAATTTGAGTATTGTTCAATCCCAAATCTTTGGCAATAAAAGGGCTTAAATACACCAATGCGAATCGGTCAATGAACACCAAACCAAAAGTGACGCTTAATAAAGCCAATAAGCCATTTTCGTAGTTAAAGAAGGTTTTTTTCATAATTTTTGGTGAGAATAGTTTTGTAACAAAGAATGAACAAAGTTAAAAAAACTATTGGCTTCGCAATGTTTAAATTACGGCTTTAAGTATGCAGAATCAATCGTTTTTAAAACCTCAATCATCTCATTAAAACTGTTGTTGCGATAAACAAGGCATTGCTCAAATTTAATCAGTGTATTTTCCAATGGTTTATTGACAATATTGGCAACAACGCTCGTATCAAAAAACGAAGGCACCAAAGCAATTCCTTTTCCCATACCAACCAATTGTGCCATAATTTCTAATGAAGAAACTTCTTGAACAATATGCTGTCGACGATTGAAACCTGCTTTAATACACAGCCTTTCAACTTCTTCAAAAATAGGGTGAAATGATGCTGTAATTTCTATCCATTGCTCATTGTGCAATTCTTCGAGTGTTACTTTTTCTTTTTGTGCTAAAGCATGATTTTTAGGCAAAATGACACTTAACTGGCTTTCTTTCAATAGAATATACGATAAGTTTTTATATTGAAGCGGCAGAACAGTTATGCCAAAGTCAATCGTCTCATCCAATAAAGCTTCTTGAACACTTAAAATGGTGGGTAATTCGACAATATGCACATCAAGCTTAGGGAATTTTTTCGAAAACAAAGCGAGTGTATCTAAAATGAGTTGTCCCGTCAACATTCTGTAAGTACCGAGCTTAATCGTGTTTTTCGATAGGGCAAAACTTTTTAATTGTTCTTTTGCATTATGGCAAAGTTGTAAAATTTTTTGAGCATCTTTTAAAAACAGTGTGCCTGCTTCCGTTAATTCTACTTTGCGGTAAATTTGTCGCTTCGACTTAATAAATAAATCAACACCGAGTTCCTCTTCCAACAATTTTACTTGCTGACTTAATGCTGGTTGCGATACCAACAGTTTACGCGATGCACTCAGGAATTGCAGTTCTTCCGCAACGGTTACAAAATATTTAAGCTGCCTTAATTCCATTTTAATTGATGGTTGAAAGGAAAGCCACAAACTATCAACTGTGTCTCGTCCTGAAAAGTTTATACATTTGTTATCTGATTACAATCCTAATTTACATCTATTGTTTAATCGTAAGTACGCTTTATTTTTCCTAAAAATTAGGTTCAAAATTTAATTATTCTGATTTTTCTCTAAATGATACAAAACCAGAAAAATACCAGCAAAAACGAATGACTCACCAAGTCCCATTCTATCACTGGGGTCGTAAAAGTGGTCAAAAAGTCTGGGAATATGCAGCAGCAAAAACCAACTGAAAATCATAATACTCGCGAGCAAAGCAGACCATGAGCGCGTGTACGGAATGAGTAAACCTACACCGCCCCCGATAAGACAGAGTCCAGTAAAATTTGCAAAGAACTTATGAAAAGGAATATAAGAAGGAATAAAATTTTGGACGAAATCGAAATATTTGAAATGAGAACATCCTGAAATGATGAGAAATAGGGCTAAAAGAGCAATGCCGATTATTTTTAAATACTTGGTGGAAATAAATTTTTTTAAAAAATTAGGCATTTCACTCGTTCCATCTTCAAAAAAAGACACTGCAATTATGAAAGAGCCGCCCACCAAAGCCAAAGCTTTATAGGCATTAATACTCCATAACGCACCATCAAACGTTGTGAGTGTTGGCACTACACGCACTAAAAAAGAAAAAATCAATATCAATAAGCCTATGCACAAAGCAGCTATTCCCGCCCGTTTATTATTCAAAATAATCAACCCTGATGCTACAAGAAGTGAAATACTGAGTAAGAATGCTAATGCAGGGTCGGTATTAATGGCAGGTGGGCGACCGAGAATAAAATCTTGTGCAATAACGGAAAGGCAGCCGAGATAGAACATGCCGATACCATATATTTTTCTGCCTAAATCTATATTTATCATTTTTATGTAGCGCGTGCCCATCGTTTATCGTTTATGAATTGATTAAGAACGTAAAGATAAAAAATTATGTCGAAAGGTCTTAAATGCTGATTAAAATTATAATTTTGCGTTACCGTACACTATTTCTCATGTAGTGGTTTTCCCGCAGACTTCGCAGACTTTCGCAAATTTTAACCTTTTTTCTGCGAAAGTCAGCGAAGTCTGCGAAGTCATACGTTTGCAAAGTTAACAAACAGTTTTAAATTTACTGATAAAAGAAAGCGGGAACGG
>JAYWBA010000122.1:0-36925 GCA_043781915.1 Saprospiraceae bacterium
TATGAAAGTGGAACGTACATATTTGATGAAGAGTTGTATAAAGAAAGATACGTGATAGAACGTGCAAATGCTTGGATAGATTCTCTAAAAGCATTGCTCGTTAGATTTGAATACAAAACTATAAATTGGATGTCGCTCCATTTTATGGCTTTCGCAGCGATATTCATCAGAAAATTTTTTAAAGAGCTAAAAGTTTAAACAACTTCAGTATCTTGTTCCTCTCCTGCAGTTTTCTTTTCGGAGAATAAATCCCTAATACAGCCTATCTTTTAAAATTTCATTGTCTTTAAACCGAACAATATTTCCATGCGTTATAGTTAAATCGCACAACTTTATTTAATTTTGCGGATTGTAGTAAAGAGGTGTCAGGAATCAGGTGTCAGGGATTAGGTTTGAATTCAAAAACTTAAACTGCACCCTAATTCCTGATTCCTGACACCCGACTCCTTTAAAATGGTAGAACAAGAATTTATAGAAGTGATTGGCGCCCGCGTGCACAACCTCAAAAATATAGACGTTAAAATTCCGCGACACCAATTGGTGGTAGTGACGGGCATTAGTGGCAGCGGCAAATCGTCGTTGGCGTTCGATACCATTTACGCTGAAGGTCAGCGCCGATACATGGAAACATTTTCGGCGTATGCGCGGCAGTTTATTGGCAATATGGAACGCCCGGATGTGGAGCAGATCACAGGATTGAGTCCAGTAATTAGCATTGAACAAAAAACGGTGGGGCGCAATCCGCGTTCTACGGTAGGAACGATTACCGAAATTTACGATTTCATGCGTTTGCTCTATGCGCGCGCAGGCATTGCTTACAGCTATGTGACGGGTGAAGCGATGGTGAAATTTTCGGAAGAACAAATTCGCGAACGCATATTTACTGATTATACCAATAAAAAAATCATGTTGCTCGCGCCACTCATTCGTTCGCGCAAAGGGCATTACCGCGAATTGTTGGAAAGCACGCGCAAACAAGGTTACACCAAAGCATTGATTGATGGCATGCTCACCGACTTAGTCCCGAACCTACAACTCGACAGATTTAAAACACACGATATTGATATTGCGATTGATAAATTTTTAGTCAATGCCGATAGAATTGAACGCGTAACGGAATCGCTCAAAACCGCATTGCGCGTAGGAAATGGCATAGTGAATGTGTTGGTTTTAGAAAATGTCGAATCGGATACAAACACAAATGCTATTGAAAAATTGCGGACGTTTTCTAAAAACCTCATGGATACCGAAAGCGGTGTGAGTTACGAAGACCCGTCGCCGAATACTTTTTCATTCAACTCGCCCAAAGGTTATTGCCCGCACTGTAAAGGTTTAGGTCAAGTCGCGGAAGTGGATATTCAAAAAGTTGTTCCCGACGATACAAAAACCATCAACGACGGCGGTATTGTACCTTTTGGTGAGCCGCGAGATAATTCTTTGTTCGGTCAACTTCGGCAAATTGCGAAGAAATATAATTTTTCGTTCGCAACGCCTATAAAAGATATTCCCGAAGCGGCACTGCACCTGATTTACAATGGCGGCGAAAAAAAGACAATAAATATTCCATCTGTTTTACCGCAAACCGATATGCTGATTTACGATTTAGCCTCAACGGGTTTGTTTACTATGTTGAAGCGTTGGTTTGAAGAAAGCACATCGGAACGCATTATTGCTTGGGTTGAAAACTTTATGACCGTTATTGAATGTCCTGAATGTCATGGTTTGAGATTGCAAAAAGAGGCACTTTGTTATAAAATGCACGATAAAAATATTGGCGAACTTGCCAATATGGATATGGAAGAACTCGCTGCTTGGTTCGATACCGTTGAACAGCACCTCTCGACGCGGCAGACTGCTATCGCAAAAGGTATTTTGAAAGAAATCAGGATGCGGATTCAGTTTTTGAACAATGTTGGTCTCGATTATTTGGTTTTGAATCGCCCTGCCGGTTCGCTATCGGGTGGTGAATCGCAGCGTATTCGTTTGGCAACGCAAATCAGTTCGCAACTCACGGGTATTACGTATATTCTCGATGAACCTTCGATCGGTTTGCACCAACGCGATAACGAACGATTGATTGAAGCGTTGAGAAGATTGCGCGATATTGGCAACTCGGTTATTGTTGTCGAGCACGATAAAGAAATTATGCTCGCTTCCGATTATCTCATCGACATGGGACCCGGCGCGGGAAAACTCGGCGGTTCTATCACGAACGAAGGCACGCCCACTGTTTTCATGGGAAATAAAACCGTGACGGCTGAATATTTAGCGAACATTCAACAAATTGAAACGCCTAAAATTCGGCGCAAAGGCAACGGTAAATCGATAAAACTGATTAACTCTACGGGTCATAATTTAAAAAATGTTACGGTTGAATTACCGCTCGGAACGCTGATTGTTGTTTCAGGGGTGAGTGGTTCGGGGAAATCTTCATTAATAAATGAAACACTGTATCCGATTTTGCGCCAACATTTTTTCAATTCGGTCAAAAAACCTTTAGCCTACGAAAAATTTGAAGGCATCGAACATCTCGATAAAGTGATTGAAGTCGATCAATCGCCTATCGGTCGCACACCGCGTTCAAATCCTGCCACATACACGGGTGTTTTTTCCGACATCCGCACCATTTTTTCGAGTGTGCCCGAAGCTAAAATTCGCGGTTATAAAGCAGGACGGTTTTCATTTAACGTGAAAGGCGGGCGCTGCGAAACGTGCGAAGGTGGCGGCAAACGCGTGATTGAAATGAATTTCTTACCCGATGTGGAAGTCGATTGTGAAACGTGCCATGGCAGACGTTACAATCGCGAGACGTTGGAAATTTTGTATAAAGGCAAATCGATCAACGATGTATTGAACATGAGCGTTGATGAAGCCGTCGTATTTTTCGAAAACGTACCGAATATTTTGCGTCGCATTAAAACGCTTCACGATGTTGGTTTGGGCTATATCACGCTCGGTCAACGCGCCACGACACTATCAGGTGGAGAAGCGCAACGCGTTAAACTCGCAGAAGAATTGGCGCGCAAAGATACGGGCAACACGATGTATATTTTGGATGAACCGACAACCGGTTTGCACTTTCAAGATATTCGCCAACTGCTTGATGTGATAAACAAACTTGTCGACAAAGGCAATACTGTAGTGATTATTGAACATAATCTCGACATCATTAAAGTGGCAGATCATGTTTTAGATATGGGTCTCGAAGGTGGTACGCGTGGCGGACAAATTATCGCACAAGGCACGCCCGAAGAAGTAGCAAAAAATGAAATCAGCCACACTGCGCGCTTTTTGAGAATAGAACTAAGGTCGAATTTGAGGAATGTTGAGAATTTCTCGAATGGTTTTGAAAAAGTTGCTGAGAACGGAAAGAAGAAATAATTTTGTGCAGAAATAAAAAAGCCACCTTGATTGAAGAAATCAAAGAAGCTGTTGAAAACTTAAAATTAGTGCGCAGGTAATTGGTTGCGCGCACTACTAAAGATTTATTGAATGAGTTATAATGTTTTATCTATTCCCTTTTTAATAAGCAACTTATTTAGAATTTTAAATGAAAATTGAAATCTCCTATTTCAACTACTCTGACTTTGAACCCATAAAAAATATTGCGCTCACTTTCTCAGGAGCAGAAGAAAGCGTTTCACACGGTAATACGCCTTCCATAAAAGTGAATGGAAAATTTATGTGCCGCTTGCACGAAAACGGCGAATTTATCCCTATCCGATTGGATTTTGAATTACGTGATAAATATTTGAATTCGCACCCAGAAATTTTTCACCTTCCCGACCATTACAAAAACTACCCTTCTATTTGTATGTGGGTACACAATTACAACAAAGACTTATTGACTGAAATTTTAGAACTCAGTTGGAGGGGATTGGCGACCAAAAAACAAATCGCAGAATTTGAAGCATCAAAAACCTCGTAGGTTTTCAAAACCTACGAGGTTTAACTATAGCCTTTGTCCCACTTTCACCAACATCTCTTGTTGCCACGTTTTAAATGTTCCATCCAAAATTTTCTCTCTCGCCGTTTTAACCAACCACAAATAAAACGCCAGATTATGCAGCGTAGCGATTTGCCCCGCCAATAATTCTTCGACGTGAAACAAATGGCGCAAATACGCTTTGGTGTAATAGCGACTTGTTTTAGCGGTGCTGTTCGCATCAATCGGAGAATGATCGTTCGCCCATTGCGCGTTGCGCATATTCATCACGCCTTCGGCAGTATAGAGCAAACCATGTCGCGCATTGCGCGAAGGCAACACACAATCGAACATATCAACACCGAGCGCGATGCACTCTAAAATATTGGCGGGCGTGCCAACACCCATCAGATAGCGCGGTTTATCTTGCGGTAAAATACCACACACCAATTCGGTTGTTTTGTACATTGCATCGGCAGGTTCACCAACAGAAAGTCCACCGATGGCGTTTCCTTCTGCACCTTGCTCGGCAATAAAATGTGCAGAGGCGGAACGCAAATCTCCGAATGTGCTGCCCTGAACAATTGGGAAAAGTGCTTGCGGGTAACCATACAATGGCATTTGCTCGGCATGGTATTTCAAACAGCGTTGCAACCAACGGTGCGTGAGGTGCATGCTATTGCTCGCATATTCGTAAGTGCTCGGATACGGCGGACATTCGTCGAACGCCATGATAATATCGCCGCCAATGCAATGCTGAATATGTGTAGCGTGTTCGGGCGTGAAACTGTGTTTCGAGCCATCTATGTGCGAAGTAAACACAACACCCTCTTCATTTATTTTGCGTTTATGTGCCAATGAATACACTTGGTATCCACCTGAATCTGTCAGAATGGGTTTGTTCCAACCATTAAATTTATGCAAGCCACCTGCCGATTTTAAAATCTCGATACCTGGTCGTAAATACAAATGATAGGTGTTACCTAAAATGATTTGCGCCGCAATATCTTCAACGAGCTCGTGTGTGTGCACGCCTTTAACCGTACCTTGTGTACCAACGGGCATGAATATCGGCGTTTCAATTTCTCCATGCGCAGTTGTAATAATTCCAGCGCGTGCACGGCTCTTTCCGTCGGTTTTAAGTAGTTTAAATTCCATAAAATGGGTGAACAGGCAATAAAAATATAAAAATTAACAAAAAGTACGCGGCGAATTTGCGTAATTCAAATTAAAAAATTAAGTTTGTTGTAATTTATAATGAAATAAACTATAATTTTTACATTTTGACTGCAAACCTATGAGGAATTTATTATTCTTTTCGATTATTTTTGTGTGTTTAGTTTTTGGATGGATATTTCTTAACCACGGTTTCGACAATGGTTGGGTCTATTTATTATCCGTTGGAGCTACAGCTTTGCTGGGCTATTTGGTATGCGATCATTTTTTTCAGGAGGAGAAAAAAGTTCTTGTTGATCAACTCGACCAAAACAACAAAGATTTACAGTTACACAAAAATGAGTTAGATATTCTGAAAACGCAAGCAGCGTTATCAACACCTCAATCGGAGGTAGCAGATTTGCAAAAACGCTTCGAAGCATCGGAAAATGATAGAGCTGATTTGAAAGGAACTTTGGCTTCGCAAGCACTCACTATCAGCGCACTCAATAAACAAATTGAGGAGTACAAACAAACCATTGCCACTTTAACACCACCAGTAGTTGTAGTTGAACCAACGACACATGTTGAAGACCCACATACATCAACTGATGTAGCAAGTGTTGTTTCGCCTGTTGTAGGTGTTGTTGGTGTTTCAGAATTAATTTCTCACGATGTTCATGTTGAAGAACCTATTGTTGAAGTGCATCACGATGTTATTGCTGAGCCTGCATTAGAACTTCCGACCTTGCATGAAATTGTAGAAACACCACACGTTGAAGTACCTGTTGTTGAAGTGCATCACGATGTTATTGCTGAGCCTGCATTAGAACTTCCGACCTTGCATGAAGTTATAGAAACACCACACGTTGAAGAACCTGTTGTAGAAGTGCATCACGATATTATTGCTCAGCCTCTTTTTGTTTCTCCAACAGTGCTAACTATTGTTGAAGAAGTCCATCAAGTTTTACCGACAGAAGTTGTTCAACCCGAAACGACACATTTCTTAAGTGAGGGTGTAACACCGAATGGTGCAGAATTTATGCGGAGAAATTTAAAATCGGAAGATGATATCATAGAACACACACCCGTTGAGTCGAATGTAGTGGAACTTGAGGTAGCACATCAACCTATCATTCCGAGCATTTTCACCGCCATTGCAGAAGAAACACATGTCGAGCAACACATTGAAACGCATGTTCTAGAAGCATCGCCGATTGAATCACCTGAACCACATTCAACGGAATTACCACCCCTCGACGATTTGAAAATTGTTGAAGGTATTGGTCCGCGTATAGAATTAATTCTGTACAACGGCGGTATTCGCACTTTTAAAGACCTTTCTGAAACGCGCGTTGATAGATTGAAAGAAATTTTGATTGCCGCTGGCAAAAATCCGAATTTTAACGACCCGAGTACGTGGCCCGAACAAGCGCGTTTATTGGCAAACGGTGAAATGGATAAATTTAAAGCCTATACAAAATGGCTCGACGGCGGTAGAATTCCGGGAATAGATTAGCTATGAGCCATGAGCTTTGAGCTTTTCTCGTTATTTAAAGAGAAGGCTCAAAGCTCAAAGCTCATGGCTAAAAACCTTTTGTTTTTTTCGCGCAAAGTCGCAAAGAAGTTCTCAAAGGCGCAAAGACATTTAGGGTTTTGCGCCTTTGCGCGTTTTATTTTGCAGCTTTGCGCGAAATCAATCGTAACTTTGTGACTCAATGTTTCCTAAATAATAATGGAAGAAAATTTTAGAGCAGGCTTTTTAAATATTATCGGCAGACCCAACGTGGGAAAATCGACGCTGATGAACGCTGTTGTGGGCGAACGCATGAGTATAGTGACACACAAACCACAAACCACGCGACATAGAATTTTGGGTATCCTTTCAGAAGCAGATTATCAGATTGTATTCAGCGATACACCAGGTTATATTTCAAAACCTTCGTACAAAATGCACGAAGCGATGAATAAATTCGTGACCGAAAGTTTTGATGATGCCGATGTTATTATTTTTCTGACATCGCCCGATGAAGTTTTTACTGCCGAAGACCCTTTGGTTAAATTCACCAAAAATGCGGATGCCAAAAAAGTTTTGGTCATCAACAAGTGCGATGTATTTTCGCCGACAAAAATTAAAGAAACAGAAGAGCAGCTCAAAGAATTCATCGAGTTCGATAACACTTTTGTCATTTCTGCCATGAACAAAGTCGGAATAGATGTTTTGCTCGAAGATTTAAAATCGAAATTACCCGTACATCCGCCTTATTATCCGACAGATCAACTCACCGACCGCACGGAGCGTTTTTTTTGCTCCGAAATTATTCGCGAAAACATATTTTTGCTCTATCGCGATGAAGTCCCGTATGCGAGCCAAGTAGTGATTGAAGGGTTTAAAGAAAGCGAAAAACACGGCAAACCGTTTGCACACATCGATGCGACCATTGTTGTAGCGCGCGAAACACAAAAAATTATTCTGCTCGGTAAAGATGGCAATGCGATAAAACAATTGGGTATCAGTTCGCGCCGCGCCATTGAGCGTTTTTTAGGTTATAAAATCTTCTTGGGGCTTTCGGTTAAAACGCGGGATAATTGGCACGACGATGAAAAATCGTTGAAGGTTTTGGGGTATTCGTAGTTGTGAACTATTAATTATTTTGTGAAGTTTTTGTATATTTGCAATCAAATAAATTTAAATGTTGCAACCAAAAATCGCGGATTCATTCAGTAATTACTTATTCTGGGATGTTGACAAGAATCAGATAGACTTTGAAAGCAGCAAGCCCTATGTCATTGAGCGGGTTATGTCTCATGGTTTGCTTTCCGATTGGCAAACTTTGAAAGAACTTTACGGATTAGTTACAATTCGGGATGTTGTTTTAAAAATCAGGTATTTAGATAAATCGTGCCTCAATTTCTGTGTTCAATATTTTGATGAACCTAAAGAGAATTTCCGATGCTACAAACTCGCACAGTTATATTGAAAATAATTCGGGACAGCTAAACAACAAGACAACCTGAAGTTTGATCAAATTATGTTTTCGAAACTATTATCAAATTTATTTTGAAAATTAAAAAAGAGATTCTATTTTTGGAAATTATTTCAAAATATAAAGTTTGTAACAAACTGGTTTATAGACTTAGAGTGTCTTCAAATTGATAAAATATGCCTTATTGTAGCTTGTAACATTATTCTAGTCAAATTTTAGTTTTTTGTATCGTCAAACTCAATATTTTTGCTTGTAAAGTTTTGCAAGCTATTTACAGATTAATTTTTATCGAACAAATTACTGGAAGTCTTGTAAAGCACATCACATTTAAAAAAGGCATTTACACAGATAATTTCACCACTTAATTTTTAATATAATGGAAAGTAAAGTACAAAACCTAAACAGTGAGAGCCTTTTTACTCTGACTGAAGAAGCTATTAAGGTTGAGAAAATGGCTTCAAATGAAATAAGAGAGTTTCGCTCTACTCAAATTAGCAAAGTTACTAATGAAGAGAGTGGGCAAAACCAACAGAATTATCAGAGAAACTAATTATGTTGGTAATTTAACTAATTCAAAAATCCCAGCAGTTAAATGTCGGGATTTTTTTAATTAAAATAAAGTGATGATTGAATATATACTTGAACCAATTACACTTAACACATTTGTAAATGACTACTGGGATAAAACACCTTTTTATATACAACGTGAAAAGCCTGATTATTACAATAATATTTTGACAATTGAACAAGTCAACGAGTATTTGGATAGAAATGATATTCGTTTCCCAGCTATCAGAATGGCAAAAAATGGGGTAGGGATACCTTTATCTGAATACTCTTCAATAATTTCAATTGGAAAATATGCATCCGAAGGGTTAATTGATACTGATAAATTTTTTAATAAGTTTAATAATGGCGCAACCGTTTTTCTTCAAATGATGCGCTCAAGTGTTAAATCTCTTTCAACTTTTGTCTCTCAACTTGAAAAGGAACTTAGATTTAGAGTGGAAACACATCTTTTTTTAACACCAAATCATTCACAGGGTTTGTCCGCGCATTACGACACAACAAGTTCTTTCATAATGCAAGTATTTGGCAATAAAACTTGGACAGTTTACAAACCGATCTTGGAACTACCAGCTATTGACCAAACATTTAATATGGATACTTATAGCGGAAGTGAGAAAATTTTTGAGGTTACACTTCAACCTGGTGATTTAATTTTCATTCCTCGGGGTTTCATTCATGAAGCTAAAACAAGTAACGAAATGTCATTACATATAACTACGGTGCTCTGTCCACCTACTTGGTTAGACATTTTCAACTTGGTAGTCGAAGGATTAAAAGATGATCACGAATTTAGAAGGTCATCAATTAATCATTTATTCAAAGAAAGCTCAGTCGATAATTTCACGTATTTGAAGAAAAAAGTAAAGGCGTTGACTAATTACCGAAATATATTTCAATCTTTGCATGACGATACTCAAGCAAGACAAGTAAAAGACAATACCAACAGGCTTTTTGATTATTTGAATATTTCTAAAATAAACAATTCTTCAAAATTAGCTAAAAGAAAAGATATTAACTTTGCAATTATCGAACACGGTAAATCTGTAGAATTGAAATTTTATGATAAAAAAATTGAATTTCCCAATTTTGTATTGGAAATACTGAATTATATTACAGAGAATGATGAATTTCTTATCAAAGATATTTCAAACAAATTAGATGATAAAGGGAAACTTGTACTTACAAGAAAATTAATCAAAGAAGGCTTTCTTAAAATTATCACTTTATGAGTATTGCTAAAAACATATTTGAGTTTCTAATTGCTCCAATAAGTAATAATGATTTTATTACTAAATATTGGGATAAAGAATTTCTCTATATTCCACGGGATGACTTTTACTATTATTCAGAAATATTAACCATAAGTCAGATGAATGATTTTTTAAGTCATAATAATATTAGATACCCTACAATAAGATTAGCAAAAGATGGAAAAGAAGTCCCATTAGATAAATACTCAAATATTCTCTCTTTTGGTAGCTATGCGGCTGAAGGATTAATAAATATTGATAAACTATTTAGTTGTTATTACGACGGTGCAACTATTGTTCACCAATTAATGAAATATAGTATAAATAGTCTATCTAAATTCACAAATGCATTAGAAAAGCATTTTTGTTTTAATGTTGAAACTACAGTTTACTTAACCCCAGAAAATTCGCAAGGTTTTACAGCGCATTATGACACACATAGCGTTTTTGTTTTACAGATTTGTGGTTCTAAAATCTGGAGACTTTATGACAACGTTAAAGACTTACCAACATTAGACCAGAATTTTGTAAAAGCAGAATACATAGACACAGAGGCAAACCAAACCATTAAACTACTGCCAGGCGATTTACTTTACGTTCCTAGGGGTTTGGCACATGACGCAATTACAACAGATGGGGTTTCTTTACACATAACAGTAGGCGTTTTTCCTCATTTGTGGCTCGATTATTTCAAAGAAGGTCTACAAAATTTAAAAGAGCAAGTTGATTTTAGGAAAGCCCCGCTTAATTATTTAGTAGGCAACGAAAAGGAGCAGGAAGATACATTCAATAAATTACTTGATACCTTTATCTCGCAACTTAGTGAGAGCAGTATACTACAAGTTTTATCCGACAAAGTAATTGGTAGGCAAATGAAAGATAATTCAAATAGGTTGTTAAACTTTAGCAAACGAGAAGCAATAAGCCTTAGCTCAAAATTAAAAAAGCGAACACAAATCGTTTTTAAAATAACCTGTGATGAACACAAGGTTTATTTGACTTTTTACAATAAAACCCTTTCATTCTCTATCGAACATAGGAAAGCTATTGAGTTTATAACAACAGTTAAAAGTTTTCAATTAAAGGATATAACTGGATTGCCCACAGACAGGGACAAAATTGTTTTCAGTAAAAAGCTAATTGAAGAAGGTTTTCTGACAGTTGAAGAATTATAAATATATCATAAATTATCTTTTACATGAATTTTTTTATTTAAATTTTATTTCAATAAAAATATAACATTCAAAACAAAATATTTTAAATTTTTTTTCTTAATTTTAAACTTTAACGAATATGGAAAGGGCGTCTTTTAATTATGTTGAAAATACAGAAATATCTGTGGAAATGAAAAGCATCATTTTACCTGCTTCTTTTGAGACCAAGGATCAACTAATAGAGAGATTGGTAAAAAAAAGAAGACAATTAGAAAACAATGAAATGCAAGAATGTGGTTGCAGTGATGGTGATTAAAACTTGCTTGAAGAAAGCAGCCTTTAAAACTACACACCATAAATAATGATAGTTTAATAATTTGATTATTTGATGATAGTGCGTGACAAATTTGTGTAAAGAAATAATCGAGATTTAAAAATGTCTCATTTATATTCAAATGCTATTTTGCTGACACCTCGATTTTCAGTAAAAACCTGCCCCGATCTTGTCCCGCACTTATTTGATAAGAATAATTATTTTAAAAATAAAAATGCAACATGTATTATGTTATGTTCTTTAGAAAATGCTGTGGATTATCGCAATGATATGATAGTCTATAGATTTATTGATAAATTTAATATAAGTTTTGAAGATGCCGGAGACATTTTTAATGAAACAAAAAAGTGGCTTTGGCTTTGTGCCTTAGCTTCATACGAAAGAGGGCAAAATTTAGATGCCCCTAAATTATCGATTGATAAATCAATTCTTATAATTGATATGATGTGGCATAACTTTATTCTATTTACAAGGGATTATGAGATTTTTTGTATTGAAAAATTTGGATCTTTTGTTCATCATGTTCCACTTAGTAAAAAAGCGAAGGATGAATTAGATAAAAGATTGGTGGAAAATCAAGAATTAATAAACTCTGAAATGGATTATGAGTTTAGTTTACAATGCAGTTATATTTATGATAAACTTGGCGAAAGAACCCTTATAAAATGGTACGATGAATACCCTATTTATTACAGCGAAGAAAAACTAAAGAAAATTATGATTTAATAACCCTAACAGTTATCGCTTATTGGATTAAAATGTCACAACATTCTTAACTATTTTATTGATATAAAAATATAATGAATCTACAAACACTACTTGGAAATACAACAATTAAAGATTTTTTTGATGATTATTGGACTAAAAATGAGCTTCATATTAGCGGCGATGAAAATAAATTTGAAAATATACTCACGATAAATGAGTTTGTTGAAAATTTAAAAAAATCAATTTATAATATTGCTGTTCCTAATATAGAACTTATTAAAGATGGGATAATTATTCCAATTGAAGAATATACAGCTAGCATAAATCCAAGAAAATCAGGATTTGAAAATAGATACTCTTTCTCCAAAATTGTAGACTTATGTAGTGATGGAGCAACTTTGACATATAAAAATATGCAGTATTTCTCTTCGAGCCTGTCAGACTTACATAGTGCAATTTCTACAAGTTTTCAGGAGCGAGTAAACATTAATTCTTATTTATCTCAACCTGGAGGAAGCTTTGGTTACAATACACATTACGATACTCATGAAATATTTGCACTCCAAATAGCAGGAGAAAAGTTGTGGAAAATTTATGATTTTTCTTTAATGTATCCCCTTAATATTCCTGAGCATAAATCAAAATTACTAGAACCTCCTCAAAACGAACCTAAAGAATATAGTATGAAACAGGGAGATGTTTTATACATACCTCGCGGAAAATGGCACTCTGCTATCGCTAAAGATAAATCTAGCCTTCATCTCACAATTGGAGTACACGTTTTAAAAAGGTTAGATTTTATAAATTGGATTCTTACTCAAGATGAATTCTTTCGACAAAACTTTAGAAAAGAACCTATTGGTTTAAATAAAGAAATTTATTTGCTTGACGATGAATATATTCACACAATAATTAATAAAATGTCTGAACTCATTACTAATAACATGTCTCAATGCTTAATAGATTTTTATAAATCGGCACTTAAAAAACAAGAAAAAAATCAAATCAACCTACCATTTATTTAAAAATTAAGAACTTAAGATGAATATCTATCACTATGAAGATTATGAGGTAACAAGCCGTGAAGAAGCTGTTGATATTTCTAAGAAAATCTTTTTTCTCTTTTCTTTTTTTAGGAACTTATATAGCTTTGATGAAGTAGTAGCAAAATTAGCATTTAATATAGATAAAATTAGCGTTAAAACTCACGTTGGGATAGTCTCTTTAAATGAAAGCATAATAGGTTTTTCAATGTATAATATAACTTTCAAACAAGGTTTTAAAATTGTATGCTTTATATTTGCATCTGTTTTGCCCGAATACCAATCGAAAGGTGTATACTCTTTTTTAATAAAAAAACGTAACGCCAAACATCAACCAGATTTTATAGTTGGTCGTCCTCATAATCCTTTTATATATGAGGGATTATGTAAGTTAAGTTCCATAATTTACCCAAATTTAAAATCAGGGCAAGAAGAACCTATTCCTCCTTTTTATAAAAACATACTAAAATTATTTATAAAAAACGAATCTACGTATGATGATAAATATAGTGTAGTTCGCAATGTTTTTTCAGGAACTGATAACTATGAGTTTCCGCTATCTAATAATGAATATATAAATATTTATTTTGCAAAGTATTTATCTAATAGAGATGCTTTAATGGTTGTTGTCGATATGAGGCATGTAAACAATGACTATAAATTGAATAGCACAAATATAGATAGCAATTTAATTCAGTAAGAATATTCCCTTTAAATTATCGTAGAACCAAACTATTTTATGAAAATTTGTTTATTTGGAAAATTTCCCCCTATTCAAGGTGGAGTAAGTTCTTTAACATATATTACAGCGCATCGTCTTGCAGAAAATGGGAATCAAGTATATGTTATTACTAATGCTAATGAAGTGGAATCTTGCTACAAACAATATTTAGATGTAGAAGATTTTCAAAAATTAGAGAAACAGTATTTCAATGGTTCTGTAAAAGTTTATAATACTTCTGAATTAGCTAAATATAGTTTTATTCCTTTTTCTAACCCATATAGTAGTAAACTTTTAGGTCTGGGTTTCAAAGTAATCAATGATTTGAAGCCTGATTTATTGATAGGTTGGTATTTTGAGCCGTATGGTGTTGTAGCATCTTTGTTAGCTAAACAATTTAACATTCCCTGCATTATCAGACATGCAGGAAGTGATATTAGGCGTTTGTCCCAGAATATAGATTTGGGGGAGGCATACAAGCTAATGCTTTTGAATGCAAATTATTTAGTAACATCTTTTAATTCTAAATCTTTAAATCGGATAAAGGAATTAGGAATTACATCAGAAAAATTACTTTTCGTTAAGGGTTTTCGTCTTCCACCGTATTTTAGTGATAATGCATCCAAATTAGACATCAATATATGGAAAAATAAAGCTAAATTATGGTTTGATACCCTTCAAATAGATAGTGCTTTAAAGATAAAATTAAAAGATATTAACTCTAAAACTTTTGACAATACCAAAACGACTATTGGTATATATGGTAAAGTTGGTCAAACAAAGGGTTCTTACGATTTAATAAAAGTTATTTCAGATTTGGCAAAAGAAAATTTAGAATTCAATTTTGTTATTATTGCTGCTGGCAATTATCCAGCACTCGAAAGGTTTTATTCTGAACTAATTCAAAATAAATATTTGGCAGATAGGCTCTTTATATTACCAATCATTGCAAACTGGAAAATTCCTAGTTTTATTCGCAGCCTTGATATTTGTTGTTTTTTAGAAAGAGACTTTTCAATTGAGTTCCATTCGCCTAAAATTCCATTTGAGATTTTAAGTTCAGGCCAGTGTTTAGTGATATCTAAAGAGATTATGATTAAAAATGCCTATTCTGATGGTTTTCTTGATAATGAAAACTGCATAATTGTTAATCCAAAAGAACATGAAGATTTTAGAAATAAACTGCGGAATTTAATCAATAACCCCTTTCTTTACAAAAAAATTGGCAGAAATGGTAAGCTTTTTTTTGATTTGATTACCGAATCTAATAATAAGAACAGTGTTTTATTTGAGGATATTATTGAGGAATTAAAAAAATTAGATTCCATTAGTGAATCAAAATTTTTTTACCTTCAAAAGCCTAATTAATCAAGACACTAATTAATAAGAATCAATAAACAGTATATTCAGAAGCTAATATTATCGTAAAATGGAAGGTTTTTTATTTAAACATGCAAGTTTTGAAAGCCTAGAATTGAAAAATTTTTTCAAAAGCGATACTTTATTATTTACTCGTTGCTATGTTATTATTTGAGCTTTACTTACGGGAATTTTCAATGGCTAAGTCGAAATCACCTTTCTCTTTATAAACATCTCGTAAACTTTCATAAGGATAATGATAATCAGGTTTTATAGAAATGCACTTACGGAAATTTTCAATGGCTAAGTCGAAATCACCTTTCTCTTTATATAAATTACCCAAGTTTTTATAAGGATAATGAAAATCAGGTTTTATAGAAATGCACTTACGGTAATTTTCAATGGCTGAGTCGAAATCACCTTTCTCTTTATAAACGTTGCCCAAACCGTTATAAGCGTAATGAAAATCAGGTTTTATAGAAATGCACTTACGGAAATTTTCAATGGCTAAGTCGAAATCACTTTTCTCTTTATAAACTTTGCCTAAACCGTTATAAGCGTAATGATAATCAGGTTTTATAGAAATACACTTACGGTAATTTTCAATGGCTAAGTCGAAATCACCTTTATTTTTGTAAGCCTGTCCAATTTTATTCAAAGCTTCAAATGAATTAGGCTTTAGGCTAATCACTTTTTCATAATATAGTATCGCTTGAGTATGATCTTCTTTTAAAAAATTTTCATTACCAATTTCAAATAAAGCATCGACTGTTGGCTCTAAATTAACGGATTTAATACACTCTTTAGCATTGTAATAGGCTTTCGCTGCTTTAGGTTTATCTTCATTGGCTTCAGCTTGTTCAGCATAATTAACCCAAGCTTCTTTGTCAATTTGGTTCGATAGCCCAATATTATCACTTACACTTAAATTGTAAATATAATCCCCAATATTGGCATATTTAGAAATAAAAGATCCGCGTGAGAAAATTTGGTTTTTAGAATTTATTAATAAGTTCTCACCCGCCGAAAAACTGGGGACATCTTCTAAAAGTGTTTTATCTAAATAAAAATCTCTAAAGATTTCTTTCGTAAAAATATCTTCAATTTTGTTATCTAAAATGGGCAATAAATCGTGAAACTCAGCAACAAAACGCTCAGACCATTCTTGATAGGCAGGGTTATTAACGTTTATGCGCGAAAGAATAGGAAAAATAAATGGTTGTCTATATCCTTCAGCTATGTAATTTGATTTTCTAATCTGCTCAATGATGCGCTTACAACCAAGCATATTTTGTTTATTGGCAGCCATTACCACCATATTAATATCTGGAATCTGTAAATTGCAAATGCCAGAATAATCGTTAATTCCAGTGCGACTATCAATTAAAATATAGTCGTAACCTAAAGTTTTAACCCATTTTTTTAAACTCTCAATATAGTTTTTGCCTTTTAAAATTTCGTAAAACTCGAACCAATTAAAAGTGTTTACTTTAAAAACAAAATCATCGTTGTAATTTCCACCCGGAATTAAACCTATTTTACCTGTACTACCCTTTGCTAATGGCACAATGGAGTCGGCAAGCAAAAACTCATAATCATTTTCTGAAAAATCAGGATTCGTGCGTTTAGAGCCGCAATAATTGTCGAACATCTCAATTGTTCCGGTATGAGTTACGTCCTCATTGCTTTTATCGAAAAAAAAATGCAAACCTGGTGCTTCAAAATCCCAATCCCAAAGTAAAACGTTTTTCCCTTTTTTATGGCACAAATACGAAGCGACATTAGCGCAAAGCTGCGAGCGCCCTACACCACCTTTGTATGAGTAGAATGAAATAATTGTTGGTGAGAATATTTTTCCTGATTCCATTTAAAAGTTTTTAATTAAATCCCATCATTTGTCCCTTTTCGAGTTTTTGCGTAATAAATTTAGAAGCCAATGTCATCTTTAAATAATATTTAAAATTGTCATAACCTGAAATATTCATGTGAGAATATAAATTACATGGAACATCTTTATTAGAATGTCCTCTAAGTGTTTTAAATTTATCTATTTTAGAATTTGCAAAAGCCCTTACCTCCGAGTGCAATGATATACAAATTGGGGTAAAAACGCTTGAATCTTTTCTGTCAAATCGAATAGCTAATTCGTAATTATTATCATAAAGAGCGAGCAAATCAATTATCGCAAAAGAATTAGTAATATTATCATCAATATGAGCAAAAATATTATCATCAGTTTGTCCGTCCAAATATTTTTCTTCGAATGGATAATTTCTTCTAAAATCTGCCAAAATTATTGAAATTGATTTTGAGACATCATAGGGTCTCCAACTTTTACAATCCGAATCATGGTAACGGTCTTCTTCTAAATAACCAAAACATTCACAGCCTAAGTTTTGCTCGATTTTTCTTTTTGTAGAAGTTATAACGTAGCAAATAATTGGTAGTTGCTTGGTAGAATTAGAAACAATTTCTTTTTGTCCTTGTTTTTCATTAAATTCTACTAATTGACCTTCGAGTTTTCTAATTTCAATATCATATTCATTAGAACTGGGGTTGTCCCGTCTATTTTGATACAATTCTTTGAGTCTGTCTTCTGTGAGCTGAATCTCTTTTTTATAGTCAAGTGGCATTTTCTAAGTATTAATAAGTTTGCGAAATTTAGTTTCATCTTTTTGCAACATTCTCTCAAATTGTTTAATTTGAAACTCAACCCCCTCGTGGTATTGGATTACTCACTAAAGAATTTCTATCATCGTATAAGTCAATTAGCTTGTCAGTTGATGCCTTAATTGATTTAAGTAATTGCTGTGCTATGAACATATTAGTTGATGAAAAATTAAAAGCACTTTGAATTTTAGCTGCAAATTGCGGGTTGGAATTTAGTTCTGTGCTTAATTTATTTTCAATCAATTTTACATCTTCAGCCGAAGCAATCTGTTTGCTTTCAATAGCTGCTATTTGTTTAACCTCTTCATCTTTGATGAAAATAGTTTTGACATTATGCCAAAAATCTTTCTCAAAAGTTTTGCTTGCAAACTTTTCACCAATAGTTTCCGCAGCTTTTTCGCCCGCTTTTTGCAAAAAAGGGCTTAGAAGTGTCATTACACCTTGAAAGATGAGTGATATATCCATTCGTGTTTCTTTAAAATTTAATTAAAGCACCAACTTATGTATTTAATATGTGATTTTAAAGAAATGCTTTCTCATTGTTTTTTTATTAACATTTTCACAACTCCAACAGCGGCGGCAAAACTCCTTCAAACGTCAGCAGCGCGCGTTTGCGCGCCAAACCACCCGCATAACCTGTGAGTGAACCATCAGCGCCAATAACGCGATGACACGGAATGACGATACCGAAAAAATTGGCACCCGTAGCAGCAGCGGCGGCGCGCACTTTTTTCATATCACCCATCAATAAAGCGATACTGCCGTAACTTACGGTTTTGCCGAACGGAATATTATCAATGTGTTTCCAGACTTGCTGCTGAAATTCGGTGCCACCATCGAACACCAAAGGTAAATCGAACGTTTTGCGTTGGCGATTGAAATATTCTTCGAGTTGCTGAATCGCTAAATCAATGTGCGCGTTTGTTTCACCGCGCTGCGTTTTTTCTTCCACAGCATTGATGGCGAGCAAACCTGCATCGCTGGCAAGAATTTCAATCATACCAATCGGCGATTGCCAATAGTTGCAAAATGGTGTCGCGTAATCGGGTCGGTTGGCACGTTTGTATGGTTCGGTTATCATAAAAAAATTTCAAAAAAGTATTGCTGAAACGCATAAGCGCAACAAATTTTGTTGCCTTTCACTGCTTCAATAGCTTTCAAATAACATAACAAAATTTATTACCTTTTAGCGCTTCGTTAACCTTGTTGAAACGTAATTAAATTTGTTATGTTTTTAAACTTCATTGACTTTGAAGAAACATAACAATAGTTGTTATGTTTTTGCTTTAAAATTTCAATCAAATTTATGTTTGAAATTAATTGGCAAAAAATAAAATTTATATAATTTTAGCGAATTTACGCTTTATAAATAGTTGCTCTCCAATTATAAAATTAAAATTGTGCTCAAATTAAAACACAAAATTGGCTTTTATCAAATTTAAATGCGTAATTCGTGACTTTAAATTAAACCTCGTAGGATTTTAAAACCTACGAGGTTTATTCAAAACCTACGAGGTTTAAGTAATTCTTAATTTTCATGACGTACGACCCGCTGTTCCAATTAATGCAGACCCTCACTAAAGCTGAAAAAAGAAATTTCAGGCTCTACGTCACGCGCCATCAAACCAGCGAAGACTTGAAATTCATACAGCTTTTCGATATTTTAGATAAACTTAAAACGTTCGACGAGGCTTATGTTTTGAAAAAAGCGCCCGATATAAAAAAAGAACAACTCTCGAACCTGAAAGCGCATTTATACAAACAACTCTTGGCGAGTTTGCGCATTATCTACAAAAACAAATGTGCCGATATTGAAATCAGAGAAATAGTTGATTACGCACGGATACTGTACAGCAAAAGTTTGCATGCCTCGGCGCAACGCATTTTAGAGCGTGCGAAAGGTTTGGCGGAAGTGAATCATGAGAATATTTTATTGTTTGAAATCATCGAATTTGAAAAGTTGATTGAAAGCCGACACATCACATCGGCGCATGAAGTTCGGGTGAATGAATTGGCGGCTGAATCGCACAAAGTGATGACGCGCATTGTCAATGCAGGCAAACTTTCGAACTTAGCGCTACAACTCAACGCGCAATATTTGCAAAAAGGTCATGCAAAAAATGATGAAGAGTGGCAAAGCATCGTAGATTTTATCTCCAATGAAAAGAAAAATCTGCCACCAGTTTCTGAATTGGCTTTTTTTGAGCGCGTGTATTTGTATCAAGCAGAATCATGGGCAGCGTATATTGGTCAGCGGTGGAAAAATTATTACCGCTACACTTATCGATGGGTGGAAATGTTCGAAAACGAACCGCACATGAAAGCCAACGATACAGCGCTTTATCTCAGAGGTATTTACAACGTCATGAACGCTTTGTTTTTAACCTTCGATTATTCGCGCCATGCACAAATTTTGGATAATACAGAAAAATATATCGCCAAACACAGCGAAATATTGCACGATAGTACATGGATAACAGCACATCATTTGCTGTTAACGGGGCGCATAAACAAACACTTTTTGGATGGTAGTTTCGGTGAGGGCACAAAAATGATACCCGATATTGAAAAATTTATCAAAGGCAATCTCGTTTCGCTCGACGAGCACCGCATTTTGGTTTTTTACTACAAAATTGCGTGTCTGTATTTCGGTACGAGTAATTTCGATAAGTGCATCGACTATCTCAATAAAATTATTCAATGGAAAGCGGGCACGCTGCGCACTGATATTCAATGCTTTGCGCGCATGTTGCACCTGATTGCACATTATGAGAAAGGACATTACGCGTTGCTCGAATATTATACAAAATCGGTGTATCGGTTTTTGCTGAAGCATGGCGACATTAATGCCGTGACGCAAGAGGTACTCAAATTTTTGCGCAAAGCTTTATATACTCCACAAAAAGAATTACGCCCAGCGTTTATTGAGTTGCGCAACCGACTTTTAGAAATTTCTGAAAACCCTTACGAGCGCCGTTCGTTTGTGTATCTCGATATTATTTGTTGGTTAGAATCGAAAATAACAAACAAAAGCATCGAGACCATCAGTAAAAAGAATTTCTTAGAACGCGAATTGCGGAACATTCGGTTTGCGGCAACGTAGAGTGCAACAAACCATTATCACTTAAAACAATTTAGCTCAAATTCAAGTTTTACTTTAATTCTGTAGCATTTTAAAATTATCAACGAATCTTTAATCAAGTTCAACTTTTTTTTCGATGAGAAATCTTATAGTCATCTTTCTCTTACTGCTCTCAGTATTATTGCGAACACAGGCTCAAGATATTCAATGGCAGAAAACATACGGTGCTTGCAATGATGAATTTGGCAAGTATGTGGTACAAACCTCCGATGGCGGATATATTGTTGCAGGTTATTCTACTTCCGATAACGGCGATGTGGGTTCTAACCGCGGACTAAACGATGTTTGGATAGTAAAAACATCTGCACTCGGTGAAATTGAATGGAAGAAAACATACGGAGGTAGTGGAGATGACCGTGCCTTTTGGATTCAACAAACCTCTGAAGGAGGTTATATTGTAGGTTGTCAATCGAGTTCAAGAGATGGCGACGTTACGGGTAACCATGGTAATTATGATTATTGGATGCTTAAACTCAATTCGAAAGGCGATATTGAATGGCAAAAATGTTTTGGGGGATCTGATGATGATGAAATGATTTCTATTCGGCAGACGAAAGACGGTGGATATATTTGTGTGGGCTACGCTCGAAGTTCTGACGGCGATGCCATAGGTAATCATGGTAATCTCGATGTATTGATCATTAAAGTGAATAGCACTGGAAATATCGAATGGAAAAAATGTTATGGTGGTTCGGATGCGGAATCGGGGTTAGATATTCAACAAACTTCTGAAGGTGGTTATGTTTTTGTATCGTATTCGCGTTCGTCTGATGGTGATTCGAATGTCAATTACGGCGATTGGGATTATTGGATTGTTAAATTAACGAATACCGGTTCAATCACTTGGCAGAAAAAATATGGTGGAAGTGCCGTAGATGCACCTTATGCCGTTCAACAAACCAAAGATGGAGGTTATGTCGTTGTCGGTCAATCGTTTTCTAATAATGGTGACGTAACTGGTAATCATGGAGGCAATGATGTTTGGGTGGTTAAATTAACATCTACTGGTAGTTTGCAATGGCAAAAAACTTTAGGTGGGAGTGGAGAAGAATATCCGTTAGCTATTTCGCAAGCTGCTGACGAAGGCTATGTGATAAGTAGCTACTCTACTTCAAATAATGGCGATGTATCAGGTAATCATGGCGGACTTGATTTTTGGTTGGTACGAATTAATAAAACTGGATCGGCTGTAGATTGGCAAAAAAGTTTCGGTGGTTCGGGGGAAGATTATCCTTCATCAATGCAAATTACAAAAGATAACGGTTTTATTATTTCAGGACGAAGTACCTCTAAAAATGGCGACGTTTCAAAAAATTATGGTAGTACAGATTTATGGTTAGTAAAAGTTGCGCCAAAAACTTTACTAACTACCGATTCGCCCACAGCAATTAATTTTAAAATTTCACCTAATCCAGCAAACGATAAACTCATCGTAGAATTTCCAGATATTAATGCTGATAAACTCAGTATTACGGATGTTGCAGGAAGAATTATCTTTTCTCAAACATTGACTAAGGGTATCACAAAAGCGGAAATCCCTATTGGGAGTTTAGGAAATGGTATTTGGTTTGTATCACTTCAAGAAAGCGGAGAGACGCTGAGTTCACAAAAATTTGTTGTGGGGAAATGATTTTAGACAATAAAATATCAAATTATCTGATTATATTTAAAGCTTTTTATTACTTTTGCATCAAACAAAAATCTAAATCCGAAATTAACATTGATTACTGAACAGCACATCGTGGAGCTTTTACAAAAACAGGACTCTCAGGTTATCGGTGTCTTGTATGATAAATATGCAGGCGCACTTATGGGTGTAGTTAAGCGAACTATTCAGAACGAAGCTTTAGCCGAAGAAGTTCTACAAGATACTTTTACAAAAATTTGGCGCTATTCAACTAACTACGACGCATCGAAAGGAAAACTGTTTACTTGGATGCTTAATATTGCTCGAAATACAGCTATTGATGCAACACGTGCAAAAAACTTCTCCCAGAAAAACCAATTCATCGATGATATCGTAAATACAGTAGAATCTCAGAACCATGTTAACGCCATTAATTCGGATGGATTAGATTTGAAAGAATTAAGTAACAAATTAACACCTGAATTATTTGCAGTCGTCGATATAATTTATTTTAAAGGATACACACATGTAGAAGCCGCTGAAGAGTTACTGCTACCTTTAGGGACTGTAAAAACGCGCTTGCGCATTGCTTTGAAACAACTGAGAAATTACTTTTAGTCAAAATTGAAATTGAAACGTAATGAATGTAAATGATATTTTAGAATCTGGGTTACTTGAACTATATGTTCTGGACGAACTGAGCGCAACAGAGCGGAGTAGCGTCGAGACTTGGGCGACACAACACCCAGAAGTTAAAACAGAGCTTACACTCATTGAGAAAGGAATAGAAGAATTAGCGCTGTCGCAAGCTTCCCCATTACGTGCTGGGCTCAAAGACGATGTTATTTCTAAAATTGGGAAAGAAATTCAGAATAAAGATTTAATAAACCCAAAACCAGCAGCAAAAACTTTCTCTGAACCTAAAAATAGCTCTGCCATAAAAGTTGAACCAGAAACACCCGATAATTTAGCTAATCGCGCAATTGTTATTGATCGTTCTATAAATAAACCGTCTGTTGCAGCGAAAACTGTTTTACCTTGGTTTTTAAGTGCTGCTTTAGCAATTAGTTCATTCTATTATTACAATGAGTTGCAAAAAGAACGGGTAAAATCGCAAAGTTGCGAAATCTCACAGCACCAAAATGCTAAGACATACGTAGAGACAGAGCGCGCCCTTAATATTTTAAAAAATTCGGATACAAAAACGGTTCCACTTTTGGGTTTAAAAAATTCACCCGAGTCGAAAGTGAATATTTATTGGAATGCGAAGAAAGCGGAAACCATGCTTTCAATAGTTAATTTGCCTGCGCCACCCGAAAAGATGCAATATCAATTGTGGGCAATTGTAGATAAAAAACCTGTCAGCGCTGGTGTTTTAGAATATAGCACCGAAGCACTTCAATTCATGCGCGGTTTCGATAAAGCAGAAGCATTTGCCATCACGCTTGAAAAGGAAGGCGGCAGCGAAGCACCTACTTTAGATAAAATGTATGTGATGGGTACGCTGTAAAAAATATTCTAATCCTTTTTTCACCTTTAGCTTGATTTACATTGCTAATTTCTCTCCTAATTTGGGACCCAAGTCTCAAAGTCATTTGTATTTATTCCTTCTGAAACCCCCAATTAACATAGTTAAAACTGAAACGCGTTAAAATCGCCCACATTAAAAAAATAATTACATTTTTTTACAGAAAAAATTGTTAGTGAATGAAATTAATTTTACATTTGTAACATAATTACGGTACGTTCATTTTTCTCATTTTTAATCCCCCTGCCATGCGATTTATTAAGCTCATTTGTGCATTGGTAATTTTGTGTTTTAATTTGAATGCACAATGTTTATCGGGGGATTGCGAAAATGGTTTTGGCAGCCGCTATTTTGTGGATAAAGATACTGTTTTCTACGAAGGCCATTTCAAGAACCGATTTCCAGAGGGTTATGGCGTAGCGACGTACCGATTCGGAAAACGCTACGCCGGAATGTGGCGACAAGGTTTGTGGCATGGCACTGGCAAATTAACCCTACAGGATAAGCAAACCGTTTCAGGTGAATGGGAGTATAGTAAATTAAAAAACGTATCAGAAAACACTCAACCCATTGTAATAACTGAACCTGACGGAAGTGCAAATGGTTTGCAACCCGACACAGGATTTGGCGATGCGCAGAACAAAGCTCAAAAAAGCAGAACGCAAAAACCCAACCCATCGAATCATCTAACGCCTCAAATTTGGGCATTAGCTGTAGGCATTGCTGAGTATGAAAATCCGACAGTTCCCATCATAAAATATCCCGATAATGATGCTTTTGGCATGTTTGCTTTTTGGAAAAGCCCGAAAGGAAGCTCACTCGACGAAGCACACGTGCGGGTAATAACAGATGATGCAGCAACTAAAAAAAATGTTATTCAGAATATTCAATCGCTATTTTATCAAGCGAAATACGAAGATTTAGCCATTTTATTTTTTTCGGGTCATGGCTTGAACGGTTCATTTTTAACCACCGATTACGATGGCGCCATGTTGCAATTATACCATAAAGAAGTCAACGCTTTAATGGCGAAATGTCCTGCCCGCCATAAACTCATTATTGCAGATGCGTGTTTTGCAGGGAGTTATGTGGCTGCGAAAGGTTTGAATGCGAGCCCTAATAGAGCAGTGAATATAGAAAAATTTTACAGCGATTTGAGTAATTCTAATTCTGGTACAGCTTATATGCTTTCGTGCGCACCCGACGAAGAATCGCTTGAAGTAAATACTTTACAAAATAGTGTGTTCACTTATTTTGTTTTGAAGGGTTTAAACGGAGAAGCCAACACGAATAACGATGGCGAAATTACTTTGAAAGAATTGTTCGACTACGTTAAATGGAACGTGATGGAATATGCTAAAACCCTCGGTAAAGTTCAAACGCCGATGCTTAAAGGTAATTACGATTTGAATATGCCTGTTGCAATAATTAAGTGAACGAGTTTAACCACAAGGCACACAAAGTTAGTCACGGAGTTCACAAGATGTTCATAAGGCTTAGTGAACTTCGTGACTAACTTAGCGTTCTTCGTGGTTAAATTATTCTTTTCGTTGTATATTTGAGCATCAAAATTTCAAATACTTTTTATGCTTATCGAGACTTTACGGATAATTTTCAAGCGAGATTTGACACAACTCAGAGTTGAAATTGATTTATACCCAAACGAAGAAAAAATTTGGGTCATTGAACACGGTATCGCTAATTCAGCTGGAAATTTGTGTTTGCATTTAATCGGAAATCTCAATTATTTTATTGGGGAAGAAATTGGAAAATCAGGATATGTTCGCAATCGCCCACTTGAGTTTTCCTTGAAAGATATTCCTAAAGCAAAACTAATTGAACAAATTGATGCAACAATAGGTGTTGTGGATGGGGCATTGAGCACACTCAAACCAAAAGATTTGGCTAAGGAATATCCTATTTTAGTTTTTAAAGAGAAAACAACAACGGAATATTTTTTGGTTCATTTGGCAACACATTTATCTTATCATTTAGGTCAGGTAAATTATCACCGCAGGTTATTAGCTAAGAGCAGTGAGCTATGAGCTTTTCTCGTTTATCTATAAAAAGGCGCATAGCTCATTACATATTGCTATTTACGGTTTATTAATTTTATCTATCTCCACCCAAGTTTCATTCAACGATTGGAAAAAGCGTGGCAATTCAAAATTTTGAGGATCGTCGTGAGAATTACGAATGCCTTGATCGACACAAGCATGAAATCCTGGAATTAAGTATGCACCTTTGCGAACTGAAGCCGTGATGTATAGTAGCGCTAATCTATCGTATTGTTTTTTAGTGAAACCAGGTTCTGGCGCATCGGCATCATTGTGTCTGCCAAAACCTTTCATCACTGCACGGGGCTGAATAAGCTCAATGTGTAAATATAAACCTTTCGAAGCTGTTTCGCCGAGAACATATCGCTCCAGTTTAGTAGCAGTAATGCCATCGCTAAAAGGCGTAATTGTTTTCGATTCACCCACGCGATTAACAAAAATGTGCGTCACATTCGCAAACCAACGATTCATACTATTCCACTCCCACGTCTCATCGTCAATATTATCAGGAAATCCGTTTTGACCATAGCGCGGAAAACTTGTATCGTGAATCACAAAATATTGTGCGGATTTAGAGCTTCCAGTATTATCTGTATTTGCGGAAACAGGCAAATCGAGTGCACCACCAATTTCCCATTCGTTCACATAAATTTTATTGAGATAATTTCGCAACTGATCGCGCGTAATTTCACAGGTTTTACCAACGCGTTTGGCGAAAATACTGTCGAGAACTGGTACTTCGGTACTCACTTTTCCCGTCAGCATCACTCTGCGAAGCAACATTTTAGATTGCTCTAATGGTGGCAGGCTTGAATCAACATACGCAGAGGCAGCCAAATCAAGTTGATGAAGTTCAGGAGAAAATGATAAATTAACACACGCGAACACGGCTACAATAGCTAAAACAATACCCTTCATAAAATTTTTAAGAAAAATGAAACACGAGATCGAGAAACTAAGTGATTAAGTTACTGTGTATTTTAAACTCAATAGAAGTACAAAAGTAACGCCAAACATTCATTCTGACTACACCTAATATGTGTTAATTATCGATAGAATAACTTTTTGATATTTTAAAATAGAAAATTGCGATATTTTGATACAAAATTTGGGGATTTAAAGATTTTCTATTTTTTCTGCGACTGCTATGCAATGGCTCTTGTTGCCGACCAAACCCATTCTTCGAGTTTCAATATCGAAAAGATAATTCGCGACATCTTCTTTATTTGCTACATTTATTTTAAATTCTAAAACATCATCTATATAACTTTGATACTCATCTCTCGCACTTTCGTCGTCATTAACACCGATAGGATCCCAATCATTCCAGAGGATTTCGTCAATTTGTTTCCAAACGATTAAATTTTCAGCTTTCAATGATGCAGTAAATTGATTTGTTAAATCTGAGTGTTTTTCAGATTTTTCATTTCTAAGTTCCTTAACATCCTCTTTTATACCTTTTTTAGTAGCCCATTGATGCAATTCAGAATCACTATCATTCAGTTGTTCGTCGAACTGTTTTCTATCAAGACCTCTGAAATTCTTTATTGTAACGTGAATACTCCTTGACATGATTCTGTGATTAGGTTTTTAAACAAACATTTTCTCCAAATTAATTTCAAGCCCTTCAAAAAGAGCACAAGGCAAAATATCGTCGCTCGCGTAAATTTTAGGTGCGTCGAAGGTATTATCGGAATTTAGAATAAATTGATGCGCCGTTTCGTAGTATGGGTCAATAATCCAATATTCTTTAACCGCGTTTTCTTCATAGAGTTTCTTTTTAATTTTCATTTCTTTTTTTGAATTACCAGGCGAAAGTATCTCTATAACTAAATCGGGTGTGCCTAGGCAACCCGCATTGTCAATTTTTTGAGGGTTGCAGATGATTGACAAATCGGGTTGAACGACGGTATAAATATCTTTGTTTTGTCTGACTGATTTGTCTTTATCCAAAAGGCGCACATCAAAAGGTGCTGGATATACATCGCAAGGACTATCTTCTAAAAAATTGAAGATTTTAGCATTTAGAAAAGAAGAAATTTTTTGATGCTTCGAATTCGGCGCAGCCATCGGGAAAATTAATCCCTTAATAATTTCAACCGATTGCTCAAAATGCCACGTTAAATAATCGGCATAAGAATAGCGCGCATTTAAATCGAGTTGAGATAGGCTTGTAATTTCTTTCATAAAAAAAAATTTGAGACAAAATTAAACGTTTTTTAATCTTTCCCCAAAAACTTTTAACAAATTCCGATTTTTAAACCTCGTAGGTTTTTATAACCTACGAGGTTTTTTTAGATTTCTATATTTTACCGTACACTCGCTACAGGCATTCGCCAATCGAAAGCACCGCTGATAGACGGCGTTTGCGCATTCGATGTGTAAGTGCGCACGTTTTTATACACAAAATCATATAGTTCGCGCATCGAGACAACTTTATCGCCATCCATATCGGCATCTCCCTTCAAGCCTCTGATGAGGTAATGACTAAAAATACCTGAGCGCATACCTTGATCTTCGAGTGAGTATTCTTCTTTTTTGCTCGACATGAACAGCGCCATGCCACCTTTTGTATCGTTAAAGGCTTTGTAATAATTTTTGAGCGATTCAGCATAATTCGAGCCCTTCATCGCCATCAATGAGCCACTGTTGCACGCATCGGCGATACAAATTTTATGCTTGGCGTGGCTTTGTTCCAAAATCTCTTTAATCTCGTGATGGTATAATTTATTAGCCACACCATCAAATTCTTGTGGTAAAAATGCGCCTTCAAGACCATGACCCGAAAAATAAAAAATAATCACATCATTTGCATCGGCTTGAAGCAAAGTTTGACGCATGGTTTGTAAAATATTCACACGCGTGGCATCTTCGTCAACCAAAATCTTAACTTGATTATCGGGTAAAGCACCGCCTTCCGGACTTTTTAGAAAAGCATAATACTGATACGCGTCGTCTTTCGAATATTTCAAAACAGGCATAGTTGTGTACCGACCCACACCCACAACCACTGCCCAAATTTTCACTTCAGGGCTTTCATCCACTTTTACTGCCGTTTGATCTACTTTACTGTTCGATGGTAATTCGCCAATCGGTTTGCCATATTCCCAAATAGCAGCTGTCATTCTACCATCTTTGTAATACATAATACCTTCGCCGTGTGGTGCGTGTTTTTCAAACCTGCCAACATATTTTGTGCCATCTGCATAGAAGCATGTTCCAGCACCTTCGGGAATACCGTCTTTAAACTCACCTTCCCAACGTGTACCATCAGCATAAGTAAAAGTGCCGCGACCTTCTCTACAATAGGTTGAATTGCAATTTTGCAAATTACCAGCACTGCTTGTTGAATTATTAGGTTTGTTGTTCGGAGCAGTAGTCGTGGCGTTCGAACTATTATAAACTTTTTCCATTAAAACACCATTTGTCCATTCACCTTCTGTAACATTTCCATTAGCCGCTACGAGTTTGCCACTTCCGTTACGCGTATTATTTGTCCATTCGCCAGAATAAATTTCGCCATTTTTGTAATAAAACGTTCCCCTGCCTTCAAATTTACCGTTTTTGAAATTGCCTTCGTAGCGCTCGTTGTTCGAAAAAACAAATTTACCAGCACCATTCGGTTGGTCGTTCTCCCAATTGCCCACAAACTTGTTGCCACTTTGAAACGACATAGAACCCAAACCAGAAAATTTGCCTTTTTTAAACGCACCGTTATAATGATTGCCGTTAGCAAACATATACATTCCTAACCCATCGCGCAACCCATTCGACCATTCGCCATTGTATTGGTTGCCATTCGCGTAAATCATCACACCCTTACCATGCATTACACCATGTCGGAATTTACCATTGTACTTATTGCCTGTATCGAATTGATACACGCCGCTATTGTCTTCGCAATCGCCTTCGAGACATTGCGCCGATAAAATTTGAGAAGACATTAAAATAAGGAAAAGAAAAAAAAGGGGACGCTTCATATTTACTACTAGGTATTTGTACTTGCTTTAGGGTGCAAGTTGAATTAATGAATGAAAATAACAAGTAGAGTTCGGCGCTATAATGAGTTTTTGTAGAGAATTAAAGCACGTAAGTTTTTAAAACCTACATGGTTTAATTGTGTATCATTAACCATTAATCATTAACTTTTATTGTTTTATCTTTGTGAAAATTTTTGTTAAATGTTTGATGCGTTAAGCGCTTCTGAAAATACGCGCCAGTATGGAGCAAAACTTTTGCTGTTTGGTGAGCACACTGTTCAATTGAAAGGCGATGCTCTGGCTGTACCACTTAAAATTCTTTCTGGTAGATGGAAAAAAAATGAACCAATAATCATTGACGAGCGCCTCGCTGCTTTTGCCGATTTTATAAGTTCGAAGTCGCGAGAATGTTATTTGCCTTTCGATACTGAAAAATTCGCGAATGATGTGCGCTCAGGTTGGTTTTTTGAATCCGATATTTTGGAAGGATATGGAGTAGGGAGTAGCGGTGCAGTAACTGCTGCCGTATTTGATACTTATAAAACCGATAATATCGAAAACGCCAACGTGCTTAAAAAAGTTTTGGCTTTGTTGGAAAGTTATTTTCACGGCACAAGTTCGGGCATCGATCCTATAGTGATTTATACCGAGCAAGCTGTGCGCATCAAAAAAGGTGATTTGGCTTTAATGCCTGATTTCGCCACGCCGCTCTCCGTTTTTTTAATTGATACCAACATGCCGCGTAGCGCAAAGACATACATCGAAATTTTTTTAGAAAAATACAAAAACGCCGATTTTAACCATTTTATTCAGAACCAATTTATGCCTTGCGTAGATAGCGCCATTCAAAGCTGGCTAAATAACGATGCTGAAAATGTATGGCGCGCCGTTTCGCAAATCAGTGTGCATCAATTTATAGAATTCAGAGAGCTTATACCGCCTCATTTTTTACCACTTTGGCTCGATGGTTTAAAATCGGAGGCATTTAAACTCAAATTGTGTGGTGCAGGTGGCGGTGGTTATATTTTGTGTTTTGGACGCAATACTGAGAAAATAGAAAGCGTATTGAACGGATATAATCTGAATTATAAACGGGCTTTTTAAAATAGGTTTTTTTAAAAATAAAATAAGCTCAGAAATTTTTTTCAAAAAAATCGGTTGCTATGAAACGCATTCTACTATTTTGTTGGAGCATAATATTTGTAGGGTTAATTTTCATTTTTTGCGCTTGCGAAAATCCACCGCTGATTCAAAACAAAACACTTGAACTTGCCCCGCCGCCTCCGTTTCCAGAGTTCGATACCACGCTTTGCAATGGAGTAAAAGAATACTGCTATCCTTCAGACACGGCAGATTATAAGTTCGTGAAATACAATTTCTTTAAAAAGAAAAATGGAACGATTTACCGTTTAGTTTTTACAACTGATGTTTTAGCAAGCGATTGTTGTAAAGCTGGGTATTTTTTCGATAGTACAATGGGTTATCAGCATTATGAAAACAATAGAAAACTTGACGATGTCATTGATTTAGAATCTTATCGCGAAATAAAAGGGTCAAACTTTTCTGCTGATAAAAACAATGTTTACTACTAGTCTTTACGATCTGAAGGCAACTTCTTGAGTATTGTCGAAGATGCTGATCCAAAAACATTTAAAGGAATGGCTGATTATCGCTACGGTAAAGATAAAAATTTCGTTTTTCATCAAAGTAGCAAAATGGAGGGACTAAACGCCAGAAAGTTCAAAATTTTAGGCGACACTGCAATTAAAAGTTTTAATGATTGTTATTTCATAGGAGAAAATGTTGTTTATAATTCAGGTGAATTAGTAGAAAAAGCAGATGCTAAAAGCTTTAGACTCGATTCGTTATTCGGCGCTATTGATAAAAACCATGCTTATTTCGGACACTATAGTGTTAAAAATATAGATCCCAATACTGTAGAAGTTTTCGACAGAAAATTAGGGTTAAGCGGTTTTGTAAAAGATAAAAATGCCGTGTTTTTTGATCACGATACTGTGTTGGGTGCTTATGTTAAAACGTTTAGGCCTCTTCCCAAAAAAAATTATGGAGTTGATCAATATTCTGTATTTTATAAAACTCATCTTCAACAATGGTTGAAACTCAATAAAATTGATTGCTCTCTTTTTGGTGATTATATCAAAGACGAGAGCACAGTTTTCTTTGAATCTGTTAAAATTGAAGGTGCAGATGCTAATAATTTTCGGTCATTTATAAATTCTCGCTATTCAACTGACGGACATTCAGTTTATTTTGAATCTTACAAATTGCCTGATTTAGTTCCTGAAAATATTGAAAGACTCGATTGTGATTGCGAGTATAACTCCAATCATCCCCAATGTTTCTACATAAAGGATGATTGGAGTGTTTATTACGCAACAGAAAAAATTGATGGCGCTGATGCCAAAACTTTCCAACTCGCAAATGGAAAAGGTTTAAAATACGACGCTTTAGATAAATTTAGAAAATATTCTTATGGTTTGCCGATTAAATAAAAGTTCATAGTTGGCTTTTAAGTTGAATGATTGTGCTGATAACTTTAAGAACTATTGGATGGTTAAAAATTGTTAATTTTTCTCACTATTTCTGATTTTCAAAAATAAAAGCCTATATTTGTTTTAATTTATCTTTTTAAAAATAGTTACTGTATGGCACTAACTCTCAATTTGCCGACCGCTATAGAACAACAGTTTCGCCAAGATGCAGCTTCAAAAGGAGTCAGCCTTGATGATTATTTATTGCGCTTACTCAAACAAGGAGCAACGTTTTCGCAAAACCAAGGAAGCACAAAACAACTTTCAGAAACAGACCTTTTAAAAAAAATAAATCTGGTTATTTCAGAAACTGAATGGACTACTTATCGCCATTTAATTGGGTTAAGACGCGCTGAACGCCTGACTGAAAAAGAACACGATGCTTTAATTTCATTAGGCGATAAAATTGAAAAAGCTACTGCCGAACGTCTAAAATATTTAATAGAATTGGCACAATTGCGTGGTGTTTCATTAGAAAAATTGGCAAATGATTTGACGATTAAACCTATTGAGGTGTGAGAGAAAGCCTAAAAAAGGAGGTGAGAGAACGCGCAAAAAACTGTTGTGAATATTGCTTTGCTCAAGCCAAATATTCAGCTGATATTTTTTCAATTGAACACATTATACCAATTTCAATGGGAGGTTTAAGTGAACTTTACAATCTTGCTCTTTCTTGCCAACGGTGTAACAACCATAAATACATCGCAACATCTGCCGTTGATCCCGCTACAGGTTCTTTTGCTTTACTATATAATCCAAGAGTTGATATTTGGGTGGAACACTTTTTATGGAGCAATTATTATACAGAAATAGTTGGTATTAGCCCAACAGGTAGAGCAACAGTCAATCGATTGCAACTCAATCGTGAAGGATTGATTAATCTTCGACAACTTTTATTTGCCGTTGATTTACACCCACCTTTTTAAGTCACTCTTTAATAGTTTCATACTTCCCATCAACCTTCCTCACAATTTTAAGCGGATTGGTTTGCTTCAATTCATCGGGTAGCAATTCATCCATGAAACCTTGATAGCACACAGGTTTTGTGAATCGGTAAATCGCATTGGTGCCAACTGATGTGCTGTTGGGAAAAGTTGTTGCAGGGAAACTCCCACCATGCACCATAGAATGACAAACTTCAACACCCGTTGGAAACGCGTTTATTATCAATCGACCTACTTTTTGTTCTAAAACAGCAATCAGATTTTTATTGTAGATTAAATCTTGCGGCGTACCAAACAACGTGGCAGTTAAATGTCCGTTTAACTTTTCGGCAATGGCGATTAAATCAGATTTGCCGCTTGCTAAAACTACGACACTCGATGGTCCAAAAACTTCTTCAGAAAGTGCCGATTGAGTTAAAATCTCTTTAGCATCGACTTTAAAAATAACCGGTGTAACGCTTGTATGCGTTTCCGCCGATTTGCCTTTGCCCAAAACGTGCACTTCATTCATTAATTGAAGATGAGCAACACCGCGTTGGAAATTTTTTTGTATGCCTTCTGTCAACATTGTTCCACCAACCGATGCGTCGAACGATGTTTTAATGTGGTTTAGTAGAGACGTTGCATGCAACGTCTCTACAACCAACATTCCTGGATTTGTGCAAAATTGACCAACACCCAAATTGACGGAGTTCGAAAACCCTTGCGCAATGCTTTCAGCATTTTGTGCGAGTGCTTCGGGCAGTACAAAAACTGGATTAACGCTGCCCATTTCAGCATAAACTGGTATAGGTTCTTTGCGTTTTGCCGCCGCATCGAAAAGTGCTTTTCCCACTTTAAACGAACCTGTAAATCCAACAGCTTTAATGTTTTTATTGTTTACCAATGCCATTCCTACTTTTGCACCGCCATGCACCATCGAGAAAACGCCATCGGGCATATTTGTTTTTTGTGCCGCTTTCGTAATTGCGCTCGCAATTAATTCACAGGTGCCGGGATGCGCAGGATGCGCTTTAACAACAATCGAACAACCGGCAGCCAAAGCAGAAACCGTATCGCCACCCGCCACCGAAAACGCCAACGGGAAATTGCTCGCGCCAAAAACAGCAACGGGTCCTAAAGCAATTTGCATAGAGCGAATATCAGGTCGTGGCAAAGGCTGTCGTTCAGGCAAAGCCGTGTCAATACTCGCTTGTACCCACGAGCCTTCGCGCAATAATTGAGCAAAAAGCAAAAGTTGTCCGGTTGTTCTTCCACGTTCGCCAGTTATTCGTGCCACAGGCAAACCCGATTCTGAACAACAACGATTTGTAAGTGCGTCGCCGAGTGCGTTTATTTCTTCGGCTATGGTTTCTAAAAAAAAAGCTTTTTCAACGCCACTTTTTTTTCTGTAAATGGCGAAAGCTTTCGCTGCTTTTTCTGCTGCGCTTTCCACTTCTTTGAGTGTCGCTTCTTTAAAAAATCCATCTAATTTTTCGCCCGTTGCTGGATTAATAGCTTGAAATGTTTCTTTTTTATTCGCTACTATATTGAAACCGATGAACTGTTTGCCGTGAAATATCATTTTTAATATTATTGAAAGTGCTAAAAGATTTGGAAACCCTTTCGCTCTTTATTTTGCAGTTAAACTTGAATATTTTTTAACCACAAAGATAGCAAAGATTTACGCGGTGGCGACAGAGTGTTATTGAAAAGCGAACCATTTTGCTGTAATTTTGAAGTTTAATTCGTTTACAATGTCACACCTCGAAGAAATATTACACAACAGTGGTTCAAAAGCATGATTAATGAAACATGGCACTATATAGGGAACGATGAAGCGCGGGTAGTGGAATGAGTGGGTTCTTCTGCGTGTTCACACGTTAATTTTTTACTTCTTCTTGAAAACAGCCGTATCCGAAGTCCACTTTGGTACAATATAACCACCCGTATTAAAGATAGTACGTGGCATTTTTTGCTTTATGTTTTTCAAAGCTTCGGAAGAAATTGATGTGTTAAATAGAAAAACTTGCTCCAGCTTATTTAAATTGCTGAGAGATTGTAAGGTACTACCAATAATTTTTGTGTTCACTACATTGAGATATTGCAATTCGGAAAGCGTTGACAATTGCGCCAAACCTTTATCTGTTATACTTGTATTGTCGAGGCTCAAACGGGTTAAATGCGTCAGTTTCGAAATGGTTGTCATGGCTTCGTCGGTAATGTGTGTGTGCCCTAATTTAAGCCAAATCAGTTGCGGTGCAAAGGGTAGAATGGAAGTTACGTCTGCATCAGTTGCACTCGGGAGTGAGACAAAATTAGCTTGCAAATAATTACTATTAGGGGCAATGGGCATTAATAAAATGCCTTTTTTTCTAACCGAATCTATCAATCGTTCGTCTGCTTTATCTACGAATGCAATTGGCAAAATTGAATGTTCATTGGTATCTGTTTTTGTATTAAATGTAGCAAAAATGGCTTTTACTTCGCCTGTTTGTGTCAACTCTTTTACTTTTTTATCAAAACGCATTCCAGAATTTATCCACCATTTTAATAGAATTATATCTTCGTTAGTGGGTTGGGTTTTGCCTTTTGGCGACATGTGATGTTTGTCGTCAATATCTAAAAGCATGCGTTTTATCATTTCAGAACTGTCCGCATTTCCAGCTACTGCAACGGCGCCATGCTCGCCACCGCGTAGAAAAGATGCTGTATCCGACATATTCAATTTGCCTTTTTGTTTTTGGTTGTTGTGGCAACTTAGGCATTTTTCTTTTAAAATAGGCAGCACTACATCCGTAAAAACCAATGCTTCTTCTATATTATCGGGCATTTTACGCGCAACTTCTTTTGGAAGATTATTTGCTTTTTGAGTAGAAGAAAAAAGGTAACCCTCACCATGCGTGAGTGTGCCGCCATAATGCCCTGTAAACATTATACCGATAACTAAGGCAATCCAAGCGAAAACATTTTCGTGTTTTTTTGAAAAATACAACAATAACGAGGCAGCAGCCACTGCAATACCCATCCATTTATGATTTGATAAAATGCCCTCTGTGTATTCGCCATTTTGGGATAAAATCCATCCTGTAATACAGGCTGTCACAGCACTCAACGAACCGAGAAGCAGCGTCAATGGAATGACTGCCGAGAGGTAAGCAAATCGCGCGTTTTTTGATAAAAACACGAACAGTGCATTCAATAACAAAATGCCTATGGGTAAATGAACGATTAATGGAT
>JAYWBA010000123.1:0-15230 GCA_043781915.1 Saprospiraceae bacterium
GCACGATCTGAAAAAACGGATTTTCGCTACGGCATGAATCTCGGTGCTGATGATTACATCACTAAACCTTTTGAGAGTAACGAACTGTTGAGTGTAATAGAGTTGCGGTTAAAAAAGGTTGAAAAAAATAAAAAATCTATCGAAAACCGCACAATAACGCCGCACCTCATTAGTGAAGCAAAAAGCTTTGAAGCACTTAAAACTTTAATCGAATCGCGTGAAACAAGGACTTTTACCAAAAAAAATCAGATTTATGCCGAAGACTCAGTTCCGCGTCATTTTTTTTATATACAGCGTGGAAAGGTGAAAATTTCTAAAACAAACGATGATGGCAAAGAGCTTATCATTGACATTTTGGGTAAAAACGATTATTTTGGGCAAATTGCTTTGTTAAACGGTACGCATTATTCCGATTCTGCCACGGCATTGGAAGATTGCGACATTATACTTATCCCGAAAGAAGATTTTTATACTTTAATGCACGCTAACCGCGATGTATCGGCGCAATTCATAAAAGTTTTAGCGGGCAATGTGGCTTCTCAAGAAACACGTTTATTAGAGCTTGCCTACGATTCGGTGCGTAAGCGCGTTGCCGATGCGCTTCTGATTTTGAATCATCGCTACGGCAATAAACCCATCTCGATATTGCGCGAGGATATTGCAGCACTTGCTGGCACTGCAAAAGAAACACTCATTAGAACGCTTACCGATTTCAAAGAAGAAAAAATGATTGACATTGAAGAAGGTAGAATTAAGGTTTTAAATACTGAAAAATTAAAAAATCTTTGTAATTAGTTTGTGTTGTTAGTTGTCTGAATCACGGATTACACTGATTGACGGAATTTTTACAGATTCGAAACTACTTAAAGGAGAAGTCTTATCTGTCATATACTGCGTAATCCGTGTAATCCGTAATTCAGACAACATACAACTATCAACTAACAACTATCAACCAACAACTAATATGAACTTTTTCAAATTAAAAACAACTTGGTCGAACGCAGAATTAATCGTTTTAAAACTTTCGATTGCCTCTGCCTACATTTTTATCGGCACTTATTTTCATGATTTCTTCAGCAGTTATTATGTACCTATGGCAGTGGTGTTTTGTATCACTGTTATTTGGGCACTTAATTTATGGTTTTTTAAAATGAAAAAATGAAAGAACTAGAAATCAAATATATTTCAAAGCTTTTAAAACCGCGTTTACCCGATTCGCATAAAGGCACTTATGGTCATGCACTTCTTATTGCAGGCAATGAAGGAAAAATGGGAGCCGCAGTGATAGCAGCGCGTGCTTGTTTGCGTTCAGGGGTGGGTTTACTAACTGTTAATGTACCAAGGGCTGAACGATTTATTTTGCAAACTTCTATTTCAGAAGCTATGCTCGTTTATCGTGAAAAATTTGATTCTGAAGTAGATAATTTTTCAGCTATTGGCATCGGTCCAGGTTTAGGAACAGATAAATCTTCTGTCCACCTTCTTGAAAAAATATTTAAAAAACTAAAAAAACATCCCAAGCCTCTCATTCTCGATGCCGATGCGCTTAATATTATAGCAACCGACAAAGATTTATTCGATAATATCCCGAAAGGAACAATTCTGACACCACATCCAAAAGAATTTGATCGCTTGTTCGGATTGCACGAAAATAATTCAACGCGTATTAAAACGGCTGTTAAAAAAGCAAAAGAACACCGTTTGGTAATTGTATTGAAAGGGCATAAAACGCTCATCACTTCTTTAAGTGAATCGCACATAAATTCAACGGGTAATGCGGGTTTGGCAAAAGGTGGTTCAGGCGATGCACTCACTGGCATTATTACTGCTTTTTTAGCGCAAGGTTACACACCTTTCGATGCCGCTCAATTGGGTGTATATATTCATGGCTTAACAGCAGATTTAACTTTAAACCAACAAAGTTTGGAAAGTATGCTCATTACAGATGTTATTGAGAATTTGGGGAAAGCCTTTTCAGCTTTGAGCAATGAGCTATGAGCTTTGAGCCTTCTCCTGAATTGATGTACGAGGAAAGCTCAAAGCTCAATGCTCATTGCTGACCAATATCATTCGAAACACTAACCCTGGTTTTAATTTTCATCATACGCTCCCCATAATTTTGTAAATCAGTCATTTCAACTGATTGTCAAAATTAATAAAAACATGAAAAAAATTATTCTTCCTTTATTAGCAATTACAGCAATCATATTATTTTCTTCATGTGGTTCAACACGTATTGTCAGCAGTTGGCGCGAAGCAAATAAAACAGTTGCCATCGAAAAATTGCATAAAGTTTTGGTTGTGGCGTTATTTAGATCCGAGACCAATCGGCGTAAAGCAGAAGATCAAATGGTTGGATATTTAAAAGGGAAAGGCGTTGTATCTTATAATTATTTAGATTCAAATTTCAATAGAAGAAATGAGGCAGCTATTAAACAGAAAATTAAATCTGATGGTTTTGATGGTGCAGTCACTATGCGCCTTGTTGAGTCGATAAAGAAACTTTGTTTGTGCCACGCAAACGTTTAGTCAATCCGAGCGAATACAATAATTTTAGTTCTTATTACTACAGAAACTATCCTTATTACGTGAACCCAGGTCATTTCGCAACTACCAAAACGTTTACAGTTGAAACCAATGTGTTTTCAATTAAGGAAGATAAAATAATTTGGTCGGGTATAACTAAAACAACCGATCCAGATGGCGTTAACAAAATGACAGAAGAAATTGCTGATGTTATTTATAAAAGAATGGTGCTTGAAGGTTTTGTTGAAAAGCATTAATAGTTGAGAGTTGACAGATTATAGTTTGAGAAGGCTAAACGACTATAATCTGTCAACTCTCAACTCTCAACTATTATGCTTATTTTTGCAAAATTATTCAGTAATATAAATGAGCAAAGAAGAAATTAGATTTTTAGAAGGTCCGCAATCGCGGTGGGAAGAATTTAAGATAACCATTTTAGTTTTATTCGATTTTATGCGTGGGTTTCGTGCGCTACATTTTGTTGGTCCGTGTGTTACTATTTTTGGTTCAGCCCGATTTACTGAAAATCATCAGCATTATAAAACAACAGTGGAACTCGCCGCCGAAATTGCTAAATTAGGTTTCACCATAATGACTGGTGGTGGACCAGGCATTATGGAAGCTGCAAATCGTGGAGCAAAATCTGTCGGTGGAAAATCGGTTGGTTGCAATATTATTCTACCTAAAGAGCAGAGACCAAATCCGTATTTAGATAAATGGGTGAATATTCGGTATTTTTTTGTGCGTAAAACGTTACTCATAAAATACTCGTATGCGTTTGTTGTCATGCCGGGTGGTTTTGGAACAATGGATGAATTTTTTGAAGCCCTGACACTGATTCAAACAGGTAAATTGAATCAATTCCCGATTGTTATATTCGATACAGTTTTTCATGCGCATCTTATTGCCTATATCAACAACTTAGTCGCAGCCAAAACAATTACTGAAGACGATCTCAATTTCTTTTTAGTAACTGATAGTATTGACGAAGCTGTTAAATATATTTACGATAAAGCCATCAAGCGTTTCGATTTACACTATCAAAATCCTCAAAATAAACCAAATCGTTGGTTATTTGAGAATAATATTTAAATATAAAAGGCAAAGGGCAAATTTTGGATTTTGTTATTTGTCTTTTGCCCTTTGCCTTTGCCTTAATCAGCTTCTTCGTATTTAATTTGACTGGTTTCCAACATTGGATAATCAGTATAACCTTTTCGACCGCCTATATAATACGTTCTTTCTACGGCTGAATTTAGATGTGCATTTAATTTAAACCTTTCAGGCAGGTCAGGATTTGAAATAAATAAAGTGCCGAATGAAATAAGGTCAGCTCTATTACTTTCGATTTCTTTTTCAGCAGTGTCTCGCTTATAACCACCGTTGGCTATGACAGATGCGCGATGAAATAATTTACCATAGATTTCTAAAACATCTTCAACTTGATACGGCAAGTTATCAGGGCTTGGCACCTGTCTTGTCATTTGTAAGAAAGCTAACGGAAGCTCGTTTAGTCGGCGAATTAAATAGGAATATAATTCTTTCGGGTTGCTATCATATATTCCATTTAAAGCCTTTGCTGGCGATATTTTTATACCAACTTTACCTGCATCAAAAATATTTACCATTGCTTGCAAGACTTCTAAGACAAAACGCGCGCGATTTTCAATACTTCCACCGTAACGATCCGTTCTTTTATTTACACTATCGACCAAAAATTGGTTTGGTAAATAACCGTTAGCGCATTGAAGCTCAACACCATCGAAACCAGCTTTCATTGCATTTAAAGCTGCTTGTTGATAATCATTAATTACCAATTTTATTTCTTCTAAAGTTAAAGCGCGTGGAATTTCATAATGTTCCATGCCAAAAGAAGTCAGATGCAGTTTCCCTGTAATAGGAGAAGCAAAAGCAGAAACTGGTAATTTCCCTTTTTTATCAATAGAATGACCAACTCTGCCATTGTGTGATAATTGAGCAAAAATTAATCCACCTGCTGAATGAACAGCTGAAGTAACTTTTTCCCACGATTGTATCTGCTCTGAAGTATATATTCCAGGCGTTAATGGAATACCGACAGCTTGTTCAGAAATATTAATGGCTTCTGAGATGATTAAACCAGCTGAACTGCGTTGTTGATAATATTGCGAAGTCATATCTGAAACGGTACCATCTGCATTGGCTCTGCAACGCGTCATAGATGCCATCACTATTCGGTTCTTTAATTCAAATTTTCCTAATTTTGTTTTTTCGAGTAGTTGCATGGTTAAAGAGTGAAAAGTGAAGAATGAAAAGTGAAAAGTGAAAAGTGAAAAGTGAAAAGTGAAAAGTGAAAAGGTGAAGGAATGAAAATCAAGTATTCCTTCATTCTTTTCATTCCTTCATTCCCTTTATTTTTTATTCTGCTGTCAAAATAACTTTTAAAGCCTTTTCCTTCGAAGCATGACCAAATGTCTCATAAGCGTTTAGTATATCAGATAATTTAAAATGATGCGTAATCAGATTTTTCGCGTCAAGCTTATTTGATTGCACCGTTTTTAACAACATAGGTGTTGAAACGGTATCAACAAGACGAGTAGTTATCGTTATGTTGTGCGCCCATAAAGTTTCTAAATGAAGAATTGCACTTTTTCCATGAACGCCAATATTGGCAATATGACCACCCGCTCCAACTATTGCTTGACAGAGTTCGAATGTTTCAGGTATTCCGACTGCTTCAATTGCAGTATCAACACCTTTCCCATTTGTTAAAATCAAAACTTTTTTAGCAGCATTTTCTACATCACTGTTGATTGTATGTGTCGCTCCAAAAGTTTTAGCTACCGCCAATCGATTATCATCTTGATCTATCATAATAATTACAGCGGGTGTATAAAATTGAGCTGTAAGTAATACTGCCAGACCAATAGGACCAGAACCTACAATGGCAATTGTCGAACCAGGTTGTACTTGACCGCTCAATACGCCACATTCAAAACCCGTAGGTAATATATCGCTCAACATCACGAGTGCTTCTTCATCTGCTCCATTGGGAATAGGATATAAACTTGTATCAGCAAAAGGAATACGCACATATTCTGCTTGCGTGCCATCGATCTTGTGACCAAGTATCCAACCACCATTTTCGCAATGCGAATACATTTGCTTCTTACAGAAATCGCATTTACCACAAGAGGTAATACAAGAAATTAATACATGGTCTCCGTTTTTGAAATTACTTACCGAAGTACCAACTTCTTCAATAATTCCAACGCCTTCGTGTCCAATTATTCTTCCTTCAGTAACAGTTAGCACATCACCTTTCATAATGTGTAAATCAGTCCCGCAAATTGTAGTTTTTGTAATTTTTACAATGGCGTCTGTTGGGTTTTTAATCGTTGGTTTAGGCATTTCTTGCCACGATTTTTTTCCAGGACCATGAAATACTAATGCTTTCATAATTAATCTTTTTATTTCAGTAAAATAAATATATAGTTGACAGTTGTAAATCGCTCTTAAACTATTAACTATCAACTAAATTTGAATTTTATGTATCAGTTTTGAGAATTGCCTTTGTTTGCAAGTTCCATTCTATTTTTATCAATAATCTTTTTTTGGATAGTTAAGGCTTCATGTAAGAGTTGTCTTAATTCATTAAACCCAGATTCTGCAAATTTCTTAATATCCGTATCGTTACATTCCTTTGAAGCTCTATCAAATGTGATTATGGCATCTCTGTGATTTTGAATGACTGTAAAGCAGTAAATTTTATCGAAATAAAACCCTGAATAACTGCTGAGTTTATCATATTCATTTTGTGCAATTCGATTGGTCACTGTTGGTAACGTAATCGATTTCTCAGTTGCCAATAACTTTAACTTATCATAAAGCTTTCTGTGCCTTGTTTCCATTGCTTTTCCTAAATCACAAACCTCAGAAGTGTAATAATTACTTTCTACTAATTTACTTAAATTAATTTGAGCTGTATTAATTTCTGCTGCATTTCTCAAGAATACAGCATCAACATCTTGATTATTTAGGCTAATAGGCTGCATAGAATTTATGGCAGCATCTTCATTTTGAGGTTTATTTGAAATGAAACAAGATGTATAGCTAATAGCATTGACGATGAGAAAAGAGAGAACAAAAATTACTTTTAAACGCTTAGTTATTGTCATTTTAAATCTATTTTAGGTAATGAAAGAAGTTTTAGTTTAAACCTTTAAGATGAGCAAATGTAAAAGCTTTGGTCTTTCTCAATTCTAACCACAATTACTTTTAAGATTGATTTCTATCAGCCCTATCGCTGTTTAAAATCATCATCTTGTAAAGTTAGGGATGCGATTTTTGAGCCTTAATTAACATCAATGCGCATGGCAACTCTAGAACTTGAAACTATAAGAAAGGAGATACCCAATAAAACTGAAAAGCTATGCTTTCATTGTAGGGATATTGTACCACCCAAAAGCCATTATATCTTCGAAAATAAATCGTTTTGTTGTGCAGGTTGCCAAACGGTTTATCAGATTCTGAACGAAAATAATCTCTGCGATTTTTACAGCATCGATGCTACAGCAGGTTTATCGCAAAAAATGCGGCGAGATAGCAATCAATATAATTATTTGGATGATAAAACTGTTTCAGAAAAACTCATCGATTTTCAAGATGAAACAAAAACAAAAATCACATTTTTGCTACCTACAATTCACTGCGCATCGTGTATATGGTTGCTCGAAAATTTATTTAAACTCAACCCAGCACTAAGTAATTCGAAAGTTAATTTCTTAAAAAAAGAAGTGACAATTCTTTTTTATCATCATCAAATGGCGCTTTCCGATGTTGTTAAATTGCTTTCAAATATCGGCTATCCACCAGAAATTAATTTAAACGATTTAGACGACTCTAATTCCAAAGCCGCCAAGCATGGCGGCTCTACGTCTAAAACATTATTGTATCAAATTGGCGTAGCGGGTTTTGCATTTGGCAATATCATGCTCTTGAGTTTTCCCGAATATTTTGGACTTTCTCAGAGTTTAGATAAAAACTTTGCGCCTATTTTTGGATACATTAATTTAATCATTGCAACGCCTGTACTCATTTATTCCGCGCGCGATTATCTCATTTCGGCGTATTTCGGTCTGAAAAACAAGCATTTGAATATCGATGTGCCGCTCGCTTTGGGAATGATTGCGTTGTATGGTCGCTCGGCGTTTGAAATTTTATCTCAAACGGGTGCAGGATTCATGGATCCATTTGCGGGTTTGATATTTTTCCTTTTGCTCGGTAAATACTTTCAACAAAAAACATTTAACCATATTTCTTTTGAGCGCGATTATAAATCGTATTTCCCTATATCAGCAACACTAAAAGCAGAAAATGGAAGGGAGGTGTCAGTTGCTTTGAACAAATTAAATATTGGCGACACCATTATTTTAAAAAATGGCGAAATTATTCCCGCCGATGGCATTTTAATAAAAGGAGAAGCAAAAATTGATTACGCATTTGTAACAGGAGAAGCAGAGCTTATTTTGAAAAAATTGGGCGAAAAGATATTTGCAGGTGGTCGGCTTATTGGAAACAGCATTGAAGTGACTTTAACCCGCAGTGTCAATCAGAGCTATTTGACACAATTATGGAATAATGATGCTTTTAAAAGTAAACAAAAATCGTCGATAAGTTATTTGTCAGAGCGCGCGGGACGCTACTTTACAGTTGTCATTTTAGTGGTTTCTGCTTTAGCATTTCTATTTTGGTTTCGAAGCGATTTTGGAAAAGCCATCAACGCAGCTACGGCAGTGCTCATTATTGCATGCCCTTGTGCAGTCGCGCTGAGTATTCCGTTCACACTCGGTAATTTGTTGCGCATTTTTGGCAGACATCAATTTTACCTCAAAAATACAAATGTCATTGAATCGTTGGGTAAAATCGATACCGTTGTTTTCGATAAAACAGGTACAATCACAGAAAGTAGCGATATTGCCATTGAATACGTTGGCGAACCGTTAAGCGATTACGAATCAGATCTCGTTTTTTCATTGGTGAAATTATCGAATCATGTTTATAGTGCTGCTTTGACAAAACATCTTTCAGCAAATCCCTTCTATGAAGTACACGCCTTTCTTGAAAAAATTGGTTCTGGCATTCAAGGCATTATTGACTACAACTCTGTAAAAATTGGTTCCTCCCAATTTATTAATGGTGAGGAATTTGAAAATCGTGAAGGGCAAGTGTATGTTAAAATCAATAAAAAAATAAAAGGTTTTTATAAAATTCGGTTGAACTTTAGAGAAGGCTTGAAAGATGTCGTTCAATATTTTATCAAAGGACATTACGATCTTTACCTACTTTCGGGCGATAACGATACTTCGCGCACATTCCTGAGTCCTTATTTTTCTGTTCAGAATTTACATTTCAATCAAACTCCGTTCGATAAACTCAATTTCATTAAAAAACTTCAAACTAATAACCATAAAGTGCTCATGCTCGGCGATGGATTGAATGATGCAGGGGCATTACAACAATCAGATGTCGGAATAGTCATATCAGAAAACACGAATAATTTTTCACCTGCTTGCGATGGCATTCTTCAAGCCGATAAATTTTCTCAATTACCTCAACTCATTCAACTCGCTAAATCGGGCACGCGCATCGTTAATCGGGCTTATTTATTAGCGTTTTGTTACAATATCGTCGGGTTAAGCTATGCCGTTACTGGCAATTTACACCCGGTTGTTGCGGCTATTCTCATGCCATTAAGTTCAGTTACGATTGTTTTATTTGGGGTGTTATCGGGAAATTGGGCGGAGAGGAAGGTAATTGTTTCCTCTTTTTAAAATGAGAGAACTCTTGTATGCCGATAGGTAGATTCTTTTTAGCCATTGTGCAAAATTCCCAATTAACAAAAGTCACCTCAAACACTGATTTTTATCATAAAATCAAACCTCGGTAACGGCGACCTTTGAACCATAAATAACGCGTTGATGAAAATCATGTTTTTTCTTATTTTTTTGAGCTTAGTTGTTGCTGTCATGTTCTTGATAACATTTATTTGGGCAACAAAAAACGGACAATTCGACGATATGTACACGCCATCCATACGGATGCTATTTGAAAATGATAAAAAAACAAAAAAATCAACTACGTCTGAAATATGAATACAGAAAATTCAACGAACATCGAACAATTTAGCTACGATAACCGCACTGTTCGCAATTTTGCTTTTGCTACTGCTATTTGGGGTGCTGTCGGCACATTAGTAGGTTTATGGATTGCCTTAGAATTGGTTTTCCCAACTTTAAACTTTAGTAGTACAACACAAATGTTCACTTTTGGACGTTTGCGCCCACTCCATACCAACGCAGTTATTTTTGCTTTTGTAGGAAACGGTATTTTTATGGGTGTATATTATTCGCTGCAACGACTTTGCAAAGCCAGAATGTTTAGCGATGCACTCAGTAAAATCCACTTTTGGGGTTGGCAGTTTATTATTGTTTGCGCTGCTGTAACGCTTCCACTCGGCATTACAACATCGGGTGAATACGCCGAATTAGAGTGGCCCATAGATATTCTCATCGCTTTGGTTTGGATTGTTTTCGGTATCAATATGTTCGGAACAATTATCAAACGCCGCGAGCAACATTTGTATGTCGCTATTTGGTTTTACATTGCTACTTGGGTAACAGTAACACTACTCCACGTTATTAAAAGTTTGGAAGTTCCCTACAGTTGGACAAAATCTTATCCTGTTTTTGCAGGTGTTCAAGATGCACTCGTGCAATGGTGGTACGGACACAATGCTGTAGCATTTTTCTTGACAACGCCTTATTTGGGTTTAATGTATTACTATTTACCTAAAGCTGCAAATAGGCCCGTTTATTCTTACAAACTTTCGATTATACATTTCTGGGCTTTGATATTTATTTATATCTGGGCTGGACCGCATCATTTGTTATACACGGCTTTACCAGATTGGGCGCAATCGCTTGGAATGGTATTTTCAATCATGCTCATTGCGCCTTCTTGGGGCGGTATGCTCAATGGTTTACTCACACTGCGCGGCGCATGGGATAAAGTGCGCGAAGATGCGGTATTAAAATTTTTGGTTGTTGCAGTAACAGCGTATGGTATGGCAACTTTCGAAGGACCGTTATTATCCATTAAATCGGTTAACGCTATCAGTCACTATACGGATTGGACAATTGCACACGTGCATGTCGGGGCTTTGGGTTGGAATGGTATGATGACTTTTGGTGTGCTATATTGGCTGATTCCTAGAATGTGGCAAACACAATTGTTCTCTAAAAAATTAGCGAATGTACATTTCTGGATGGCAACGCTTTCAATCGTTTTTTATGCTGTTCCGTTGTATTGGGCAGGATGGACGCAAGCAATGATGTGGAAAGAGTTTACACCAGATGGTTATTTGCGTTATCCTAATTTTCTTGAAACCGTGAAAGAAATTATACCCATGTACGCTATGCGTGCTGTTGGTGGATTTTTGTTCGTCTCAGGTTTATTATTAATGATTTTCAATCTTTGGAAAACCGTTAAGCAAGGTGTTTTTTTGGCTGAAGAAGCTGCGGAAGCACCTGCGAGAGAACAAGTTTCTGCCAAAAACGCTTATTGGCACCGTTGGATTGAAACGCGTTGGGGATGGATGACAATTTTTTCGCTTGTTGCAGTCGGTATTGGAGGAATGATTGAAATTATTCCAATGATGACTATGAACGACCAAGTGCCGAGAATTTCTTCCGTGAAGCCTTATACACCGCTCGAATTGCACGGTCGCGATATTTATATTCGCGAAGGTTGCGTGGGTTGCCACTCTCAAATGATTCGTCCTTTCAGAGATGAAACAGAGCGTTATGGCGAGTATTCAAAATCGGGAGAATTTATTTACGACAGACCTTTTTTATGGGGATCGAAACGAACGGGTCCTGATTTGCACCGCGACGGCGGAAAGTATCCGAACTCATGGCATTACAACCACATGATGGAGCCTTCGAGTATGTCGCCAGGTTCAATCATGCCCTCATATCCATGGTTATTGGTAAATAGACTCGATACAAGTCAATCTGAATCGAAAATTAAAACTTTGCGATTTTTAGGAACGCCTTACCCTGAAGGTTTTGAACACGATGCAAATGACAGTTTGCGCGCTCAAGCTAATGTCATTGCGAATAATTTACGAGAATCTGGAATTAAGGATGCGAAATTAGATAAACGCGAGATTGTTGCGCTCATAGCTTATTTACAGAGATTAGGAACTGATATTAAAAAATAGTTGCGAGTTGATAGTTGTTCGTTGTTCGTTTGCGAGCACCGAACAACTATCAACTATCAACGAACAACTATCAACTATTATGTTTAAATACATCATCAAATCATTAGCTAATGTAGATTTAATGGCAATAATGCCACTCATTTTATTTTTTGCGGTTTTTATTGGAACAATGATACAATGGCTGCTAAAAAGTAAAAGCACCGTCAATCAAATAGCAAACTTGCCTTTGGAGGATGGCACAAAATGAGGTTCCAGGTATCAGGCTTGATGTGTCACCAAAACCTGACTCCTAATACCTGAATCCTGATACCTTTAAACTATCAACTAATATTATTTTTATGAAGAATCAGCACATCTTAAAAAAAATTTACGCCCTTGCACTCGGCTGCTTTTGGAACAGTATCGCTTTTTCTCAAGAAGAAGTAGTTAAATCAACGCCACAAACGCGTTATTTTGAAAAAATAATCCTTTGGGTGTTTATGATTGTAATTGCTATTCTGGTAGTTGTAACTGCTTTTATAGTTTTAAGGGTTTTAGAACTTTACCAAAAACTTCTTGCTGAAGCATATTCTCGCGAACGCGGAATTGTCATCGAAGTACCGACAACGGTTTCACAAAAAGAACCCGCGTTATCTAAATTTTGGAAGCAACTTGTAGGTACAGGTGCTGTTGCTATTGAACATGAAGCGGATATTTTATTGGCACACCCACATGATGGCATTTACGAACTTGATAACCGTTTACCACCATGGTGGGTTAATATGTTTATAGCATCCATTGTTTTTGCTTTCAGTTATATGGGCTATTTCCATTTTTATTTGGAAGGCACGCACGGACAAATTTACGAATACCAAAAAGCTGTTCGAGAAGGTGAAATTCAGAAAGAAGAAGCCATGGAGAAGCAAAAAAATATGGTCAACGAAAATACGGTTGTAGCATTAACAGACCCCTCAATTTTAGGCACTGGGAAAGCTATTTTTTTAGAAAAATGCGCTGTGTGCCATGGTCAAAAAGGCGAAGGTGGTGTTGGTCCGAATATGACTGATGATTATTGGTTACACGGTGGTGCCATCAAAAATATTTTCACAACTATTAAATATGGCGTGCCGGATAAAGGTATGATTTCATGGAAAGAACAGTTGCGACCTGCTGACATTCAAGCAGTAGCGAGTTACCTTTTAACATTGAAAGGCACAAATCCACCAAATCCGAAAGCACCACAAGGAGTGAAAAGTGAAAAGTGAAAAGTGAAAAGTCCGCAGGACGCAGGAGTTTTGTAGTAATAGTAGCCACAGATGAAATCTGTGGAAAATAAATAATCAGACAATGAAAGAAGAAGTCAATATACAAAATACAGAAACTTTTCGAGACAACCTCGCTACGGTTGATAGCACGGGTAAACGGATATGGATGTATCCGAAAAAACCGAAAGGCAAATTTTACAATGCGCGCATTATATCCGCTTGGTTATATCTCATCATTTTCTTGACTTTACCTTTTATAAAACTACACGATGAGCCACTTTTCATGCTCAATGTGATTGAACACAAATTTATAATCTTTGGATTAGTGTTTACGCCGCACGATTTTTACTTGTTTTTTCTTTTAATGTTGACTTTTATTGTTTTCATAATTTTATTCACTGTGGTTTTTGGAAGGCTGTTTTGCGGGTGGGCGTGTCCGCAAACAGTTTTTTTAGAAATGATTTTCAGACGCATTGAATATTGGATTGAAGGCGACGCGAATGAACAAAAGAAATTGAATCAACGCGATTGGGATGCCGATAAATTGCGAAAACGCGTTTTGAAACACGCCATATTTCTGATTATCTCCGTTGTTATTGCCAATTACTTTTTGGCTTATATAATTGGCATGGATGCCGTTCTGAAAATTATGAGCGAACCTCTCAATATCCACTTCATGGGGTTTATTGCAATGGTAGTTTTCTCCCTTGTTTTTTATGGTGTTTTTGCCAGCCTGCGCGAACAAGTTTGCACAACTATTTGCCCGTATGGCAGATTGCAAGGTGTTTTGTTAGTTCCCGATTCAATTGTCATTGCTTATGATTATATACGAGGAGAACCGAGAGGAAAAATGCAGAGATCAAAAGATAAAGAGCAAATGGCAAATAGCAAAGGGCAAAATTCAAAATGCAAAAGCAGTTGTGCAAATTGTGCGACTTGTAAAACGGTAAGTAGTCTAAATGATATAGGTGTAGAGAAAGGTCATTCCGTGTCTCTACAAGGTGATTGCATTGATTGCAAATTGTGTGTTCAAGTATGTCCAACAGGTATTGATATCAGAAACGGGACACAACTCGAATGTGTTAATTGTACTGCTTGCATTGATGCTTGCGATGAAGTGATGATTAAAATCAATCGACCTACAGGGTTAATTCGGTACGATAGCGCAACCGGAATTAAAAATAATAATCGGCAAATTTTCACTACGCGTGTAGCGGCTTATTCTTTCGTTCTCGTCGCATTGCTTGGAATTGATTTTGGTTTATTAATCAGTCGAAGCGATATTGAGGCAACCATTTTGAGAAGTCCTGGACAAATGTATCAATTAATTGACTCTACTCATTTATCAAACTTGTACACTTACCAATTCATCAATAAAACGCATAAAGAGCTCAAATTAGAGCTGAAACTTAAAGATAATGCAGGTAAAATCAGGTTTGTAAATACGGGTGAACTCACTCTCGGTTCGGAAAAATTAATTGAAGGTGTATTTTTTATCGATTTAGAAACGAATCAAATTCAGCGTTTAAATACAAAACTATACTTAGAAGTTTGGTCGACTGGAAAGAAACTTCAAACAGTAAAAACAAATTTTGTCGGTCCGCAACTTTATGATCGGTCGAATGAATGAAAAAAAAACTCGAATTCATAGAATTTTAAGAATTGTATGAATTCCTGATTTAGAAATTTTAATTTGTTAAAATAAAGTAACGATATGAAATTAAATTGGGGAACAGGTATAGCTATAGTTTACAGCACGTTTGCTATCGGAATGTTGGGTTTAGCCATTCGTTCAGCAAGTAGTCCTGTGCTATTGGTGAAAAAAAATTATTACGATGATGATATCAATTATCAGAGCATATTGGATAAAAAGCAAAATACTTTAGCTTTAGTAAACGATGTAGCAATAACTTACTCATCTGAAAAAAGCGAAGTTCAGTTTCAATTTCCGATAAAATATCCAAATCCAACGGGTACTGTAACTTTTTTTAGACCTTCTACAATGATGCTGGATTCTGTTTTCGTAATCAAAACCGATTCGACCAATAAAATGGAAATTAATGTTGCAGGTTTTGAACAAGGTTTATGGCGCATTTTAATCGACTGGAAATCGATGAACAAAAGTTTCTTAAAAGAAGAAAAAATTAATTTAGTTTATGCTGATCCATCGAGACCAGTGCATTAGGAAACAAGTGATA
>JAYWBA010000124.1:0-15223 GCA_043781915.1 Saprospiraceae bacterium
GCACGAAATATTGAAGATTATCGCGAAAAATTGTGGAAACACATCTATCGCATTTCGCATTATCGCTTAACTGCAAAAACGCCGAGCGGCGTTGTGCCATCACCTGCCGATGAAAGAAAAAGACCTGAACGCGTTCCGTACCCAGTTCAGCAAAAACATTTCCGTCATTATGGAAATCATTTAATAAAATTAGTAGCAAAGGCAAAAACTTTAGAGGACGGACCAATTAAAGAGGGTTTCACGCATACTATTGGGTCTTACATGAAAATGGCTTATCGCACATGGAATAAAGACAACTTTATTAGCGATGAAATGATAAAAAAGGATTTAGCTACCATTTCTGAAAGTGCCTTGGCGCTCAAAGATGATCAAGGAATTGATGGACTCTCTAATGCCACACGTTTGCGCGCTCCACTCAATAACAGGCCAATGAGTAATTCTCGCGATTCACGCACTTCAAACACCCGTGAAAGTTTTAGTAGAAATGGTAATAATGGCAATGGTAATAGTATGAATCGGGATAGAAACGATAGGAATGATAGAAATAAACCTGCTTCGAACGATAATAAGAACCGTTTCAGAAAAAAATAAATTTAGTTATTCGCTGTTTTAACCTATTAGGTGCGAAGCTCCTATTAGGTTTTCTTATCGTATTCAAACCTAATAGGAGCTTCGCACCTAATAGATTAAAATAATTGCCAACTATGTTTGCAACTAAATTAAAAGCGTACACGGGGCACAATGCTGCGGTGTACGCTTTGTGTTTGAATGAAGCAAAAAGTGTTTTGTATTCAGGTGACGGTGATGGCAATATAGTTGTTTGGAATATTCAGAGTGCTGATGGCGTTTTGGTAGCTAAAATGCCATATTCAGTTTTTTGTCTGGCTTTTTCTTTTGAAAAGAATTTACTAATTGCTGGAAACAATGCGGGCGGAGTGGCTTTTATTGATTTAAATGAAAATAAAATTATAAAGCATATAGCCCATCATAACAAAGGCACTTATGGTATTTTAGTTTTAGAGAACACTATTTACACGATTGGTGGGGACGGAATTTGTACACTTTGGAATTTAGAATCGCTAAAAGCTGAAGTTTCAGTACAATTAAGTTCGAAAAATTTGCGACAGATATCTTGGTCAGAAACATTAAAAAAGTTAATAGTTGCAGCCTCGGATGGTAATATTTATTTTCTGTCTAAAAATTTAGAAGAAATCTATTATTTAAAAAGCGTCCACACCAATGGCGTTTTTACTGCTCAATTTTCTACCAATTCAGAATACATTGTTAGTGGCGGACGAGATGCGCAACTCAGGTTTCAATACATCCCTCATTTAAATAGGCATGGGTTACTAATAAATTCTAATTTTACGACTGAATTACCAGCTCACACTTATACTATCAATTCAGTGATTCAAAATACGAAATCACCACATGTTTGGCTTTCTGCTTCGCGCGATAGAAATATTAAAATTTGGGAGGTTTCTCCTACTTTAGATGAAAAAATAAAACTTTTGCGTGTTTTGACAGGCGTTCGTGATGGAGGTCATGTTCGTTCGGTGAATAAACTCATCCCATTTAATAATTCTGAAACATCTGACTTTGAATTTTTTTCTGCTGGTGATGATAAAAATATTTTTCGTTGGAGCGTCGCAAAGTCCAATTGAATTGATAAACATAACTTTTATTATTACGTTTTGAAAGCACTTCTGATTTACTAAAACATAACTTTTATTGTTCTGTTTAAACTGTCTAATTTTTAAATTCAAACGCAATAAAAATAGTCATGCTTGTTTATGAAGATTACAAAAATCTAAAAATCTTTTTTCTTTCCGATAAAATTTAAAATTTTGAAAAAATAATTGTACTATTGTCAGAAAACAAATTCAAAATGTATAGAAAATTTCTCACCCTCAATATCCTGATGTTATCTGTTTTTTCTGTTGAAGTTTTGAATGCACAAAGTTTGCATGAAACACTCAATAATGAAATGCGCCGTTCTTTTACTCGACCGATTGTTTTAGCAAATCCTAACGTGATTAAAACACATGAAGAATTTCCTGTTTTATACTACGATAAAGGAAAAATATTTGAGATTGGCTCTAAAAATTACCAAGTATTCATTCAGAAGAAGCCTTTTGGCATCAAGTTTAAAAACAAACAAAATAATGTTATCTGGGAAATGGATTCAATCAACTTTACATTTTCTGAAAATGAAAAAGAATCGATTGATGAAATAAGATCAATAACGCGAAAAAATGATACTTGGCAATTAGCAACCATTAATCCGAAAATAATACTGAAATTAGAATCCGAAAGTGAAGGTCGATTAAAAATAAGTATTGATAAAAACTCTGAAAAGCAAGGACAATTATATATTCATTTTAAAGCCACAGGCAATTTTTTTGGTGGTGGAGAGCGATTTATGGGCTCGCGTTTAAACGGACACAGTTTTAGCAATATGCCAAGCGATCATGCTTGGTTGATAGGCAATATGGAACGCAAAATTTGTTCTGATTTTGATTTAAAACGCGATGAACCCACTTATGTGCCAATTCCATTTATTGCAACAACCGAAGGAATGGGAATGTATGTTGACCAAGCGCGCACAACACGTATCAATTTGCAAAATGCAAAAATAGGCAATTTTAGTATTGATGTAGAAGGAAATGGCGCTGATATTTATTTATTCGCCGAAAAATCGCCGAAATATGTTTTGACAAATTATACTGCTTTGACAGGTAGAACACCTTTGCCACCTAAATGGGCATTTGGTGTTTGGTTTACATTGCTTGAAGGAAGAGATTCTATATTGAGCAAAGCGAATTATTTAAAAAAAATCGGAATGCCGATGGATGCTGCTTGGCTTTTCGATTTCGACGACCCGAAAACAAATACGGGGTGGTGTTATTGGACAACAGGTAATCACGGTAATTTGCGCGAGTTGACCGATACTTTGCATAATATGGGATTAAAAACACTGACGTATTTGCGCACGTTTATGAATAAAGATTTATTCTGGTACGATTTACCGAACCCGTATTATGCCGATGCGCTCAAAAAAGATTTAATTTTAGTGCCAAAAATTCCGATTGATAATAAAAGGTTCGATAGTTTCAATAGCGATAGCCAAGTCAATTTTTACAATCCAGAAAGTGCGAGCTTTTGGCGAAATATTTTAAAAGAAATCTTAGTAACTGAAAATTTTGACGGTTGGATGGAAGATTTTGGCGATATCCATAATTTATTTGATCGCGAAAAGTGTGCATATACACCGCTCGATTATAAAAGAACAATTCCACTCGCCAATGATGAAATTGCAAATCTTTATCCGATGGTGTATCACAAAATGACGCGCGAAATATCGCAAGAATTAAAACCCGATATGGCAAGTTTTTCGCGTTCTGGCTCTGCTGGTTCAGCAGGTTACACGCCCATTGTTTGGGGTGGCGATCAAGTTGCGAATTGGGATAAACGATTTGGTTATCCATCGCTGATTTCTGCTGCACTTTCGTCGGGTTGGTCGGGTTATGGCATCTGGACGAGTGATATTTCTAGTCTTTCACCTTCACGCGAATTATGGATGCGTTGGGTGCAATTTGGTGCGTTTACATCAACTATGCGCGATCATCCTTGGGATTTCAGAGATAAAAATAATATCGGTATCTGGACGGATTCAATTGCCATGAATTATTTTAAAAAATATGCACTCATCCATTCTGCTTTAAAGGATTATTTGTATGAATTTGGAAAAATAGCACATGAAACGGGCATCCCGATAATGCGGCATTTGGCACTCGAATTTCCAAAGGATACAGCTTGCTACAAAATAGAATACGAATACATGCTCGGTGATAAAATTTTAGTTGTACCAGTGATTGAATATGGAGCACGAACTCAATCCGTTTATCTTCCTAAGGGCAATTGGAAATATTTTTGGAACGATAAAACTTATTCTGGGGGAAATCGAGTTACAGTTGATGCGCCTTTAGATCAAGTGCCATTTTTTATAAAACAAGAAGGAGATTTAAGTTTGTTAAAAGATTTGAAGAAATAAAAATTCTTAGTAAGAAAATTTAAAACTTATTTTTGTGGCAGCAGTATGAGAAAACAGCATTTTTTCGAAAGGAGGTGCACTCATAAATCCACGCGCATCGTTGCTAACACCCCAACCTTCAATAGGTTGACCGAATATGCCCTTATCTAATTTGCCGTTGTTATTCCCATCGTGAAAAGCGCGTATTGCATATTTGCCAAAAGGCAAATTGGAAAAAACAAAAATATTTTCATTGGGCTTAACCAGTTGCTTTAATTTAAGTATAGCATGATTAGGCGCATCGCAAATTTCAATAAAGATGGCGCCTCCTTTTTTAAAATCGATATTATTTATCTCAACAATAACATTATCGGTCGTTTTTTCAGTTTTGGGCGGCGTGAAAAACAAATTCAGCAATATTAATAGGTACATAAAAATTTTATTAGTGCTTTAAGAACATTGCAAAGTAAATGCCTTTTTAAATAACTTTTGGTGGGTTTAAAATTTATTTAACTTGTCAGTTAGTTTTTATTTTTTGTCTAAAAACTTGCTCAATGTTTTCTTCTATAATTTCTTTAAGATTATCGACTGAAATATTCTTTAGTTGTGCTAAACGTTCATAAATTAGTTCAATAGGAATATCGTTATCGTCTGTTTCTAAAAAAAATGATGTATCTGGAACTGTTTTCAGCGTTTCGACCCAATCAATTTTTGTATTCTGCAAAACTGCTGCACCGACCGAAATATGAAAACCCGCGATCAGTAGAGTTTTTAAAATACTTAATTTGCTTTGAAAACCATGAACAATAATCTGAGTTTCGTTTTTTTCATTTTTAACAATGCGTACCAACTCATTGTAAGCACGAACGCAATGTACAACAACTGGCAAATCATATTTTTCGGCTAATTTTAATTGGGCAATGAACGCTTTCTCTTGTAGTTTTATTTCAACGCCGCACAAATTATCTAAACCACATTCGCCGAGTGCAATGATTTTTTTATTAGGAAGAATTTGTTCGAGTTGCTCCAAATCCGATTCCCAATTGGTTTCAGTAATATACCAAGGATGCAAACCTACTGAATAAAATTGATTGGGTTCGTTAGGAATATTTTCAAAGATAGAAAACTCGCGTTGCGATACATTATTGCACCGAGCGCAATCTGGATCAATTTTCGATTTTTGATGTGAATGAATATCGAAGTATAGCGACATTATTTTGTTTATGAATTACATTTGCACCGATTTTTTCGATGCAGTTACAAATCTATTTTAATTTTTATTGAAATGAAGATTTAAAAAACTTAAAAAAGAATTTCGCGTAAATATTTCTTCGGGACTTATCAAAAATACTAAGTCTTCATTTAAGCACAATTAGAAAAAACCTTTGTGAATCTTTGTTTCTTTGTGCCTTTGTGGTGAAAAACAAGTTCGCATGCGATATATAAATTATGATTCAGATTACATTTCCTGATGGTAATATCAGAAGTTACGAGGTTGGAACAAGCGCACTCGATATTGCACGCAGTATCAGTTCGCAATTAGCAGCAAAAATTTTGGTTTCAAAAGTGAATGGAGTAGTGGTGGATGCTACGCGACCGATTAACACCGATGCGACGTTACAACTCCTAACTTGGGATGATGCGGATGGCAAGAAAACATTTTGGCACTCTTCGGCGCATTTATTGGCTGAAGCGATTGAAGAAATGTATCCAGGAACTAAATTTGGTATCGGACCGGCTATTGAAGAGGGTTTTTATTATGATATTGATTTGGGCGATAAAGTTTTAAGCTCGAACGATTTTACTAAAATTGAAGAGAAAGTTTTAGAACTGGCGCGCAAAAAAAGCGAATACATTCGTACAGAAGTGAGCAAAGCGGATGCTTTGGCATATTTCACAGAAAAGAAAGACGAGTATAAACTCGAACTGATAAACGATTTAAAAGACGGTGAAATCACTTTCTATCAACAAGGTAATTTTACAGATTTATGTCGTGGACCGCACATTCCAAATACCGAAGTGATCAAAGCGGTCAAACTCACTAAAGTTGCGGGTGCTTATTGGCGTGGCGATGAAACGCGCAAACAACTCACGCGGGTGTATGCAGTGACTTATCCGAAGCAGCAAGATTTGAAAGATTACTTGTTCAGGATGGAGGAAGCGAAAAAACGCGACCACAGAAAACTCGGAGCAGAACTCGAATTATTTATGTTTAGTGAACGCGTGGGTGCTGGTTTGCCGATTTGGTTACCACGTGGTACGGCTTTGCGTTCGCGTTTGGAAGATTTTTTAAAAAAAGAACAAATAAAGCGCGGATATTTGCCTGTTGTAACGCCGAATATTGGTAAAAAAGAATTGTACGTGACTTCAGGTCACTGGGAAAAATATGGTGAAGATTCATTCCAACCGATAAAAACGCCGCGCATTGACGAGGAGTTTTTATTGAAGCCGATGAATTGCCCGCACCATTGCGAAATTTTTGCATACAAACCGCGCAGTTATAAAGAATTGCCCGTGCGTATTGCTGAGTTCGGTACGGTATATCGGTACGAGCAAGCGGGTGAATTACATGGCTTAACACGTGTTCGCGGATTTACACAAGATGATGCACACTTGTTTTGCACTGCCGATCAAGTTAAGAAAGAATTTTTAGATGTTTTGGATTTGACCATGATGGTGATTAAGAAATTAGGCTTTGATAATTTCACGGCTCAAATTTCGCTGCGCGATCCAGAAAATCCGACAAAATATATTGGTTCGATTGAAAATTGGGATAAAGCAGAAAATGCGATTCGCGAAGCAACAAAAGAAGCAGGATTAAAAACAACTGAAGTTTTAGGTGAAGCTGCATTTTACGGACCAAAACTCGATTTCATGGTGCGCGACGCGATTGGTCGCTCGTGGCAACTCGGAACAATTCAAGTCGATTATAATCTGCCTGAGCGTTTTAAACTCGAATACGTGGGTGCTGATAATCAGATGCACCGCCCAGTTATGATTCACCGTGCGCCGTTTGGTTCACTTGAGCGTTTTATTGGTGTATTAATAGAGCATTGCGCAGGTAAATTTCCGTTGTGGCTCGCTCCCGATCAATATGCTATTTTGCCACTCTCTGAACGTTTTCAAGAGTATGCAGAAAAAGTTAAAGCAACTTTAGCAGCAAAAGATATTCGTGGTTACATTGATGAGCGCGCTGAAACAATTGGTCGTAAAATTCGCGACACAGAATTAAAGCGCATTCCTATTATGCTTATTATTGGCGAAAAAGAAGAAGCGGAAGGAAAAGTTTCAGTCAGAAAACAGGGCGAAGGTGATTTGGGAGCTATGACGATGGAGGAGTTTACGGCTTATTTTGAAAAGTTGTTGTAAGATATTTTATGGGTACAGAAGTCTATTTTATTTTACTAGTTTTAGCGGCACCAATTTATTTTCTAAGTAACTGGTTTTTTAGAAATCGAATTTCGAATAAAAATATAAGGAGATTTGCGATTTGGGCATCAACTATACTTTTGGCTCCTTTGGCATACTTACTACTGATCTCAGTTTGGATTTATTACATGTTTTCTGAAACAAAAAGAAAATTTAACAACGAGGAATGGTTTAAAAATAAAGACATTAGGTTTGAAATGGGAGACGATATTGTTAAAAAAAAGATTTTGATTGGAAAAGATAGTTCAGAAATAAAAATCATTCTTGGTGATCCAAATTGGAGAGAAGAAACTCAAAAAGAGTGGATTTATGATATGGGTATTGGTGGAGGGCTTGGGTTTCAATTTCATTCGCTTATTTTGCAATTTGACCAGAGTAAAGTTATATCTGTAATTCATAAGAGGATTAATGATTGAAATTACTCAAAAACAGTCGAAATTTCCAAACTCAAACCCTCTAAAACTTTTGATTGAATAATTCCCGCCTCGCTCGCTTCACTGGCTAAAACATATTTATTGTTTTCTAAAACAAAAACTTCGATTGATTTATAATACGGGTCAACAATCCAATATTCTTGAACACCGAATCGCATATACAAATCAAATTTTTCTTTTTTATCGCGTTTAAATGATGAAGGAGATAAAATTTCGACAATTAAATCGGGTGTGCCTTCAATACCATGGTCAGTGATAATAAAAAGTCGATCTTTTTTGATGAAAAGAATATCAGGTTGAGTATTATTGTAATCATCAAAAAAAACATCGATAGGGGATGCTAAGACTCGACCAAGTTGCTTTTCTTTTACAAAATTACGCAGTTCACCATAGATTTCTCCAGATGCGATTTGATGAATCGGTTTTGGTGCTTGTTTTTTCACAATTATTCCGTTTATAAGTTCATAGTAATAACCTTCTTCAAGGTCCATCTCAAAAAACTCTTTTACCGTTATTTTGGGTGCAGTGATGACAGCCATTCTTAGAAATTTTTAGAAAAAATAAAATTGATAAATCAAAGTTAAAGAAAAAAATTAAAACTTCAAAATTGAGGCAAAAAAAAGAGGAACACGAATTGTATCCCCCTCACAACAAGAATGTATGAAAAAACTTATCTCTTATAATAACCAAAAGCGTGCTAAAAAAGTTCGCTTTGGGTTGTTTTGTTGAAATTAATATTAAAATGCCTCAGAAAGTCCAATATACACACCAGAATTATTATTAATATCCCCCGCAAGCTTCGTTAATCCAACGGCATAATCAAAACAAAGATTCACACGTTGCTTAGTGTCCATCATATATCGCAATCCAGCACCACCCGCAAAAAACCATTTTGTATTGGGAGAATACAATTGCCCGAAATTATCAGAAGTTTTTACACCGCTCATAAAAGCCACAGCACCCATACGTTTCCAAAATTTCCAAAGGCTGGCGTTGCCATCAACTTTGCTGTAAAATGGCAAACGGTATTCTGTTTCGAACGCCAATAGATTATTCGCACGAAATGTACCTGCAAAATAACCGCGCAAGCTTGTAATGCCACCATTAGATGATAGCCCGCGCAAAGGAATGGTATAACCTGCTTCAGGATTTCTAAATTCATTTACAACGCGCAAAGCAAGAACTTGCCGATTTTTAAAAGGAATATATTTATCCATTTCAAGCGTAGCTATATCGTAATTGACAGTTCCGCCTAATATTTTTCTATAAGTCGCAGTATTAAATTGTATGAAACTACCGTGCGTTGGATTATCTGCATTGTCGCGTGTATCGAGGGTGAAAATTAAACCAATACCAGAACGACGTGAATTATTATTTTGTAATTCATGTGTTAAAGGCACTAAAGTAGAATCCTCATTGGTATATTCTGTATTTTTGACATAATCAAATTCGTAGCTCAGCCCTAAATAAGTATGTTTTGCTATTTTTCTTTCTATCGTAAAACTTAGATTTGAATAAGTGTATTCAAACCCAGTATAATTAGGAAAAACAGTTGACCCTAAAATTTCGGATGAATTTTTTGATAAATCTGATGTTGAATTATACAATCTATCGTTCCAAAACCCCGATTGTATAGAGCCGTTACTCAACCAAGTTTCGTGATTGGTAAATATCTGCCAAGTATTTGATGTGAAATATTGTTCTTTGGTGGTGCCAAATGCAGAAACTAAAAACTTACTCATCCGAGAGGTTGAATCATCACCACTTAAATTCCTGAAAATAATAAAATTAGCCCCATACCGCAATCCAGTTTCTTGTGAATAACTCAAAGCGGGAAGTAAATTAACTGTATTTTGCTTATATTCACTTTGGGCATTCAGTTTTTGGAATAAGAACAGCAGTAAAATTGTAGGTTTCCAGTATAAATTTATAAAGTTGATAATTTGGGACATAAGTTGGTGAATTTAACTCGAATAAAAAAGAATAAAGAACTCATATACTCGACAATATTTTTAAGAATTCTTTTAATTCTATTATTCGAGTTATTTTTGCTTTATTTTTAGTTAGACCCTTCAAACATTCAATTCGTTTTATGGCAAAGTGTCAAATAAATGTTAAAATTTTAAATTTAACGTTTTTATCGCTCATTTATTCTTGTTTTTGTTCGTGCGATGCACAAACTACCAAAAAAAATATCAGAGCGAATACTATTTCTGTGAAAAGTATAACGAGTGGGAACACAGGTTTTCGAGGCAGAGTTATGCCTGAAGATATGGGTAAATCAAATTCGGGTGTAGAATATTTAGAGTTTGAGTTAAATGCCAAATCAAAATGCACGATAGACTCGATGAGCTTGGTTTTTAATGATACCAAGCAACGCGTTTTATTGACAAATGAAGCTTTGCCGAAATTGCTGCAAAAAAATGAAACTTGGTATTGTCGTTCCGATAATGTTTCAGCGTATTATCAAACTGAAAATGGTGAAACGAAAGAACATCAAGGAATTTCTATCGAAATTTATATAAAAGGCAAGAAAGAATTTACAGCTTGCTCCAATATCAAACGCATACTTCCTCGTTGATTAATAAAAAACCTCGTAGGTTTTAAAAACCTACGAGGTTTAAAATTGTTTACCGCAATTTAAAGTTATACGTTATTGTACCGCATTGTTTATCAGTGCTGCTCGGTGCAAATCTATATTGCATCGCATTTCTTTTGGCAGCCGCAATCAAATCTTCGTCTGTAGTTGTTGATCCAGTTGCTTTGTACTCAGCACTGACAACACCTCCAGAACTCGAAACGCAGATATATAAAACAACGCGACCTTCGCTTTGAGAATTTTCTTGCAATTTAGGTGCACTTTGAACTGAACGATTGCCAAATCCACTCACATTTCCAGGTCCGTGCCCAATGCCGTTTAAATTACTCGAATTTGGATCACCATCGGGTGTGCCTTGATTGCCTGGTTTTCCCGTATTTCCTCTACCCGTTCCATCTCCACCAGCACCATTCGTACCGCCGCCAGTTCCATTTCCATTTTTACCAGGGAATCTGTTTTTATATTTATCTTGGGTTGCTTTTTCCGCTGCTGCTTGAGCATCAGCTTGCCGTTTTGCTTCAGCAGCAGCGGCAGCTTGTGCATCTGCTTGACGTTTTCTCTCACGTTCAGCCGCTTGTTGCTGATATTTAGCCTCTTCGTTACGTTTTCTAACATCTTCTTGTTGTCTGCGTACTTCAGCAGCATTTGGGTCTTCGGCTGTTTGAACTTTTTTGGGTGGTGGTGGCGCTTCAACGGGTTTAGTTATAACAGGTTTAACGGGCGCCGTTTTAATAGGAACAGGAGCGGGTGCAACAGGCAAAGGTTTTGGTGCCGCATTTCCAGCATTCGGGTCAGGTCTGCCAGGTGCGGCTTTTGTTCCTTCGCCTTCATTTTTCAAACCCAAAGCAGCGCCGCCCAATAAATCGGGCGGAAGCTCGACAACGATATTCGATTTTGGTGGAATTTTTATAGGAACAGCAGATGGCAATAAAAAGCCCAATAAAATTAAAGCAGTATGTATAACAACACTGTACATCATGCCTTTTTTATCATTTTGCTCCTCAATTTGTTTTTCTATAGCGTCCATTACTCGAATTAATAGAATTTAAAGAATTAATTGAATAGAACTCTAATTTTATAGAATTTGAAGGTTTAGTCGAAAAAAATTCTTCAAATTCTATTGATTCGAGTACTATTCTGCACTTGCGTGTAGAACTGAATTTATACCAAGTGACTGTGTTATATCTAAAACTTGCACAACTTTTTCAACGGGTGCTTTTGAGTCCGGTGAAATAGTAACAGAATAATTAGGGTTTCTATTTTTACTGCGCGTTACATAATTTTTTATTTGCTCAATACGGTTCGATACACCATTAAAAATAAATCCACCCGATTCAGTTATACCAATATCATCTAAATGCTCAGTAGTCGCAGGTTTTTTAGAAGTTTTAGAATTGCTTGGCAAACTCAAATTCAATGCACTTGGGTGCACCAAAGTTGAAATCATCATAAAGAAAATGAGCAAAATGAAAATAATATCGGTCATTGAACTCATTCCCAATTCACTGCTAATTTTTTTATTGCGCTGTCTTAGTTCCATAAATTATAGCTTTGAGCTTTGAGCTTTGAGCTTACCTTAGAGAAGGCTAATAGCTCATAGCTCATAGCTATTTAATCGTGCGGTTCAGTAGCCAAAACTGTTCTGATTTTCAACCGATTGGCAACGAGCATTAATTTTTCTACCTGCAAAAAAGGTACACCTGTTTCAGCCGCAATAGTAACGGAAGCATTCTTTTTATCGGGCAGATTATTTAAAGCAGCCCGTAAAGTTGCTTCTAAATTATTTTGAGCGACGGGTGTATTATTTACTGTGAAAACACCTTTTTTATCTATTCCCACTGTTGTTTTTACTTGAACATTTGTCCGTTGGTTCGATTTAGGCAATTTGAAAGGTAAATACGAAACCAAAGTAGATGTCAACATAAAAAATATAAGGAGCATGAAGATAATATCCGTCATGGACGACATATTTACTTCAGCGTGATTCCTGCGTTTTCTACGAATAGCCATTTTTTTTAATTAAGGAATGAAAGATTTAAAAAATGAAAGAATTATAAGAACAATTCTTTAATTCTTTCATTTTTTAATTCTTTCATTATTTAAGACGCTGGTTCTTGTAACAAATCAACAAAATTGAAAGTAGTTGTCTCCATGTTGTTGACAACTCTGTCAATCATATTGCTTAAAATATTATAAGCCACAAAAGCAAAAATACCTACAATAAGTCCTGCAGCAGAAGTAAACATTTTAATGTAAATACCACCCGCAATAACGCTGATTGAGAGGTTATCCGCCGTAGATAAATCTGAGAATGTTTGAATCATACCTGCAATGGTACCTAAAAATCCAAACATGGGCGCAACACCAGCAATAATTGCTAAAATGTTTGTGTTTTTTTCAAGTTTGAAAATTTCGAGTTTACCGACATTTTCAATCGCGTGTTCAATATCATCTAATGGTTTACCGATACGCATCAAACCTTTTTCAACCATGCGTGCATTCGGTGAATTGGTGTTTTGGCATAACGAGCGAGCAGCACCGAGATTTCCGTTTTGGACGTGTGCTCTGATGTTATTCATAAAACTCTCATTAATAGCTGTCGCTTTTTTAATGGTTGAATAGCGGCTTACAAAAATAGCAACCGCAACAATCGACATGAGAAGCAAGCTAATCATGATAATCATACCAAAAACGTTGTGTTCTAAAGCACTGAACAACGAAGGAACTTCTGCTGCGTCTTTCACAACTGCGGTTGGATTTTGAAACAATAGTATGTATTTCATATAAAATAGCGGATAATTATGTGTTGGCTTTTATTATTATCTTCAAGCAATTTTTCTTAACGCCCAAAAATACACAGAAAGTATGTTATGCTTACATTTTGGAGGATTTTTTTTCAGGAAAGCTAATTAATTTTTTAAACAAGATATTGCAACTAGCTAAATCGTGAATCTAAATTTCAGTTTTCAATTTTTTGGCTTTAATCTTCTTTTGATTTAATGGATATTAGTTGCCAAAAATTTACTCGCTGGCAACTGGTGCTAATAAAACGCGTAAGACTTGGACGAGCGCGGTAATGCTAATCAAGCGATATCAGATACAACTTTGAAAAATGCCAAGTTTCATGCTCCTATTGCTCCAAATAATATTACTGCTACTCAAGATGCTAGTAGAAATCAAAATTTACATTTAATAAAAAATTAAATTTTTATGAACTTTATCTATTTAATAGGTGGTTTTTTTTATTAACCTTACCAATAATTACAATGAAAGATAAGATAGAAGAATATCGTGTTCAAAAAAACGGTATGGTAGTTGAAATGCTTGTTAAAAAAGTTTCAGGAGTGGCGAGATATTCAATGGATGTTGAATACCAAAATAAAATTTATAAAAAACGAGTGGGGTCTAATTTTTATATAGAAAATCATGTTGGAGAGAAAATTTTAATGAAATATTTAAAAGATTCGGATAAAGTAATGTATCCAGATGAAGATGAAAATTTAGAATTTATTGCAATGTTTGGATTATTTATTTTAGGGATTGTATGTTTTTTAAAGGGATTAGGATATTTTCCGAAATTGAGTTAATCGCATTTTTCACTGAAATCATTGGCAGATTGAGCAATATTTATGGCAACAACCAATCGTGGGATTGATATGCATTATACATTGGTTATATTAGCGCATCCAGTATTTGGTTGTCTTCAGAGGACTAATATGCTGGCAAGGAAACTTGAACGAGCGTAATAAAGTTAAAAAAATTAAATTATTTTATATGCCGAATAAATTTTTGTACGTTGGAGCGATGCTATCTCTATACTCTTGTGTAAATAACGATGCTTATAAAACCAAATCGAGGCAATTAGTTGCAGAATCGAAAGCACTAAAAGACTCTCTTAAGGAAGATTTAATTAAAGAATATACATTTGAAGTGCCAATATCTAAAAATTGTTATTTAAAAGATTTAACTAAAGACAGCTTCGAATTTATTGATAGTGTTATGGTAGTTATTAGAAATAACGGAAGTCATCTCTTATTTGGTTCTATTAGTGGTACATATTGTGAATATCTGGCTTGCAACGAACCATATTTAAAACCTATTAGTCCTAAATATTTCAAATTAAGTGATACTGTTTTAGTTTCAGGGTTTAAACAATATAGGCATCCTGAAATAAAATATACTGGATACCCATTTTATTTAACAAGTTTAAAAACAAAAAAAAGAAAACTGAAAAGGTGAAAACGAATTTTTAATGTGCAATTTTCAAAAAAAATTTGTGAATTTTTTTTTGCTGTCTTTTGCTACCGCCTACAAATTAATCCAATAATTCATTTTCAAAACCAATGCGCGATTGCGATTTAAAAAACCATCTGCGGCATAATTATCGGTATAAACAATAAATAAATCGGACATAGGTTTGTATCGCCATTGTAAGCGACTATTAATATTGAAATTATCGTTTTGAGTGTTATATTGCAAAAAAGTTGTCCATATCAAATCTTTTGAAAAACTCAATTCCGTTTTGCTGTTAATTAAATAGAGCAAAGAGTTTTTATAGGGGTCTGGAAATTGCAAATCATACCGCTCTAATCGCAACGAAAAAACACCCCATGGCGTTTGTTTTATACTGAATCCCGCTTTTAATCCCAATTGTTTGCCATTATAAAACTCACCTATGATTGCGCTGGCTAAGAAGGTAATATTTTGACGTTTATCACTACTAAAATC
>JAYWBA010000125.1:0-15161 GCA_043781915.1 Saprospiraceae bacterium
CATCGCCTTGTTCATAATGTAAAGCCAAAGCACCACTTTCGAGTTTGCTTAAATCAAGCATTTGATTGACGAGGGTCAACAAATTTTGACCATTTCGGGTAATCATTTGTAGAGACAAGGCATGCCTTGTCTCTACGGACATTTGTTCCGCAACACCCAAAATCACCGTCAACGGTGTTCTAAACTCATGTGTAATATTTGTGTAAAGTTGGGTTTTAACGTTATCCAATTCTTGCAATCGTGCAGCAGCATCGGTAGCAATTTTTTCTTTTTCGATGAGCAGTTTTTGCGTTGATTTTAATTCAGTTAATGTGCTTTCAACCTTTGTTTTCTGTTCTTCTAAAATGGCATTTGCTTTTTGTTTTCGCCTATTGTTGCGATAAAGTATGATGCCAATGAATCCAAACAAACCCAAACCACCCAATAAACCATAGTTTTGCAACTGAATATTTTTCTTTTCTGCGTCTTTAAATTTTTTCTGTTCTTCTATGAAAAAATTTTGATATTTTTTTAAATTATCTATCTCCACATTGTGAAAACTATCGGTAAGTACTGTTGAAAGTTTTAAATACTTGTAGGCACTATCCGTTTGGTTTTTAGCTAAAAAAGCATCTGACATTTTTAAATAGGTATAATTGTAATAACTTGGCTTGTTACCATATAATTTTCGAGTAATAGCTACACATTTTCTAAGGTATAAGAGACTTGAATCAGGCTGATGCATTTCTTCAAATAAAGCCGATAAACCGTGGTAAGAACCATTCACCGAAACAGTTCGCCCTATTTCTTGATCAGCTTTTATAGATTCCAAAAGATATTTTTTGGCTAAAACGAAATCCTTTCGAGATTTATAAATATTCGCCATAGCACTATATGTTGTTCCTTGAAATACTTTGAATCCCGATATTTTAGAATATTCAACTTCTTTTTCAAACATTAGTAGTGCCGAATCTGATTTGTGTAAATCTAAATAATTAAACCCTAAATTAACATAATAAACCGGCAAATGTGATTTGCAATTAATGCTTTCTATATAATGGATTGCTTTAAATAAATTTTCATTGGCTTTGTCATAATTACTCGAACCTCGGTGCACAAGAGCATATTGCAATTCAATTATAGCCAATAAAGCAATCCGTCTTTCATGAGCCGTTAGAAATGGTGACTCGGGTTCAATGTACATGCCTTTTTCATTTTCTTCATTTTCAGCCAAACGTTTAGCTTCATTCAAAGCTTTTAAAGCCTTCGGCGTGTCTGTACCTAAATTAGTAAAGACATCTCCCTGATATGCTTCGCCTTCCCATATTTTTTGATTTAATTTTTTTGCCAGCTTTAGCCGTTGTTCATTATAATAATGTATGCTATCAGGCTTTTTATTGTAGGCATAAAAAAATAAGTGTTTGTAAATCACCATTTTCTGCGTATCGTTGTTAGTATTTCGCAAAACCTGTTGCAAACTATCCGCTTGATGTGGCGTTGGCTCAAGTTCTTGCCTTTCAAGTTGTGCATACACAAAAGAAGTGTAAAGTGAAAAGTAAAATATGGCGATGCAATACTTGCGCCTAAAAGTAAATAATTTCATGTTTTTGTGTATGATTAGTTTAGTTATAGTTGAAAAGGTTGTTTATTGATTTAATTCGGTAAATTTATAGTATTTTTTTGGGTAATTTAAATAATATTTGATTAAGTTAACGGTTTTCCCTAATTCGAATCTAAATTTTTCCATCTCTAATTTGTATATAAAAAAGCACAGCTAACTCATACAGAAAGCTGCGCTTCTAAATAAATTCTAAACTAAACTGTCTAAACTTGTGATAAAAAAGACATTTACTTTAAAGATTTATTTGCACGGGTCAGTTGCAGTATTAATCATCACTCCACCACCATTAATTTTGTTATTGTTTCCACAATCTTTGATAATAATGTTCGGAAAGCTACCTACATTAACGGTGTTATTATAAGATGCAGGTTGTAAAAAACCAAGACGTTTTGTATCAGAAGCTAATTCAATATCGTACTGACCATTTCGAGCTAATTCATTATTATTCAAAACATTTAAGTTAGAACCATCAATAACTACTATACCGGTACTCAAATTGTCAGTTGACTTGTTGTTGTTAATTTTGCATCCTATGGCTTGTGTTGTTGCACCCGTTAATACACCGCTCGGTAAAATCGTAGTGCCAGGTCCATATTGACAGGTATTTATTCCTATTGCATTCCCATGTGTATAATTGTTTTCAACAGTATTCCATTTATCGCTGATAAAAATTCCGATAAGACCTCCAGATACTTCATTCTGTGCAATGTATTGGCTTGTTCCATTGATGTTTAAAATTCCCATTGCCTGAACTATAATGCCACGTTGCCAAGCATTCGTCATTGTTAAAGTATTTTTCAGAATCGTCATTCTATCTGAATTTTGATTTACAACGCCAAATTGGAAATTAGTGAATTTAGAAAGCAGTACGCCAGATTGTCCAGAATTTTCAAAAAGAATCGCCGCACCACCGATAGAATCTAATGCTTGAATATCTAAATTCACAAACGCAGAATTAGGTGCATTCAAAACTTCGAAGGCTGGTTTAAAACTCGTTTGTCCAGTAACAGTGTTTGAATACGTTGATTTAATTTTAAGCGAAGCACCTGTTTCACCAACAAAAATGAGCGATTTATCAACCACAAGACTCGCACTTTCCGTGTGTGCACCCGCTTTTAAATAAATAACGCCACCAGCACAAGCATTTTTAATGGCAGCAGCCAAAACATTGTTCGATCCGGCAGGAATTTCAGTCCATGAACACGCGTCGCGTGTAGTTGCAGTTGAGTTGTCGATGTAGCCTTGTAGTTTTTGTAAGTAAGCATCGGTTGGTTTGAAATACAAATTTTCATCCGATGGTTGTGTCACGACTGATGCGTCGTTTGATTTTTGGCAGCTTGTAATTACTAATACTGCGAAAAGTGTTAGTCCGAAAAAAAGACGTTTCATAAATAGTTTGTTTAAGTGTAAAAAAAGATTGTGAATCATCAAATTGTCCCTACTTCTAGGGGCGGTTTGATGGCACAAAATTCAAACTACATGAAATAAAACTATCGGATTATTTGCGCATGAATCGGATTATTTGCGCATTCGGAATCGAATTTAAGAATTTAAAGCTGATGCTAAACAGAAAGATGCATAATTCCGCGTAGCATGAATTAAAATTTTCGAAAAATAATTTCAAAAAAATCCCGAGAGTGTAACTAAATTTATTACACTCTCAAAATTTTTTTTTAAAACAGAGTGTAACTAAATTTGTTACACATTGCGATGCTCTTCGAAAATTTATTTTGATTTTGCGAAAAAAATGAATTGCAATTTTTATTTTAAAATTGTTTACGCAAGCGTGGGCAGAAAATTTTCTGCCCTCTTGTAAATCATCGTCAAACCTCAAAGCCTAAAACCAAATCATCTACATCAACAAGCGTTCTTTCTTTTAAGAAAATTTTACCAATTTTAGCATTTTTGGGTGCGGTTATAGTGGTTTCCATTTTCATAGCTTCAATCACAAAAAGTGGTGCATCCTTTTCAACTTCTTGACCGTCTTTGACAAAAATCTTGCTGATACTACCTTTTAAAGGCGAACCAATTTGGGATGCAATTGTCACTTTCTGATTGGTAACAATAATCGTTTTTGCTTTTTTATCGCGTACACCTATTGAACGCGTCTGACCATTGAGTAAGAAAAAGACGGTTCTTTCTCCAGCTTCATTTGGCTCTGTCATGTTCAAAAATTTCAGCAGAATTGATTTGCCTTTATCGATTTCAACAATAATTTCTTCGTTAAATTTTAAGCCATAAAAAAATGCTGGTGTTGGAATATTCCTAACGGCGCCAAATTCTTCGAAGTGCGCATTAAATTCTTCAAAAACTTTTGGATACATTTGCCAACTCAGAAAATCTAAATCGTGCACATACGGTCCAAATTTTTGTTTAAAAAATGCTTTTTCAGCTTCAATGTCGATAGGGGGTAAATAGTCGTTCGGGTTTTTATCATTGGGCTTTTCTGTTTTCAAAATAATTTTCTGAATCTCGCTCGGAAAACCCCCAGGATTTAAACCCAAATCGCCACGCATCATTTCTTTAACTGATTCGGGAAAATTTAAAGTAGAACCTTTAGAAATAATATCAGCCGTTGTTAAATCGTTTGCAGTCATAAACATTGCCATATCGCCAACTACTTTCGATGAAGGTGTTACTTTAATAATGTCGCCAAACATGAGGTTAGCAGCGGCATAATTATGCTTAATGGTTTCAAACTGATTTTCTAAACCGAGACTGCGCGCTTGCGGACGCAGATTAGAATATTGCCCACCTGGAATTTCATTATCGAATACTTCGGCTGTTGAAGCACGCAAATCTGATTCAAACGGATAGTAATAATCCCGCACAGCTTCCCAATAATTTGAAAAAGCATTCAGCGTTGGTAAATCAATTTTATTGGAACGTTCATGCGGCTCGAGCATAGCCACAATAGAATTAAAACTTGGCTGAGATGTCAAACCTGAAAATGAAGACATGGCAACATCAATTATATTCACACCTGCATTCACAGCCTCTAAATAAGTGGCAGATTGAATACCGCCTGTATCGTGTGTATGTAAATGAATCGGAATCGATATTTTTTCTTTTAAATTTTCAATTAAAACACGTGCTGACATCGGTTTTAATAAACCCGCCATGTCTTTAATGGCTAAAATATGTGCACCTTCGTCTTCCAGTCGCTGCGCCATATCCAAATAATAATTCAGATTAAATTTTGGTCGGTTCGGGTCTAAAATTTCACCGGAATAGCAAATACAGGCTTCTGCAATGGCGTTGGGAATATCTTTAACCGTGCGAATAGATGTTCGCATGGAATCTACATTATTGAACGAATCGAAAATGCGAAAAATATCAATACCGCGTTCAGCAGCTGTTTCAATAAATTTGATGACAATATTATCGGGGTATGCTTTATAGCCGACTGCATTTGAGCCGCGTAACAACATTTGAAACAAGACATTTGGCACTGTTGCGCGCAACAATTCGAGGCGTTTCCAAGGACATTCTTTTAAAAAGCGCAAAGCGACATCGAAAGTAGCACCGCCCCACATTTCCATCGAAAAAACTTTATCACCCAGTAAATGTGAATAGCTATTGGCTACATTCATCATATCGTGAGTACGCAATCGGGTTGCTATTAACGATTGGTGTGCATCGCGCCAAGTTGTATCCGTGTATTGAATTTTGGTTTCATTTTTTAATGAATCCAGAAATGCAGAGCGACCGTTTTTTAATAGTGCATCGCGTGTTCCCATACCTCGTAGGTTTTCAAAACCTACGAGGTTTGTGTAACTTGGAACGACTGGAATGCGAAATAAATTATTTTTTTTGTGATCGATATATGGCACATCAGAATTACCATTAACGATAGTTTCAGCTAAAAATTTAAGAATTTTTGTACCTCGATCCTGCCTTCGCGGCATTTCCAATAATTTAGGATGCGACGCAATAAAATTTACGGTGCAATCTCCTTTCCTGAAAGTCGGATCGTGGAGCATATTTTCTAAAAATCCGATGTTTGTTTGAACGCCCCGAATTCTAAATTCACTCAATGCTCGCAAAAGTCTATCGGCAGCACCCGTATATGTTCTTCCCCACGCTGTAACTTTCACTAAAAGCGAATCGAAAAAAGGCGAAATTTGAGCACCCGCATAAGCACTACCTGCATCGAGACGGATACCAAAGCCACCTGCCGAACGATAAGCAATCAAAGTTCCATAATCAGGTTTGAAATTTTCTTCAGGGTTTTCAGTCGTAATTCTGCATTGAATGGCATATCCTGAACAAGTAATATCGGATTGGGACAATAGAAGATTTTTATGATTCAGTGGATATCCCTCAGCAATTAAAATTTGAGAACGAACGATGTCAACGCCCGTTATTTCTTCGGTTATAGTATGTTCAACTTGAATTCTCGGATTGACTTCAATAAAATAAACTGATTCATCACTATCCACCAAAAACTCCACCGTACCAGCGTTCGAATAACCTACGTGTTTACCAATCTTTAAAGCATATTCATAGAGTTTTTCTTTAGTTTCTTGTTTTAAAGTAATGGAAGGCGCTATTTCAACTACTTTTTGAAATCTACGTTGAACAGAACAATCTCGTTCGTATAGATGCACTAAATTGCCATATTTATCGCCGAGTAATTGTACTTCAATGTGCTTAGGGTTTTCAATAAATTTTTCAATAAACAAAGTACCATCACCAAAAGCTTTCAGTGCTTCACTCGCAGCATCGTAATAACCACGTTTTAATTCTTCATCATTCCGAACAACCCGCATGCCACGTCCTCCTCCACCCGATGCTGCTTTAAGCATGATTGGAAAACCAACTCTGTGCGCTTCGCTGAGAGCAATATCCTCCGTCGTGAGTGAGGCTTTTGAATCTGGAATCATGGGAATATCCAATTCGCGAGCCACATTTTTAGCAGCAATTTTATCGCCTAAACGCATCATTACTTCTGGCGAGGGACCGATAAATACGATACCTTCTTCTCTGCACCGTTGAGCAAAATGAACGTTCTCGCTTAAAAAACCATAACCAGGGTGAATGGCATCAGCACCATTTAGTTTAGCCACCCTCAATATCTCTTCAATGTCTAAATAAGGTTTAAGCGGTTGGTCATTCGTTCCAATCTGATATGCTTCATCTGCTTTATAGCGATGCAGCGAATACCTGTCTTCGTAAGTAAATACAGCGAGAGTTCTAATCTTTAATTCAGATGCTGCTCGTAAAATTCGTATAGCGATTTCACTTCTATTAGCGACTAATATTTTTTTAAAACGCACGTGATGCTCTTGCATTTCTGAGTAATTTATTAAATTTTGGTCAAAAATAAATCTAATAATGCTAAATGGTTAATTTTTGACGGTTTAAAAAATAAAATTAATCATTTAGCATAGTTCCATTAAGCATAAAAAATTAAACAACTATTTATCATTATTTTATAACGGTATTTTAACGTATTTTACCACATTTTGAGTAAATAATGTTAGGTAATTTCTTAATTGGCACCAAAATTGAAAATTCTAACTCATAACTTTTTATTGTTAGTTAATACGAAATTTTTTTGTAACTTTATTTTTTAACCTTTAACTTTTCATCATCCTCCCTTCAAAAGTGATTTCCCCTCGCTAATTATTTAAAAAATGTATTCAAACAACCTGAACAGTAGTTTGGAGTACTGTTTTAGAATACGATTGAAAGTTATTATTGTTTTATTATTATTCGCATCCCTCCCTCTCTTTGCGCAAGAAGATACGCGCAATGAATCAACGAATATTAAAATGCATCCTGATGCCAATATGTCTGTTTGGGGCAGTTGGAAAGAGAATGGTGTATTTAGAAACAATCGTGGATCTGTATTTTTTAACGGTGCTAAAAGACAAAACTTCGACGGTCCTATGCCCGTTGATTTTGAGTTTATGGAACTTAACAATCCTAAAGGTCTTTATACTAATTTGTATATTGGTATAACACGATTGTTGAATTTTAATAGAGGAATTATTCATACCCCCAGAATAAACCCTAATTTTTTAGTTGATTTTCTCAATAATGCTACATATAAAAACGTGTCTGACGATAAACACATTGACGGTTATGTTGCCAAAACGGTGAAAGATTCTTTTGCATTTCCTATTGGAGATAATATAGAATTCCGTCCGGTTATTATTAATAATCTCGATACGCGCTTAATCAGCAGTATTGCGTGTTACTTCCGTGGTAGTCCTAACTCTGCATCACTTCCAGTTGGTGCACCATTTAGTACAGCATTGAAACAGGGTATAATTGATAAAGTAAGCACTATTGAATATTGGCACATTAAAGGCGACGCACCTGTAACTATTACTTTAACTTGGAATTTGAACAGCCAAATTGCAACGCTCACAAATTCAGATTTAAGCAAACTTACTATAGTAGCTTGGAATGGTTCTCAATGGATAAATTTAGGTATCATAAATGAACAAGGAAATTTGAACAGTGGTAGAATTACATCTCGTTCAGTTGTACCCGATAGTTTTAGCGTTTTTACTTTTGCTTTAGCAAATAAAGATGTTCGCTGTTACTCTTCCGTTACTGCTGTAAAAATTAAAGGCGATAATATTGTCTGTAATAATAAATCGATTCCACTTGATGCTGGCAATGGTTTCAAACGCTATAAATGGTCAACAGGCGAAGAAACACAAACAATATATGTCAACACTACGGGCAAATATTTTGTAATTGCTTGGGATTCATGCGATGTTGCTCACGTTGATTCCATTTTTGTTAAAACACTTCCTGCTGTAAATTATTCTCTTAGAAACGCAACATGTTATGGTAGAAGAGATGGCGCTATTAACATAACTTCTGACAATACTGCAATGTCAGTTTATTTAAATAATATTCAAGTCCAGTTTAATAACCTCAAATATCTATCGGCTGGAAATTATTCATTGCGGATAGAAAGTACTAAATTTTGTTCGGTTGATACCTTAATTACAATCAAAGAGCCAGCGTTAAAACCTATTAAAATTATCTCTGATTCTCTAATTGTATTTGAAGGCTCGACTATAAAACTAAGTACTAAAAGCACTGATTCACTTTACAATCCCAAATACTGGCAATGGTTTCCACCAGATATTGTGACTTGTATAAATTGTTCGACTACGGCGGCTAAAATAGAGCGCGAAACAACTTTTAAAGTTTTAACGATCGATTCTCTCGGTTGTTCAGCATCGGATGAAATAACTATTAAAGTCAATAAAGACGATAGATACGCACTCTATGTGCCCAATATTTTTAAACCTGAAAAAGAAGAATATACTGTACTCGGAAATCCGAGCAAAGTACATGTATTGAAAATGCAAATTTTTGACAGATGGGGAGAATTGCTTTTTGAAGCTAAAGATTTTGCACCTGATGGCTCAGTAACTTGGGATGGTACTTTTAGAGGTAAGCAATTAGGACTTGGAACTTATGTAGTTATAGTTGAAGCAGAATTTAAAGATGGTACGAGAAAGAAATATGCGCGTGACCTTGTATTAGTAAGATAAGTGATAAGTGATAAGTGATAAGTGATAAGTGATAAGTGATAAGTGATAAGTGATAAGTGATAAGTGATAAACAAACCTATCACTTATCACTTAACACTTATCACTTAAATTCCTAACCTGACAAAATATTTAGTATGATTAAAATTTTTACAAATGTAATTTTTTTAAGTATGGCTTTGATTTCGATAAATTTAAAAGCTCAAGATATTCATTTTTCGCAGTTTACCTCTGCGACAATGCACCTTAACCCTGCAGCCATTGGATTAATGACTGAGTCAGGGAGGTTTAATCTGCAATACCGTAATCAATGGGCTTCATTATTGGGTTCAGGCAATTCATATAAAACCTTAGCAGCAACTTTTGAAAAAAGAAAAGATTTTAAATCGACAGATTTTTTTGGATTCGGTCTTGGAGTTTGGAGTGACAGAGCTGGAGCTTCGCTGCGCACCGATGAAATTAAAGGCGGGTTTTCTTATGCGCGTAAATTTTTTGGCAAAGAAGGCGCTTCACACTATTTTACGGGTGGCGCAGAAATTGGCGAACGCCGAGTGAGTCTCGACCTTTCAGACCGCGAATGGATTGGTCAGCATGATGGCAATGGAGGTTTCGATCCGAGCAAATACGGTGGTACAGTGGGTTTTAGTCCGAACTACTCTTTAGATATTTCTATGGGTTTAGGATGGTATTCTAATTTTGGAAACAATAAGACAATAATGGGGGGCTTTGCTTTACATCATCTAAATAATCCATCTTACACCGTCGATAATTCACGTTTTCAATCTTTAGATGTCCGTCGAACTGTTCATTTAGCTATTGAATATCCTCTTAGAAGGCACGTTACTTTTTCTCCGAGTGTTTTATGGATGACTCAAGGTGTAGCGCAAGAACTAACTTTTGGTGGAAAAGTAAAATTTATCATCATTGAACCTAATAGTGCATTCATTCAAGCTGGCGTCTATTTGAGAAGAGTAAATAGCTTAGAGACTGGTGGTTTGGCTGATGCTATAATTCTTTTTGGGAGATTGGATTGGAAAAATTATGGATTAGGAGCGAGTTACGATTTGAATGGAACGAGTTTCAGAAATATAAATCCCAACTTTGAGACGATTGAACTCACCCTATCCTATCGGTTTGGTGAAGTTTACGATCGCCCACATGTTGTTACTCCAAGGTTTTTTTAACAATGGTTAATGAAATAATGGTTAAAGGTTAATTAAATTATTAACCACTGACCATTGACCATTAACCATTATTTTATACATTTTTTTAACCATTTAATTCGTTAACTTATGTTTACCAGAATTAGACTTCTGTTTATCATAGCCATTTTTGGCTTAGGTGCGCAACAAGCTTTTGCGCAAATTAAAATCGGTGACAATCCAGGCAACTTGGACCAGTCAGCGGTTTTGGAACTTGAAAGCACAACCAAAGGCTTCTTGCTTCCAAGAATGACTACTGCTCAACGTACAGCCATCGCTACACCCACTCCAGGGTTAACGGTGTATGACCTTGATGCAAAATGTACTTATGTTTACCGTGCTGGTACAGGTTGGTACAGTTTATGTTCTGCCGACTCACTTACAACGAGTAACGGTATTAGCTTAATAGGCCGTGATGTACAATTGGGAGGTACTTTAACCAAAGCAACCACAATTGGAACGAATGGCGCAACGAATACTTTAACCATTAGTGGTGATGGTAGTGCCGGAAACAACCCGTTAACAGTAACTAATTTAAAAGGCGGCGATCAAAACGATAGTATTGTTACTATCACTGCTGCGACTGGTGTTGTTCGTAAAAGAACAATAGCCGATGTTTTGAAAGCATCGAACGCTGATACATTAGTGTGGAAAATAGATGGTAATACGGTCGATAGATTGCGTACTATCGGTACAAAAAACGGGTTCGATTTTCCAATTATTACCAACAATGTTGAACGTTTGCGGATTACATCGACGGGTTTAGTAGGAATCGGAACTTTTGCACCTAATCCTAATACAACTGTAACAATTGCTCCAATAGCAGGTACAACCGATGGGTTGACCTTAAAAAGCTTAAATCTGGCTTCTCAAACAGATTCAGTTTTAACTGTTGATGCCAACGGCGTTGTGCACCAAATTCCGGCAAGTACACTCGTTAATAATGCAGTTTTAGTTGAAAACGGTATTTCAAAAACGGGTAATACTATTCGTTTGGGTGGTGCATTAAATCAGCCAACAGTATTAACAACAACTTCTACTAATACTTTAGCTATTGCCGGTTTGCAACATGGCACAAGTGCTGATTCATTGGTATTAGCAGATGCAACTTCAGGTGTTTTAAAGAAAGCAACAGTTTCAGATATCGTTGGAGCAGGTATAACTGCTGATAACGGTTTGAATAAATCAACTCAAAATAATGTTCAATTAGGTGGTAGTTTATTGAAAAACACTTCTGTTGACCAAGGAACATTTAGTTTATCAATTAATCCTACAGGTACTGGTGCAACCAATATTGGTAATGCAGGAAGTGCAGTTGCGGTTACAGGTACTACAAGTGTAACAGGGGCAACAACCATCAATACAACGGGTTCTAGCAATACAAGCATTGGTAATGCTACAGGTACAATCACTGCTTTAGGTGCTACAAGCGTTAACACTACAGGTACTGCAGCTACTACAATTGGTAATAGCGCCTCATCAGTTACGGTTGCAGGTACTACAAGTGTAACAGGTACTACAACTATCAACACAACAGGTACTAGCAATACAAGCATTGGTAATGCTACAGGTACAATTACTGCTTTAGGTGCTACAAGTGTTAACACAACAGGTACTGCAGCTACTACAATTGGTAATGCTACATCTGCTACAACAATTGATGGTACAAATTTAACTGTTGCAACATTACCAAGTGGTGTAATTACCGATTCTTTGGTTTCAGTTAACTATGCAACTGGTGCAGTTCGCAAATTAAAAATTGCAGATGTTGTTGGAAATACTATTACTGCTGATAACGGTTTGAACAAATCAAGTCAGAATAATATACAATTAGGAGGCAGCCTTTTAAAAAACACATCGGTTGACCAAGCTACATTTAGTTTAACACTTGCCAACGGTACAACAAATATCAATGCTACTGGTACTGGTGCAACTAATGTAGGTAATGCAGGTAGTGCAGTAACAGTTGCGGGTACTACGAGTGTAACTGGTGCTACCACAATTAATACAACAGGTAGTCTCGGTACAAGCATCGGTAACGCAACGAGTGCTACAACAGTTTTAGGTACTACAAATGTCAATACAACAGGTAGTTCAACGACTTTTATTGGTAATGGCACTGGCTTAGTTGCTATAGGAACTGGCACAACGCCGAAATCTACTTTAGATTTAACTGGTTCATTTGCTGTTCCTATTGCTACTAAAACAGGTGCATATACTGTAACGCTTAATGATCATACAGTCATTGCTGACTGTACAACAGCGGGTCTTACTCTAACTTTACCAGATCCTGCTACTTGTTCAGGTCGTACATATATTTTGGTAAAGGGCGATAATTCTGGAAATATTTTAACTTTCGGAGCTTTCCCAATTTACTTAGCAACTGCGACTTCAATTTCAAGCATTAACTATAACGTTCGCTTGCATATTCAAAGCGATGGCAGTAAGTGGTGGTTAATTGCACGCTTCTAATTTAGTTGACAGTTGATAGTTGATCCCTACAAGTAGGGATCAACTATCAACTGTCAACTATTCATAACCATTTAATTTATTTTTTATGAAATCATTTAATCCATATCCAAAAGGCAAAAGGCAAAAGGCAATTAGCAAATCGCAAAATACGATTAGCATAAATTTGAATGGGCAAATAGCAAATAGCAAAAACTCGAATAGTTCGCTGATAACCCTATTCAAGTTTTTGCTACTCACTTTTAATTTTTCACTTTTAACTTTTCACTTATCTGCTCAAACAGACCTCAAAATTGGTTCTAATCCAGGCACTAAACAATCATCTGCAGTGTTAGAATTAGAAAGCACTTCAAAAGGTTTTTTAATGCCGCGGATGAGTCCTGCTCAAATGGCGGCCATTTCAAATCCTGTAGTTGGCTTACAAATTTATAATACGACTGACTCATGTATTTATGTGTATCGCGGCGTATCGGGTTGGTATGCTACCTGCGGTGGGTTCAACGCTTGGAGCTTGTTCGGTAATACAGGTATTAATCCTGCGACTCAGTTTCTTGGCACCACAGATGCGCAACCAGTTATTTTAAAAACTAACGGCACAGAAAGGTTACGCTTTGATGCAGTAGGAGCTATAACTCAAACTGGAACAGGTGTTGTAACTTTTACAGGTAATACCAAAGCAACCAATGGTTTAGATGTTACTACCGCTGCTTTAACAGCTAATGCAGGTGCCACTATAACAGGACCTGCTGGTGGTGGTGGAACAGTGAATTTGAATACTGTTGGTGCGAATACGACTAATATTGGTACTGCTGTTTCAACTACTAATTTAAATGGTGCAAATTTGAATATTCCTGCACTACCAGCGGGTAGTACTACAACCGATGCGCTTGTAGCAGTAAACAGAGCAACAGGTAAAGCGGATACTTTAAATATTGCAAACTTGGTTTCGACGGGAATCACTGCTGATAACGGTTTGACAAAAACAGGTGCAAATATTCAATTAGGTGGTACTTTGATTCAAGCAACAAGCATTGCTCAAGCTGGTAATTCATTATCCATTTCAGGAACTGGTGGAGCAACAAATATCAATGCGTCTGGTTCAAGTCCAACAAATATTGGTAACGCAAGTAGCGCGACAGCAGTAGTCGGTACAACAACTATTAACACTACCGGTACAAGCAACACAAGCATTGGTAATGCTACAGGCACAATTACTGCATTGGGTGCAACTAGCGTCAATACTTCGGGTACGGCGGCAACCAATATTGGTAATTCTGGTAGCACGGTGACAATTGCTGGAACAACGGGTGTTACCGGTACAACAACAATCAATACAACAGGTACAGCTAACACAAGCATCGGTAATGCAACAGGGACAATCACTACGTTGGGTGCAACCAATGTGAATACGACAGGTTCTGCTGCAACATCAATCGGTAACGCTACGTCAACTACAAATATTAACGGTACAAGTTTTAACGTGACTTCACTTGCAAGTGGTGCTTTAACTGACTCATTGGTTTCTGTAAATCCTGCTACTGGCAAAGTAAATCGTTTGAGTATTGCAAATGTTGTTTCAAATAGTTTCACAGCCAATAACGGTTTGACTAAAACAGGCAGTAATGTTGCTCTGGGTGGACCATTGGTTTCTAACACGAGTGTTGACCAATCTACATTTAGCTTAACTTTTAGTAATGGTACGCATAGTATAAATGCAACAGGTACTGGCGCAACAAACATCGGTAACAGCGGTAGTAACGTAACGGTTGCAGGTACAACAAGTGTAACAGGGGCGACTACGATTAATACAACTGGTACTTTAGCTACTTCAATTGGAAACAGCGGTAGTGCGGTAACAATTGCTGGTACAACAGGTGTTACTGGTACAACTACAATTAACACTACTGGTACAAGCAATACGAGTATTGGTAATGCAACGGGTACAAATACTGTACTTGGTGCCACAAATGTCAACACAACTGGCGCAGCAGCAACATCGATAGGTAATGCCACTTCTGCAACTACAATCAATGGTACAAATTTAACGATTCCTTCTTTACCTGTAGGTAGCACTGCAACCGATGCACTTGTTGCGGTAAATCGCGCAACTGGCAAAGCTGATACATTGAACATTGCGGCTTTGGTTTCTGGAGCTATCACTGCTAATAACGGTTTAACTAAAACGGGCGCGAATATTCAATTGGGTGGTGCATTAATACAAGCAACTGCAATTACTCAAGCTGGTTTTGACGTCAATTATTCGGGAGGTAATGTTGCCATCGGAAGTGCAACTTCTCCTAATTCTACTTTGCAACTCACAGGTTCAATGGGTGTTTCTTATAGAAAAGTAACTTCTGCTGCGAGTCC
>JAYWBA010000126.1:0-15157 GCA_043781915.1 Saprospiraceae bacterium
CCTTAACGCAGAGGCGCAGAGGAATCGCAGAGGTCGCAGAGATTAAACCTATTCTGTATAACATCTAATGCGTCTTTACGAATTTTTGTGTAGTTAATGGTGGGAAAACATCCCAAAAGCTTGTAGTTTTTGTTTTTTGTGTTAAACCAGCATCGAGTAAAAAGCCAGCAATTTGAGCATTGTTTTTATAATCGCTTAAAATTACAGTGCCGCCCGGTTTTATAATGCGTGCAATTTCTTTGCAAGCTGCTTCTCTTCCAACTTTAGAATAAATATTGTGTAAACATAAATTACTGACAATCACATCGAATGAATTATCGCTGAAAACAGTTTTCAAAATGTTTTGATTCATTATTTCAACTTTATCGATAACACCTTCGATTTTGGCGTTATTCATGGCATTTTCTAAACTATTACTGCTTAAATCGGAAGTGTTCCAAATATCAATGCCAATAGCTTTGCCTGATGTTAATTTTTTGGCAGCACCGATGAGAAGTAAGCCTAATCCGCAACCAACATCTAAAACTTTTTCATTACCGTGCCATGCGTATGAATTTAAAATGCGTTCGCGTTGTCTAAATTTTCCAAACTTAGCATAAATTATGGCAAGAATTACTTGCGTGTAAAATGCTAGTGCCATGTATAAAAATGTTTTGGAGTCAATTTTTATAAAGCCTAAATTAATGTTGGTGTTTAAGGAATAAAGTATGGAAGTAACAATACTGCTTATTGCAGCCCAACGCACTACATTTATACCGTCAATACCATAATTAATTTTCTTGTTCATGACCAAGATTAAAGGATTAATTGATTTTCAGAATTATTATTTCGGATAATTTTTAAATCCTAATTCCGCCAACGTGTTTTCTTTCTCTGTTACCGATTTTCCTAGTTCGTGCTTATAAACAATCATTTTTTCTTGGAGTTCAGAATTATTGATGCCTAGAATTTGAACAGCAAGCAGTCCTGCATTTTTAGCACCGTCAACTGCGACGGTTGCAACGGGTACACCACTCGGCATTTGAACAATCGAAAGCAATGAATCAAATCCCGATAAAGAATTTGATGATTTTACGGGCACTCCAATAACTGGTAGTGGCGTTAATGCTGCCACCATGCCAGGTAAATGCGCTGCGCCACCTGCCCCTGCGATGATTATTTTATAACCACGCGTGTGCGCATTTTTGGCAAAATCGAACATGAATTCGGGTGTTCTATGCGCTGATACAAAATGCACATCGAATTTTACATCAAAAAGTTCAAGCACTTCTGCCGCCTGCCGCATGACAGGTAAATCCGAATCGCTTCCCATTATTACTGCAACCATAATATTTAGTTGATGGTTGTTAGTTGTTAGTTGATAGTTGTTAACTTGAATTCTAACAACTAACAACTAACAACTAACAACTAATTTCTATTTCTGCGTGAATTTTTTTTACTATCTCCAACGCTTTATGAATATCGTCATTCAAAACGGTTAAATGCCCCATTTTACGAAAAGGTTTAGTTGTTTGTTTGCCATATAAATGAATATGCGCATCCTCAATATTTAAAACCGATTCGTAATTTTTATAATTCGGCTCACCAGAAAACCCTTCTGCACCCAATAAATTTAAAAGGGCAGCAGGTTTTCTGAGTTCTGTACTACCAAGAGGTAAACCCAAAATAGCGCGCAAATGTTGTTCGAACTGCGAAGTAACGCACGCTTCAAGGGTGTGATGACCTGAATTATGAGGACGCGGTGCGACTTCATTTACAATGAGTTTATCATCGTCTGTCAGAAAAAACTCAACAGCTAATAAACCAACAATTCCGAGTTCAGTTGCAATCTTCTCCGACCAATATTGTGCTTCGAGTTCTTTGTAATTTGATATATCTGCTGGGCAGGTTTGAAATAGAAGCAAATTTGCCGAGTCATCGAAAATCATTTCAGTGGCAGGGAAAAATGCCATATCGCCCGATACATTTCTCGCTAAAAGCACGCTGATTTCTTTTTTTATTTTGATGGGCGTTTCAGCAATACAAGGTTGGTCGGGTAATGATTCTAATGTTTTTGCATCCCGAACATAAATAACGCCTTTACCATCATATCCACCTGTTCGCGATTTCCAAACAAAAGGTGTAAACTGTATTTCAAAATGTTTTTTTAAATCTGAATTTCTTTGAAAAAAAAGTGTGTCAGCCGTTGGAATATGATGCTGTAAATAAAATTCTTTTTGTGTGCCTTTATCAATAATCGTTTTTAAAGCACTTGTTGAGGGATGAATAAATTTACCTTCTTTTTCTAAAACTTCGAGTGCTTCGATGTTAACGTGTTCAATTTCAACTGTTATGACGTCCATTTTTCTTCCAAAGGCTAAAACATCTTCGTAATTTTTAAAACTACCTTCAACAAATTCCGTACAATATTTTTGTGCTGAACAAGGTGCAATGTCGAGGATAGAAACATCGAGATGTAGATTTGCCGCAGAAAGACACAACATTTTTCCGAGTTGACCGCCACCTAAAATTCCAATTTTTGTTTTGTTGAAATACATCTTTTTTAGTTGTTCGTTGTTCGTTGTTCGTTCAAACGTAACCGAACAACGAAATCATGATTCATTGCTTTACATTGGGCAAAAAGCTTAACGCAAATTACAAAATACAAGGAGCAAAGTGCAAAATTTGCCTTTTGCTTTTTGCCGTTTAGATTTTGTGCAATGTATATTTGCACAAAACTAAAACTTAGAAGCGAACCAAGCACGAGATTATGTATAAATTGTTAAAAAATGTTCGGATTGTCAATCGTGGGCAGATAATTGAAGCAGATGTTTTGATTAAAGGTTCGATTATTGATAAAATTGCTTCATCTATTACACCGCCTGCTGGATGCGAAACTATTGATTGCAAGGGTTTGCATCTTATTCCAGGCATTATTGACGATCAAGTACATTTCAGAGAGCCTGGTTTAACACATAAAGCAACTATTGCTACTGAATCGCGCGCGGCGGTGGCGGGTGGTGTTACATCTTTTATGGAAATGCCGAATGTTAATCCTGCAACTACAACTCAAATTTTATTGGAAGAAAAATATGCTATAGCAGCGAAATCTTCTTTGGCAAATTACAGCTTCTTTTTTGGAGCGACAAACGATAATTTCGAAGAAGTGATGCTCACGCCCAAACATAATGTGTGCGGTATAAAAATTTTTATGGGAAGCAGTACGGGTAATATGCTCGTCGATAACCACAAAGTTTTAGAAAAATTGTTTGGCAATGTCGAAATGTTGATTGCGACCCACTGTGAAAGTGAACCGATGGTGCGCGTAAGTACAGCACGCGTCAAAAATTATATTCAGCAAAATAAATTTAATGCCACCGCGCAATTACATCCTTTTGTTCGTCCTCGCGAAGCGTGTTATGCGAGTTCTAAACATGCGATTGATTTAGCAAAAAAGCTCGGCACTCGATTGCACGTTTTGCATATTTCAACTGCTGATGAAATTGAATTATTCGATAACACCCAAAATCTGTCAGATAAAAAAATAACTGCTGAAGCTTGTGTGCATCATTTATTTTTTGATGATGCTGATTATGCACTTCTTGGAAATAAAATAAAATGCAACCCAAGCATTAAAAGTAGATTCGATAGAGAGCAAGTTTTTAAAGCTGTTTTGAATAACCATATTGATGTCATTGCAACCGACCATGCGCCTCACACTTTAAGTGAAAAACAAAATCCTTATTTCGATGCGCCATCGGGTTTACCACTTGTTCAACACACTTTACAACTCATGCTTTCACACTTTCACTACGGAGAAATAAGTTTAGAGCGTATCGTCGAAAAAATGTGTCATGCACCTGCCGAGTGTTTTAAGGTTCAAAATCGTGGCTATATTGACGAAGGTTTTAAAGCTGATTTAGTGCTAGTTGATATAAATAAATCGCAGCGAATTAGCTCCAAAAACATTTTTTACAAATGTGGTTGGTCGCCTCTTGAAGGTGAAACGTTAAAAGGAGAAGTTGTCCAAACTTTTGTAAATGGTAATTCGGTGTATAAAAAAGGGAAGTTTGAAGAGAAAGTTATGGGAGAAAGGCTTAATTTTACAATTTAATAAAGATTATGGGTTTAACGTACTTGCATTTATTGGTCAATCATTTACCGATTTTTTGTTCGTTTTTGGGTGAAAAATTAGGCCTACTGTATTGGAAACGCCTATTTTAAAATAAAAATAAACAATGGATTACGTCGATTTTCTCTACAATACTTTCCCTATAAAACTCCGCGATTTAAAAGCTGACACACCTGCTTTGTGGGGAAAAATGAATGCGCAACAAATGATTGAGCATTGTGCTTATATCGTCAGTTATTCGAATGGGCGATTTGCAGCTACTCCGAAAGACGATCCTGAAAAAATGGCATATCGAAAAATGCGTTTTTATGAAAAAGACGTGAATATGCCGCAAAATTATCGGGTGGACGAAGTGCCTGAAGATCCAATGCCACTACAATTCCAGAATATAGAAGATTCTAAAATGTTTTTGTTTAATCAGTTGCAGCGTTTTGATGATTATTTTATTGAACACCCAGGCATTACAACCATGCACTTTAAATTGGGTGCTTTGAATTACGATGAATGGCAAATTATGCACGCGCGGCATTTCAGGCATCATCTAAAACAATTTGGATTATGGTCAGAGTAGGCATCACAGGCGGCATCGGTTCGGGAAAAACGACAGTGTGTGAAATTTTTTCACAACTCAATATTCCTATCTATTCTTCAGATGAAGCTGCTAAAAGCTTAATGGTGAATAACGCGGATGTTAAAACTGCACTGATTGAAATTTTAGGCGCAGAAATTTATTTCCCAAATGGCGAACTCAATAGAAAAGAAATTGCTAACCAAATTTTTACTAACAATGAAAAGAAAATAGCGCTTGAGCGCGTTGTTCATACAGCCGTATTTGTCGATTCTGAATATTGGTTTAAAAAAATGACTGATGAAAAGCACCCTTATTCACTCTACGAATCAGCACTTTTGTTCGAATCCAAACTCAATCATCTGCTTGATAAAACAATTCTGGTTACGGCACCCGAAGAAATGCGCATCGAACGGGTCATTACACGCTCGAATGGGAAGCTTTCTAAAACCGAAGTTGAACAACGCATAAAAAATCAAAAATCGGACGAAGAAAAAATTAAATTGGCTGATTTTGTGATTCACAACGATAATTCTCAATCACTTGTCCAACAAGTTTTACAAATTCATCGCAGTTTACTTACTTTTGCCTCACTTTAGTTGACAGTTGACAGTTGACGGTTGTCAGTTGTCAGTTGAAATAAGTTGAAGTCTCAAACTGTCAACTGTCAACTGTCAACTGTCAACTATTACTTAATGTTAGAAAAAATTCTTATCCTCGATTTTGGTTCTCAATTTACGCAACTCATTGCACGTAGAATTCGAGAACTCAATGTTTACGCCGAAATAATTCCGTACCACAAAAAATTTAAGCTCGACGAGTCTATAAAAGCGGTCGTTCTTTCAGGCAGTCCATTTTCTGTGCGCGATAAAAAAGCACCAACAGTTGATTTTGATGCTTTTATCGATAAAGTGCCAGTTTTGGGTGTTTGTTATGGCGCACAACTATTAGCACAACATTTTGGTGGTGAAGTTTCGGCATCCAGCAAACGTGAATATGGAAAAGCGATAGTTGAAAAAACAAAATCGGTGAGTGCTTTATGGCGTGGCATCAAAAATAATAAGCAGGTTTGGATGTCTCATGCAGATACTGTGACTAAACTTCCAGAAAACACAACCTTGTTAGCGCAAACTTCAAATGGCGCAATTGCTTCTTTTAAATTCAGTGATAAAAACAAAAAAGCGCCCGTTTATTGTGTGCAGTTCCATCCTGAAGTGACGCATACTGAAATTGGCAAAGCGTTGCTCCATAATTTCGTCATCAATATTGCAGGTTGCACACCGAGTTGGACATCTGAAAAATTTGTCCAAACATCCGTTGCTGAATTAAAATCTCGGTTAGGTAAAGATGAAGTTATTTTGGGTCTTTCGGGTGGTGTTGATTCGAGTGTGGCGGCTTTGCTTTTGCATAAAGCCATTGGCAAGAATCTTAAATGTATTTTCATTGATAATGGCTTGCTTCGTCACAATGAATACGACGAAGTTCTAGAGGATTATAAAATTTTGGGTTTAAATGTTATTGGCGTTGATGCTAAAAAAGAGTTTTATGCGGCTTTAGCAGGCGTTTCGGACCCAGAGAAAAAACGTAAAGCGATTGGTGGTGCATTCATTGATGTTTTTGACAGAGAGGCTAAAAAATTCAACAATGCCAAATGGTTGGCACAGGGCACTATCTATCCTGATGTGATTGAATCCGTTTCTGTGCATGGTCCTTCAGTGACAATTAAATCGCACCACAACGTAGGTGGTTTACCTGAAAAGATGAATTTAAAAATTGTAGAGCCACTGCGGATGCTTTTTAAAGATGAGGTGCGTCGCGTTGGTGCAGAGCTTCATTTACCAGAAAATATACTCATGAGACACCCTTTTCCCGGTCCAGGTTTGGCAATTCGTATCATTGGCGATATTACGCCCGAAAAAGTTGCACTACTTCAAAAAGCAGATGCTATATTTATAGCGAATTTGAAAAAATGGAAATTATATACGCAAGTCTGGCAAGCCGGCGTTATACTTCTACCGATTCAATCTGTTGGTGTTATGGGCGATGAAAGGACTTATGAAAAGGTTGTTGTTTTGCGCTCAGTTAATTCATCAGATGGTATGACTGCAGAGTGGTCGCGACTGCCGCATGACTTTTTAGCAGCCATTTCGACCGAAATAATCAATTCTGTGAAAGGAATTAACAGAGTTGTGTACGATATTTCAACAAAACCACCTGCAACAATTGAATGGGAATAAAATATTTTGTATTTTAGCACTGATTTTCGAGCCATAGGCTATGATTCACTAAAATTTTTGAAATGATTAATTGCACATCACATTTAAAACAGTTTATTGCAGCTTGTTTCTGCCTCATTTCGCTAACAACCTTTATTGCTTGTGGCGGTTCAAAAAATTCAACTTCTTCGAATAATGGTAAAAAACCATCGAATGGAAAAATGGATAAAACTACCGGACAGAACGGTGGTAATAACTCTTCGGTTGACTCCATTCGCTGGAAAGTAGATCCTGCAGTACGTCCGCCAATTTCTGCGAGTACACCGCGACCTTCAACTAACGGCAATGGTGGCGTAGTAATTGATAATGGCACAACAACCTATCCGAATAATGGTAACGGAACAGTTCTTCAACCCGGCGAAGTTGTGAATGCTGCTACGCCTTTCAATTTGACCTTGCTTCTGCCATTTTATGGCGAAAAATATGTCGAAGGTAATCCGATTCCGTCAAAATCGCAATTTGCTGTCGATTTTTATGCTGGTGCGCGTTTAGCGATTGATTCGCTTTCGTTGCAACCATTTAAAACCAATATTAATGTACTCGATTCTCGCAATAATCCGCAAGGATTGTTTTCACGCGCAGAAGTGGTCAATAGCGATTTAATCATCGGACCTGTTGAAAAAGATTTAATACCTCAGTTTTTAGATTTTTCTCAGCGCTATAATAAAACGGTTGTTTCTCCATTTTTTCCTTCAGGCGATGTAGATGGCGTGCACCCTAACTTCATTCAAGTTAAGCCAAGTTTGCGCACGCACTGCGAAAACATTCTGCGCCATGCGCGAAGCATGTTTAATGCGCAACAAATCGTTTTGGTAGCGCGTTCTGCTGAAAATGAAATTGCACGTTTTAATTATTTTCAAGATGCCAATTCTGCTATTAATCAATCGCAAAATGGTGGTGGCAGATTAGATGAATGGGACATCACTGATGAAAATAATTTAGATCCAACTACTTATATTCGCCCTACAGGTACAACGGTTTTCATTATTCCTTCTTGGAATGAAAATTTTGTGGGTTCATTTCTTAAAAAGTTGAACGCATCACCGAACAGAAACCGCATTGTGGTGTATGGCATGCCTCAGTGGCTCGATTTCGATAAATCGCTCTATCCTGCTTACGCCAATTTAAGTGCGCGTATCAGTAGTTCAACGTACATAAATGCGAATGATATGGCTGCACGCGATTTTAAATCTAAATACGTGGCGCGTTTTAAAAAAGCACCATCAACTGATTCGTTTTTGGGTTTCGATTGCGTTATGTATTTCGGCACTGAACTGTATCGTTACGGTAATAAGTTTTCTGCTTACTTACAAAACGAACAACGCCCTGTTTTACACACACAATTTAAATTTGAGCCCGTTCTTGCCCGCACCTCTGCCGATGGCGATATTGGCGACAATGCCGCGAAATACGAGAATAAATACGTGAATATTCTAAAATTCAACGTGAATGGGTTTAAATTAGAGGGGCAATAATTTAATGGTTAATTAAATAATGGTTAATGGTTAATGCGAAAAAAATTAACCATTAGCCATTATTTCATTAACCATTATAAGAAGGGTGCATCATAGTCAAAAGATTTACGAACGTGCTTCGTAAATCTTTTCTATTTACAATGAAATCTAAAAAGCCTTTATCGAGTTGAAATTCAGACGATTGAAAACCTTCGGGTAAATCGCGTTTAATGGTTTCTTTTATAACACGAGGACCAGCAAAACCGATGAGCGCTCCTGGTTCAGCAATATTTAAATCGCCAAGCATAGCAAAACTGGCTGTAACACCTCCTGTAGTTGGATCGGTCATTAAAGAAAAATAAGGAATTTTATTGGCAGCTAATTGTGTGAGTTTAGCAGATGTTTTTGCCATTTGCATGAGCGAAAATGCGGATTCCATCATGCGCGCACCACCCGATTTAGTGATGATGAGAAAAGGCATTTTGTTTTGAATGGCAAAATTAATCGAGCGCGCAATCCTTTCACCAACAACAGAACCCATAGAACCGCCGATGAATGAAAAATCCATACAAGCGATAATAATTGTTTTGCCTTCAATTGTGCCATGCGCCACATTTATGGCATCCGTTAGTCCTGTTTTTTTTGCTGCTTCAATTAATCTATCAGGATAGGCTTTTGTATCAACAAATTTAAGCGTATCTTTAGAAACAACCTCATTGAAAAGATATGTTTCTGAATTTTTATCGAATAAAATATCAAAGTATTCTATAGAGCCAATTCGACCGTGATAATCGCAATTTGGGCATTTATGAAAATTCTCGCGATACACTTTCATAGTTGAAGTTTCAGTGCATTTTGGGCACTTAAACCACAAACCTTCTGGTGTATCTCTTTTATTAACCGTGGCAGTTTGAATGCCTTCGCGTAAACGTTTAAACCAACCCATTAAGAATTATTGATGTAGTATAGACGTGCCGCAGAACGTCTATATTTTAAAGTCTTTTCGTTTTTAATCAGAATTTTCAGGATTAAAAGATTTTCATGATTAAAACAATCCTGAAAATCCTGATTTGAAATGTAAAAGTAATTCTTTATTTTCTTTTTTAATCAGGATTTAAAGGATTTTAGAATTCTTAGGATAAAAAACAATCTTGTAAATCCTAAAATCCTGTAAATTCTGGTTCAGACAGTGTATCATACTTCTGAAAACGCTTAAATTCGATTAATTCGAACGCTTAATATAGGTTATTGTACTCCTTTCAGGATAAATAAAAACGATTTGATTATTTTTAGGGTCGTTTGAAATTTCAACTTTTTCTACGCCTGATTGAAAAATTATTTTATCACTCTGAACCTGTTTTTCAACGAATGTTTTACCATCCTGCATTAAATAATTCTTATTTGCATTTCTCTGTATTGAGAAATTCATTTCATTGACAACTGCGTTTTTAAAAAAAATAGATTTATAAATTGAAATCATATTTGGCGTTGTATTTACGAATTGAATTCTTTCTTCTGTAGAATTTGATTTTGAATACCAGATACCTTCGCGTTTTTGTAAATTGGTGTAAAATTGTAAACTTCGCTCTGAACGAGTGGCATCGTTATAACGCAAGTACGCTAAAATAGTGGTAGTAATTAGAATAATAGCTGCCAAAATTGAAATATTCAGAAAAGACCAACTTAAAAAATTAGTTTTCTTTTTTACATCCGATTTTTTTAAACGTGACTCTAAGCGCTTCCAGGTTTGTGGTTGCGGCGTAGCAGCAAGTTGCTCACTTTGCTTTTTTAATTGTTCAAAAAAATCGTTATCGGCTTCCATATATTTTTTCAAATTCAAGTTTGATGCGTTTTTTTGCTAAAATTAATTGCGATTTGGATGTATTTATACTGATGCCCAATAGTTCTGCTATTTCAATGTGTTTAAACCCATCAAGTTCATACAAGTTAAAAACAGTGCGATAACCTACGGGTAAAACAGCTAAAATTTTATAAATTTCTTCCACCATTAAATCACCTTCAGCAGTGCTGGGTGTAGCTACATTAATAACTGTTGTGGGTGAATCGTCAATCGAAATGACCAGCAATTTCTTTCTGCGCAAAAACATGAGTGACTCATTCACAAAAATACGCCTTGACCAAGCTTCAAAATTACCTTCCCCCGAAAATTGGTCGATATTTTTAAAAATTTTCATCATGCCTTCAATCAAAATATCTTCAGCATCGGTTTTATTTTTTACATAACGCAAACAGATAGCCAACATTTTAGGCGCTAAATTATCGTACAGTTTTTTCTGTGCTGTCGATTTTTGTGCAATACAATCTGCTATGAGCGTTTCATCTACCATCTACTTTTTTTAAGAAGCGCCGTAAAAGTAATCTTGTTTATTGAATGATGCGAGAAACTTGCTGATGGGTGTGTGAAACAAATATTTTTAGTCTAAAAAATTGGTAATTATTCGACCTGCTTTTTACTCAATTTAGAAAAACACGCACCAAAATCGGCAGGTAAATACGGCGCAGTGTTTGCCATTCTAGTTAAAGCCATGGCTTTGGCATGTCCCATCAATAACGCTACACCCATGTCTTTTATTCACACCCTGGATAAATTTATCCAGCAGACATATTACCAAAACGATGTACCTATTAAGTAGTAAGTATTTTTGGTACTATGAAGGTAAATTCGAAATCTTCCCCGAAAAACACGAAAATGGCAAAAAATTGATTGCTGTGCCAGTTAATTTGAAAAAATTATGCGCACAGTATCAAAATTGAACTATTTCTAACGTGTTTGAAAGTATCTTTGCGCCGTAAATTTTCATAAAAATATAAAATAATGGAAGTAGTAGAAACAAAATTACCCTATAAAGTAAAAGACATTGCGCTTTCTACGTGGGGAAGAAGAGAAATACAATTAGCAGAAGCAGAAATGCCGGGTTTAATGGCGTTGCGTGAAGAGTTCGGTACATCGAAACCCTTATCGGGTGCGCGCATTGCAGGTTGCTTACACATGACCATTCAAACAGCCGTTTTGATTGAAACTTTAGTAGAATTGGGTGCAGAAGTCACTTGGTCAAGTTGCAATATTTTTTCTACGCAAGATCATGCCGCTTCTGCCATTGCAGCAGCAGGTATTCCCGTTTTTGCTTGGAAAGGTATGAACGAAGAAGAATACGAATGGTGTGTTGAACAAACTTTGTTTGCTTTTAAAGAGGGCAAACCTTTAAACATGATTTTAGATGACGGTGGCGATTTAACGAACATCGTTTTAGATAAATATCCTGAATTAGTTGCCGATATTCGCGGTATCAGCGAAGAAACAACAACAGGTGTTCACCGCTTATACGAGCGCGAGAAAAAAGGCACATTGACTGTTCCGGCTATTAACGTAAATGATTCGGTTACAAAATCAAAATTCGATAATAAATACGGTTGCAAAGAATCGCTCGTTGATGCTATTCGTCGTGCAACGGATATTATGATGGCGGGTAAAGTGGCAGTTGTTGCAGGTTACGGCGACGTTGGAAAAGGTTCAGCAGCATCACTTTCAGGTGCAGGTTGCCGCGTTATCGTTTCTGAAATTGACCCCATTTGTGCATTACAAGCTGCTATGGATGGTTACGAAGTGCGCAAACTCGAAAACTCTATTCCGCGCGCCAATATAATTGTTACAGCAACGGGCAACTGCAATATCATCGGCGAGAAGCATTTCAAGTTGTTGAAAGATAAATCCATTATTTGTAACATCGGTCACTTCGATAATGAAATAGATATGGCTTGGTTGAACAAAACGCATGGCAGTACAAAAGTCAACATCAAACCCCAAGTAGATATGTACAATATCGACGGCAAACAAATCATAGTTTTAGCTGAGGGTAGATTGGTGAATTTAGGTTGTGCTATGGGTCATCCGTCGTTTGTTATGTCGGCTTCGTTCACTAATCAAGTAATGGCGCAAATGGAACTTTGGTTACACGCTAAAAAATACAAAAACAAAGTCTATGTTCTTCCTAAAGAATTAGACGAAAAAGTCGCGCGTTTACACCTCGATAAAATCGGTGTTGAACTCGAAGAGCTCACACACGAACAAGCTGATTATATCGGCGTTAAAACATCCGGTCCATTCAAAAATGATATGTACCGTTATTAGTTGTTAGTTGTTAGTTTTCTTGAGAAAAAAAAGAGACGTGGTAATTCGCGTCTCTTTTTTCTTTTAGAGGACTTGTAAATTATTATTTTTAATTTTTTGACACGAATAAGAATATGTTTTCGTTATAAACACAATTTTTTTTCGCGACTCATTTTTTTTTAATTTTAACAGCTTAAACAGAACAATATTAATTACGTTTCATTGAATCAATTGTTCTCAATAAACAGAACAATATTTGTTACCTATAAAATTTAAAATTTAAAAATCAACAAAATAAAAATGAAAAAATTTCTAGTTGGATTATTTATTTCATTGAGTGCAATTTTTTTATTCGCGTTCGCTTCATATAATTTTTCGAGGAACGCATTGCTATCTCAAAAAATTAAAAATACCAACGAAACAGAAATAATTGTTCACTTCACACATGGCTCAGTTACCCAAAAAGGTTGTAGCGATAAACGCTCGAGCTTAGGCGGTAAATGGGGTGGTCACGTTGCGATTGAAATTGACGGCTTTATTTACGGTTTTGGAAGAAGAAAAAATCCTGTGCATATTTTTCCGAGTAAAAACTACAATGCTATTTTCACAAAAGAAAGTCGCAAAAATTGGGAAGGGTATTCGGTTAATGATAAAATTACTGATATTATTTTACCCATAACGAACGAACAAAAATACAATTTAAAAAACCTATGCGAACAATATTGCGATAACACTCCTTACGATTACGCTACTTTTGGCAAACGTTGCACTTATTCAGCGTATTCGCTTTTAGTAAGCAGCAAAATTTTCAAACCACAATCGGAACTTAGCATCCATTCAATAACAGCTTATCCTGCTTTGTTCAGAAAAATATTTGTCGAATGGGCGCAAGAAAACAATTTAAAAATAGTGCGGAAAGAAGGAATTGCGTGTCGCGAATGGGAATAGACAGTAGTGAAAACCGAAGAGGTTTGACCATCTTGGCGTCTCACACGCGATTGAAATGTATATAAAATGCAAACCACTGATTAGACGTCTCTAATGTTTATCATTCTCATAGTTTGTAGACGCCAACATGGTCAAACCTCTTCGGTTTTCACTACTATTTATCATTCGCTTAAAATTGGAGACACCAACTTGGCATCTCTAACTTCGGTAAAGAATCTCCTTGCTTCGGACAGTCAAACATACTTTTCATCCTTGAGAAAAGAAATTGTTGAGAATCAATGATTATATTTGTCAGGCTAATAAGCATGGCATAAAACTATGTTAATTTATGAATCAATATTCAATCTACTTCAATTAGATAACTATGAAATTGTTAGTTAAAATTTTTTTGCTTTTGTTATTGCCTTTTTTTGCTTTTGGGCAACGCTTTAAAATTAATGTAGATAGCATAAAGCAAGCTTTAAAAACCGCGTCCACTGATTCTGTGGCGTTTAAGTTAAACTATAAATTGGCTGACAATTACTCAGAAAGTAATCGCGATTCTGCACTCTTTTTCGGTGAGAAATGTTTGACATTGGCTCAAAGGAATAATAAGACATTGGATGAAGCAGGGGTAATAAGTTTAATGGGTTATGAATTTATGCATCTGGGTAAATTATCAGAATCGTATGAATCCCACTCGAAGGCACTTAAAATGGCTAAAGACCCACAGAATGATGGCAAAACATTTGAATCAGATACCAGCCATCCTAATTGGACACCGCATCAAAGGAGGCTGAATTTTCTTGCTAACATTCATCATAATTTTGGACATTTAATGGGAAGTATGGGGAAAACGGATCAAAAGATTTTTCATTATAAAGAAACCATAAATATCTCAGAAACAATTGGAGGCACTGAATTACTTGGTTTTGCAAATATGAACCTTGGTCAAGTCTATATTTATGAATTGGGTAAATTGGATTCCGCTTTGTTAATGGAGCAAAATGCAGAGAAGATGTTTATGCAAACCAACCAAAAGGCTTATTTAAGTTCAGTATATGAAAATATTGGTTATATTTTTTTGACTCAACAGAAAAATGCACTGGCTGTTCAATACTTTCATAAAGCAATTCAGTCGGCTATTGAGCAGAATAATGAGTCAGGATTAGGATATATTTATTCTGGATTAGCTCAATTTTATCTTAACACAGAAAAGAACAAGGATTCGAGTTTGTATTATGCTTTAAAATGGTTTGATGTTTTGAAATCTATGGGTTCAAAAGATTTGACAGGTGCGTATTGGTCTCTCTCCCAAAGCTACGAATTGAATAATAAAACCGACAGTGCATTTAAATATTCTAAACTGGCTTTACAAAGTTTAGGAAGTATTTTAGGTGCCAGAATTGAAAGTTTAACAAAAGCGCAAACTCTGACATTTGATGACCAGTTAAAATTAAAAGCAATAGAAAAAGAAAATGCAGATAAACAAAATAAAATACGAACAGTAGCACTGCTTGCCGGTTTAGGCATCATGTTTTTAGTTGGTTTTTTGCTTTACAGAAACAATAGACAGAAACATAAAGCAAATACAAAATTGCAAAATACCTTAGGAGAACTTCAAAATGCACAAACAGAACTCGAAAATAAAAATAGAGAAGCACAAATAGAACTTAGTTTAGAAAAAGTGAG
>JAYWBA010000127.1:0-36317 GCA_043781915.1 Saprospiraceae bacterium
TTCAAATCGTTGTATAGTTATTGGCTTGTGCAAGTAGTCAATTGCTTGAAATTGAAATGCGTCAAAAGCATATTCTGTTTTCGAAGTTGTAAATATGACTGCATTCAAATCGGGCAGTGAACGCATTAATTCTATGCCAGTAAGCTCTGGCATTTCGACATCTAAAAAAACAAGATCGGGCTCTTCATTATTTTCTAAATAGTCAAGCGCTAATTTTCCATTCTCAAATATTCCGATAACATTTAAATGAATATTTTTACAGCACAGCCTTTCAAGTGCCTTACGAGCCATTATATCATCATCTACAATAATACATTTTAATGCCATTCGTTAATTTTTAATTATGCTATTTAATCTTTCGAAATCAGACCTCACCGCACCAATAGCTTCAGGAAGTTCCATTTCAATTTTTTTAATAATGGCAGTTATTCTTCGGATTTGAGGATTGGATTTTGAAGCATTTTCTAATTGATGCATCATTTTTTCAATATCAACCAAACCAACCATTCCAAATGTAGGCTTCAATTTATGCGCTAAACGCGTAACATTATCCCAGCTTTTGTTTTGAAAAGCTACTTTTAACTCTTGCCATTCGATAGGGTTATAATTTAAAAACGTGCCAAATATTTCAGATACATTCTCACAATCGTCACCATATAATTCTTTTAATGAATTTGCATCTAATCTGGGATTAAAAATGAATAGATTTTCAACCTCACTAAAATTATCTAAATTTTCAACAACACAGTATTTTTTAATTTTTTCCAACAATTGATCGACTCTAAAAGGTTTTGAAACATAGTCGCTGAACCCGGCGAGAAAAGCCTTATCTTTTTGAGAAATTAGTGCAGATGCAGTGAGTGCAACTATAGGAGTTTGAGTATTTAAATTTGCTGATTGACGAATAGCAATAGTCGCTTCGTACCCGTCCATTTCTGGCATTTGGATATCCATTAAAATCAAGTCAAAACGTTTAGTTTGAGCCAGTTCAAATCCCTGGCGTCCATCATTTACAATAGTAAAAGGTATATGCCACTTCTCTAAAAGTGTAGCTATGTACTTCCTATTCATTGCATTATCTTCGACTACTAATATACTCTTATCAGAAATATTCAGAGATTTATAATTCAAGTTTTCAATAGGTGATATCTCAATTTTCTGACCAGAATCTTTATAGGGTAATTTAAAAGTGAAAGTTGATCCTTTACCAAGTCGGCTTTTTAGTAAAATTGTTCCACCCTGCATTTCGATTAATTGTTTTACAATGGCTAAACCTAAACCAGTGCCGCCGTATTTACGCTTTATATCGCCATCTACTTGTTGAAAAGCTTGGAAAATTAATTCTTGCTTGGCATCTTCAATTCCAATTCCTGTATCTGATACTTTAAATTCAAGAATTAAACGGTCTAATTTATATGATTTAATTTTTACAGTAACCTTAATAATACCTTTTGCGGTAAACTTATTAGCATTTCCGATTAAGTTGTTTAATATTTGATTGAGCAGTAAATCATCTCCAATAATAAGATTTTGTAAACGCTCATCAATATGCAGCTCAATTTTTAAGGGTTTATCTGTTATGCGTAGTTGATACGATTTTACTAAAGAGCGAACTAACCCAACTAAATCGAAAGTCTTTTCTTGAATCTCTAACTTTCCGGATTTAATTTTAGAAAGGTCTAAAACATCGGAAATGAGATCGCGCAACATCTCAGCCGATTTTTTAAGAATATCTAAGTACTCGTATTGTTCATCCGATGGTTGCGTATCATAAAGTAAATGAGACATGCCTAAAATGGCATTTAAAGGTGTGCGAATTTCATGGCTCATATTTGCCAGAAATTGTTTTTGTGCTTGTTCGGCATGCTCTGCTTGTTTTTTTGCGATTTCTAAATCGCCCTGCATTTTTTTTTGATTTGTTACATTGTAGTGAATGCCTACTGAACCAATAATAGCGCCGTTTAAATCGTAAATAAGTGAACCAGAAATCAATACCCAAATATATTCGCCATTTTTTTTTCGTAGTTGGATTTCATAAATCCCTGCTTGCCCATTAGCCCGATCTTGTGACTGTTGGTGCATGACAGGTAAAAAATCATCTGGAATAAAAACGGCTATTGCATCTCGACCGATTAACTCATTTTCATGGTATCCCACCATTTCACAAAATCTTGGATAGGCGCGAACTATAATGCCTTCATTATCTACTTCCATTAAGCCTAACTCCATGTTTTCAATAATGCCGCGGTATTTTTCTTCACTTGCTCTTAGTTCAGCTGTTCTTTGTGCAACTTTATGCTCCAGATTTTCATTTAACGTTCTAAGTTCGTTATTAGCATAATACAATTCTAAAGCTTTACCTTCTAGTATAGCCTCTGCTTGTTTTCTGGCAAGGCGCTCGCGTTCAACGCGTCGTTTGAGTAAATCAGGATGACTCATGCTCCAATTTTCTTAATAAGTATCTGTACTTTAGTTCCATCTCGTTTTAAAACTTTTTTCTCTACAATGCCTTTCTCATTATAGAATTTTAAACACGATTCAGCCAATCCTATCGTAAAATCAGACATACTTCTTTCCGAGCTATAAATCATTTCAAGCGTATTACTATCTATTCGCTTTGTCTTAAAACGCGGTAATTCGGCATCTGGATAGAGTTTTCTAACTTCCACATGAATGTTTAATTCTACAGATTCAAAAAGACTAAACGCATCCGGAACTGCTTTGAGAAAATGTCCGTATTGTCGTGCCAAAACACCAAAAAAATGTTGACCATAAATTCGATATAAGTTACTCACAGGAATGAGCGTTCTTTCGCTTAAACGTTTAACCAATTCTTGCATTTCAGTATGAGAATAAGTACCTATAGAAGTATATATACCTTTTGAAGGTAAATTACTTTGGGCAATAATGGCGTCAACTGCATCGTAGCCAAAATTATCTTCTACTAGATCTAGAAATTCTGTAAAAACAATGCCTTTCATGGTTGAAATATTTTCTAAATTTAAAAATTATTTAAGTTCAGACACTATAGATGATTCATATACGTTTTCAATTCAACTTTTTACCCAAAGCAGCATTCAGATAAGGCATTGTTAAATAAAATTGGCTCTTTACGATAAACTCTAATAGCTTCGTAGGCATTGAAATAAAGTAAAAAAAAAATTTAAAAAAGTTAAATTGGAGAGCGCTGTAATTACGCTTCATAAAAAGCAGCCTACCTCGTGTCTCGTAATATATTTTTAGTGGGCTCATTTTACCGACAGATGCACTTTCTTTATGATAAATAAGCCCTGTCGGTTCATACCAGAGTGAGTAACCTGATTTTCTTATATGAGAACACCAATCGAGCTCTTCATAATACAAAAAGTATTCTTCGTGCATTAATCCTACCTTTTCTATAACCTCTCTTTTAATCATCATGGCAGCACCATGTAAATATGGCGTCTGATGTGGTTTATTGAATGCATCTGAATCTAATTGGTTCTTTCCAATAGTTTCATTTCGACCAGTCCAAGAATTTACTTCGGTAAATCCCGCATATTGTACGTACTCTTTGGAGTCAAAATATTTAATTTTAGGAGATACACCACCAACATTATCAGATATTTTAAACCTCGAAATAAGTGCTTCAACTAACCCGTCAGTTAAAACAGTATCATTATTAATAAAAAATAGAAACCCTCCGGTCGAACTCTTTATCCCCAAGTTGTTACCACCCGCAAAACCTAAATTTTGTGTACTACTTATAACTTTTACAGTAGGCAAATGCGATTTAAAAATGTCATTACATTCGTTTAATGAACCATTGTCAACTACGATAGTCTCTAAATTAGGATAACTATTAATCTTAATTGAGTCGAGTAACTTACAAGTCAACTCAGTTTGTCTATAATTAACAGTTATGAGAGTGACTTTTGGCAGACTCATATATTTTTAAAATTTTGCTTCATTAAAAAATTAACATTAAAATTTTTCAATAATTTGAAAGATAATAAGTAGTTTTCGGGTATTGATTTACAAATAAAAATAAATCGAACAGGTAACCACTGAATTAAAAGTAACTGACCAATACTTATAGTGATTACTATTGAAAGTGTTGAAGCAATAGCAGCCCCAACAGTCCCCCAAATATTGATGAAGACAAAATTTATTACTAATGTAATAAACATACTCATCAACAACATTCTAAAATTCCATATAGGTTTACCAATAGCATCAAGCGTTACTCCAAAAATTCTACCAAATGGTTTTACGATAGTAGCTAATAATAAAATCTGGAATAGAGGCGTAGCACCCACAAAAGAAGCACCTGCAAATAAGTTAATAATGTAAGATGCGCCCAAAAAACTCATAATCACAATTGGCAAAATTAGTGCCAATAAGAACCCAACAGACTTCTCGTAGAATCGAGCCACTGAAGCTGTATTTGAATTTTGATGTATCTGAGCTAATTTTGGCATTATTGCTAAACCCAAGGCATTAAGCGGAAAATCTATATAACTGATCAATCTTGTCGCTATGTTATAACTTGCAATGGATGAGGGAGTAGCAAATGCACCTAATATAAACAAATCAGCGCGCTGAAATAATATTGAACAAAGGTTTGTCGCCATGCCGTAACGACCAAAATTAAACATTTTTTTTAATAAAAAGAAGTCAATTTTACCAAGTTTCAACCTATTATTTGTCATAAAACATACACATATTATAGCTGAAATGGTGGGTATAAATTGCAAAAATACCAATATAGGCGGGTGTAATATCCCATTAGGATCAAAGCCAAACGTTGAATGTATGAATGGTTCGAAATTGAATAATTTAATTATGATGGGTGCAAATTTAAGTAGAATCCAATAGAATAAACCGAAAACTATGCTCGAAATGAGCATTGGTCGAAAATCTGAGTTAGCCATTCCTAATCCTTCTAAGGTGCGTAAAAAACCTAATATGGGTGCGAGGCATAAGTAGATTAAAAACAAATTGAATAGGTGCGTCATGTGCCAAAGTTGCGACAAGAAAGGAGATAACAGCGTCAATAATAATGTTCCTAGAACTAAAACGCCGATATTTAAAAGTAGCGTATTGGTTGCCCATTGTTCTTTTTGTTCTGGTTGGTGGTTTAAAAAATGCACGAGGGCATTTTGCACTAAACCTAATCTCGCCATTTCTACTAATGAAACCAAAGTTAAAAACATCGCCCACTCTCCCAATAATGAGGGTGTTAATAACCTTGCGACGAGCATAAATTGGAGCAAAGCAAAAACCTGTTGGGCGCCATTTGCTATCAATGAGTAACTACCTGAACGGAAAAAACTGTGATTTTTCATAATAATTTAAATCGAATTGTAACTGTTCACGTAGATCAGTTTCCTACAGAAATCCGCAGATTTTTAAGCACTAAGCATTTCTGCGTATTTCTGCGGGAAACTGACTAACAATTCAGCTTTAGATGAATAATTAACTTTATTCTGTTCTAAAATTTGTGTGTAAACTAATTCAGTTGCTGCCGCAATACTCGACCAACTGTATTTTTGCAACACCCATTGTCTTCCATTTTCACCCATAATTTGAGCTAAATCAGGATTTTGGAACAAAAGGTTAACTTTTTCAGCAAGTGCTTTCGAATCATTAGGCTCAAATAAGAACCCATTATATCCATCTTTCACTACCTCCAAAATACCTCCTACGCGGGTTGCTACTACAGGTTTGCCGTTTGCATTGGCTTCTAAGAGCACTATCCCTTGTGTTTCATAGAATGAAGGAAGCACCAAGGCATAAGATTTTTGAATTTCTTGTAAAACTTGTTCATTCTGTAGATTACCGAGCAGTTTTACCCTATTATTCCATTTTTCATCTTGTATTCTTTGTTCGATGGATTTGCGCTCGCTGCCTTCTCCTATAATGGTTACAACTATATCGTCATCGAAATAAGGTATAGCATTGAGTAGGCAATGGAGACCCTTAATTGCATCGAGCCTGCCAACAAAAACAAGATTATTGTAATGTTCGACAGCTTCTAAATTTTCTGGTGTATTAACCCCATTGGAAATAACATAACAACGCTCAGTAGCTTTAGGACAAACTTCAACCATTGATTTTAGCATCTCTTGACTAACTGCAATACACGCGTTTGAGTAGCGAAGACTTCGTTTTTCGAAATAGCTCGCCCAGAATTGATGTACGCGTTTCGCCATATTCATGTTTATTTTAGACTTACTATTTTCTAAGTGTATTAATCCATGAAATGTATTAACAAAAGGTGTTTTTATACTTTGTTTCAAAGACATGAAGCCAGAACGACCTTGCAAATGAATGATGTCGTATTCTGCATGATGATGAGAAATCCAGTTTCTTGCAGCCATATTAAAGCTTAATTCTTCTAAAAAAACAGGAAAAAATGGAGCATGTCTTAATGGCAAATAAGGCAACTCAATAATTTCTCTACCTTCTAAGGTGTATCGCTTCTCCTTAGCTTTCCAACTTCCTGCAACAAGTAAAGTGACTTGATTGCCTCGTTCTTTAAGATGCGCTGCTAATTGCCAAGTATGGGTCTGAATACCACCTTGATAATGATGCGGCAATGATTTACAAACCAATAAAATATTCATTTTTGTATTGCTGCTTTTTTAGAATTTAGAAATCCAGATACTATTCCGATGAAAAAAAATATGAGAATAATGCTCCAAGGCATGCCTTCTTCAAACATGAGATGATAATTTATTTGTTAGGATAATTGATAGTTGTTCGTTGATAGTTGTTCGTCGTAGATCGCTCGCAAACGAACAACTATCAACTAAATAGTATGAACTGTGTGAATAAATTCCCTTTGAGCATTTTTCAATTGGGTTAATGCCCTTAAAGTAGCCCAAAGGGCTATTGGGATATGTCTCCACATTTTGAGATTAGAAAAATTGAAACAATATTTAGGCAAAGCCAAAACGAATGACACGATATTACCTGCTAAACCCAATGCCCAAACAATAGCTAAATCGTTTGAAACTAAATAATTGAATAAAAGTCCAAAGCTTAAAACAAAGGGTAAAATTAATCTTGGAGGTAAAGCCATTTGGACAGACTTATTAAAGAAATCGAAACTACCTTTCAAAATAAATTGTATAAACGCAATGGGCATAAACTGTTGGGCATAATAAAATTGTGCAGCAATCCATCGGCTTCTTTGACGGGTAAAATTTCGCGCATAGCTTACTTTTTCATCATAAACAATAGCTTCGTCGTCATAACTGATAACTTCACCAGCCTGAGTTAAACGTAATTCGAGTTCTTTATCAAAACCACCAATGGCGTTTATTTTTTGCATATTCTGAGCGAATAGATTGTAATCGAATGCCATTCCCGATCCCGATAGTCGGGCAGATAATCCTAAAGCGCAGTGACCTTTACTCAAAATATGCGTATTAGCATCTTCGCTGGCGCTATCGAGTAAAGCCAAACCTGTTTCTTGATTTTTGGCAAGCCTTCTGCCTTGTAATACGCGAACACCTTGTGCAAACGAATTGTTGATACGATTTAAAAAATCAGTTTTCATGATATTATCTGCATCTAAAACTACAGCAATTTCAAAGTTCCAATACCTGAGTTTATTTAAAGCGTTTTTCAAAGATTTTGATTTCGTACTCTTTTCAAAAGCCACTTCCATCACTTGAACAGGCATTTTTTTCAATTGCTTAATTGTTTCTGGCTTAAGTGAGTCTGCAATAACAACAACCTCATACTGATTTGTTGGATAATCTTGTTGTAGAGCTGCTTCAACGGTCTGAACAATAACGGCATCTTCCTTATAGGCAGGTATAAACACAGCTATTCGTCTCGAACGATTGGCTTCCTTGAGTATGGGTGTTTTATAAAATTTACCAGCAATCGAAAAAAATAGTTGATAGATTGCACCCCAAAATGCATAGATCGCTAAGAAAACATTGAGAGCTAAAAAAAAATTTGACATTGTAAAATAATTTAAATGGTGAAAAATGATGGTACCGAACTGTAATTTAAAAAATATTTTAGCTTAGCTAAACAGTAACAAAATATCGATTAAAAAATACTATTCTAACGAATCAGTTGGGGAGCATGTATCAAATTTAGGCGAAATAAAAATGAGCGGGATGGCTATACCCATTAAAATTCCAGTTGGCATTTGGCTGTACACCTGATTACCATAGCTCGCCATCATGATACCGCACATTCCAGAAAACAAAGCTGACATTTTAACCCTTAAAACAGGGTCGCGTAAGTGCCAAACAATAAAACCGCCTTTGCCAATAAAAAAACCGAACATGAATAAGTGAAAACAGATACCAATAATGCCAGTTTCTGCCCATAATTTGACATAATAACTATCAGTAGCTGTGTTGGCTAATAAACTATAAGGATTGAATCTGCTGCCCCAGAAACCGGCAGCACCAATTCCGCCGCCAAATGGGCGGGTAGCAAGATATCTGCCAAAAGTTTTCTGATTACGTAACCGAACAAGCAACGATTCATCTTCAGGATTAAGGGCAGTACGCATTCGTCTAACTTGTTCCACCCCTTGAAATGCTGCTGTAAATTTTAAAACATAGAAAATAGATCCGAAAACAAAAAACCCAAGTGCTAAAATTTTAAAATTCTTTGTTAAAAAGAGGTAAACAAGAATACCAACTCCAGGTACAGCGAGAGCACCGCGCGTTCCAGAAATCGCAAAGCCAACGAAGGTTGCAATGGCTGCAATGCCGTACTTTATTTTAGCTTTAGTTGACACAGGACCAAAAGCAATGATGCCGCACACTAAAGCCACCATGGCTTGAGAAGAACCAAACTGACCTGCATCGCTGTAGAAAGAAAAGACGCGCAATACACCTGCTAACATGTGGGTGAATGCAAATCCTTCTACATACAACCATCGGTATTCTGCTTCATCAATGCCAAAAATATGCTGACGCAATCCCCATAGGGTTCCGAGCAAGGAGAGTAAAATCATTAAATTTAAAAAGCGCTCGATATACTGGATTTTATCAAAACAAATATATACGATACCAAAACTTAATAATTGATAAAAACCTGCTCCGCGCATGGCATAGAACCAACATTCAAAACCATTTGATTCGGGGTTAAGAATCTCTAAAACAACCAAACAATACCAAGCAAATGACACTTTCATGCCTGAATCCTTGAGTGCACTCCAATTTACATTCTTTTTAAAGACTAAAGACAACCACGCAACAAACAATAATATATCCATTAATAATCCCCATGGACCATCAACATAACGTGAAATACCAGCAGTAAAAAACCCAACCCACACACTCAACCATAAACCAGCTGTTGGATTCCCAAATAACCAGGCAACAAAAAAAAACATGAATGGCAAACCAATCATTGCTAATCCAGTAACCAAACCCAAGTTACCTATACCTAATCCTAAAATAGCTGCAAAGGCTACTATAAGTAAAATTGAAAACCCATTTCTAAGTTTTTCAGCTCCAGTTTTAATTTCATTGTGAATTTCAAATTGCATTTTCTCTTCTTTTAGGTAGCAAATGTAGAGTGAATAAAAAGCTCATATTGTTGGTTTTCGTTTTTTGGAATGATTGAACTGTTTTTTGGTACAAAATAACCTTTTTAAGCTATGGCTGTGAACTATAAACTAGGAGTTGTTAGCCTCCTCATAGGTAAGCTCATTTAAATGGGATTTACCTCCAAAAAATGGGTAGAATGTCCCAAAAACCGAAAAAAACCGAATAGGTCGAATAGCATCATACATCTTTGCATCATTAATCATTTAAAAATATTTTTTGAATATGGAAAAGACGCAAGTTCTTATTGTCGATGATTCAGCAGTTATGTGCCAATTTTTGACACTGTTTTTAGAAAAAAAATTTGAAGTTAGTTCTTTTACAAATGCGCAGCAAGCATTAAAGTCCGTGTACATGGGCTTTAGACCTGGACTAATTGTTACAGATTTAAACATGCCAGAATTGGATGGCATAAGTTTCATTAATGCAGTTCGACCTATAATGCCAGATGTCCCAATTCTTGTAGTTAGCGGATTAAATGGTAGTAAGGAACGCATCAGAAGTTTTGAAGCTGGAGCCGATGATTTTCTATCGAAACCTTATCATCCAGCAGAGCTTGATGTACGCCTGAAAAAATTACTCTCTCGAAAAGTACAACCAGTTATCCAGGATAACCCTTTAAAATGGAGTAGGTCTATTCTAAATGCTTTAAAGTTGAACTAAAAAACAACTAAAATTTCGGAAAAATGGGATGTTTCGTTTTCGCTTTACAAATTTTTTATACAGAAAGTTGTAAAGCACTTTTCCAAGAAAAATGAAACATCCCGCAAAAAATAAATACATTGATAGTGATAAAATTTTCAACTTCTTATCTAATTTCTAAACGGATTTTAGATATAACAATATCCTGTTTCTTGTTACTTGTTTTGAGCCCTTTGTTCATGTTTGTTGCCATTTTGATAAAAATGGAAAGTCGAGGTCCGATTTTTTATGCGTCAAAACGCGTTGGGCAAAACTATAAAGTTTTCAATTTCTGGAAATTTCGCTCTATGCGATCTGATGCAGATAAATTATTAAAAACAATGAATATTGAAAACCAGTATGTTGATTCTGTACAAGAATTAGTTCAGGTAGCATCTGACTCTAAGCAAACAAAGAGCATTTTAGTCCATGATGAAGGGACTGTTGAAGAAGACGATTGGTTAAGTAAAGACTCAAAAACACAGCCTGTTTTTGTGAAAATACAAAACGATTCAAGAATTACACGTGTAGGTCATTTAATTCGAAACACAAGTATTGATGAATTGCCGCAGCTCTACAATATTCTCAAAGGCGATATGTCGTTGGTGGGCAACAGACCGCTTCCACTCTATGAAGCAGAACTATTGACAACGGACGATGCTATTGCACGATTCATTGCGCCTGCTGGTCTTACTGGCTTATGGCAGGTGACAGAACGCGGCAAAGTTTCAGTGAGCGCTGATAGCAGAAAAAAACTCGATGTTACCTATGCTAAAAGAGCTTCTTTTTGTCTCGACATTTGGATTTTATTCAAAACACCGCTGGCGGCTTTCCAGTCGTCGAATGTGTGAAATGTAATTGTTCAGGTAGATAAATTTTTCGCTGAGATTTGCAGAAATGTAAACATATTATGTTTTTGTGGATTTTTCGGGAAATCAAAGATTATCCAAACTAATTAACAATTCAGCTTTAGCTGAATTACACAAAAATTAAAATTAAAAAAAATATTAACTAACCGCGTTATCTGATTAGCGCTAATTTGAATAAAAATGAATAAATTAATTATTCCAGCATTTCTCATTCTCATAGCATCGTGTCGTCCATTCGATGTTCCTATCGACAATACCGTTAATGGAACAAATTCACTGATTGATGTTAGTAAAAAAACGATCGACCAGTTAGATATACCTAACGGCTTCACTTATGTAACAGTCCAAAAAGCGAGTTTGACTATTAAAGCGCTTGATAATGAAGGCAATCCAATGAAAAATGTTGGTTTCCAACTCTATCTGAAAAATAATGATGATTTAGACTCTGTCTTTTTGTTTAATGCTCGAACTGGCGATGACGGCATTTTTTCAGAAAACTTAGAACTAACATCCGATGCTGAAAGATTTATTGTTGTGAGTAATTTCATTGGTTTACCCAATTATAATACATCAATAGTCAATTTTGGTAAAAATGAAATCGTTATCGGTGGTGATAATGCGACACGAACCGAAGCTGTTCAAGGACTTGAAAAAGATCCAAACACCGGAAAATCGGGCGGAACAGCCTCTTCTTCTGGCGCCTTTGGTGGCGATCCTATCATTCAAGGTGTTCAAAATGTTGAAGATGTATTAGCAAAATTCAGCTATATCGGAACTTACGATGGCGAAGGCGTGCCACGTTATTTAACCATCCCAGGCGACAAAGTATCGCAAGATATTTTAAATATGGTAAATGCCTCTCTGCCTGAAGGGCAACCTGTGCCTAAATTTCATCCTGAATATATTACTACTGGAGCACAATCACAATTAGTTTTGAAAGATTCAGCAAGTGTTTGGGTAACTTTTGTGTCGGAAGGCGCCGGATATAGGAATTCTGTCGGATATTATAGTTTTCCAACAAAAACGCCACCGACTTCAGCAGCAGGCATTAACCAGCTAAAAATCATTTTCCCGAATGCGTCATTTGTGGGTAGCGGAGGCGGTTTGCGGACAGGCGATAAAGTGAATTTGGGTAATTTTTCTGCAGGAACCACCATTGGTTGGTTTTTAGTCCCTGATGGCTGGAACCCGTCTCAGAATGGTGTAACTGAGAAAAGTGGATACCCGACGCACTACGCCAATCGCGATTTTAATACTTTTACAACTGATGCCTATCGAAGTCACGTAGCACAATTAATAGATCCGAATAGACAATTAGTTTTAATCGGTTTTGAAGACTTGAATAGACCATCAGGTGATCACGATTTCAACGACGCTGTTATTTACGCTACGGTCAATCCATTTACGGCAGTTAACACAACGAATTTAGTGAAAACTACCATATATGGTATTGATAGCGATAATGATGGGGTGCCAGATAATCAAGATGCTGCACCTTTTGATCCAACGTATGCATTTATAAAAACTACGCCCTCTGTTGGAAGCTTTGGTTCACTGGCTTTTGAAGACTCATATCCATTCAAAGGCGATTACGATATGAACGATATGGTCATTGACTACAACATAGAAGAAAGACTCAACGCGGCACAAAAAATTACTGCTATTAAAGCCATATTTGTTTTACGTGCCATGGGAGCTAGTTATCATAGCGGGTTTGGTTTTGAATTGCCCATTCCGGCTAGCAATGTTGCATCCGCGTCTGGAATGAAAATTCGCGATACATACATCAATCTCGAATCGAATGGTGTTGAAAAGGGACATCAAAGAGCCGTGTTTATTCCATTCGACAACGGATTTAGCCTGATGCACGCGCCTGATGGTGGATTTGTAAACACTGAAAAAGGAAAAACAAAAATCACGCCCGATACCATTCAAATGCTGATCAAATTTCGTGAGCCAGTTAGCAAAATTGATAATTGGACAGCGCCGTACAATCCGTTCCTTATAGTGAATCGCGAGCGTGGCAGAGAAGTTCATTTGGCGGGTAAGACACCCACAGCTTTAGCTAATTTAACTTTGTTTGGAACCGGCGATGATGACACGGGCGGTGGAAAATATTATCAGACAAAAAAGAATTTACCGTGGGGTATAAATCTGCCACAGTCTTTCAAATATCCGGCTGAAAAAATACCTATCAATTCAGTTTATCTGAAATTCAACCAATGGTCTGAAAGTGCAGGTCATTCATTTCCTGATTGGTTTAAATCAACAAAAGGATATCTCGACCTGAACAAAATATATTGAGTAGAGATGATGTTATTCAGAGTCTTTACTTCTCTTCTTTTAATCTTTGTAAACTGGTGGCTTTTGCCACCAGTTTTTTTTGGTATCAGCCATAACAGCCATGAGCTACCGAGAGGAGGCTCAAAGCTCATAGCTCATGGCTGCCAAAAAACCTTCAAATATTACCAAAAAACGAAAATCAACCGCCTGAACCAGAGTTTTACCTCAACTTTGAATTATAATTAAAGAAGAGATAGAAATGTTTAAATTCATATTAAAGCGCATAGAGCGACCTACGCCGAGTGGCAAAACATATTTGTCAGAAATTGACGGTTTAAGGTTTATCGCCATTCTTTTAGTGATTATTCAGCATCTTAGCGAACGATTAATCCGTAATTTTCCTTTACCATTTACAGTGCCAGTGAAGCAAGATCCGCTTGTCTTTTTGGTAAGTCGTGGAACTATCGGCGTTTTTCTGTTTTTCGCCATCAGTGGTTTTGTACTTGCTCTTCCCTTTGCTAAAAGTGGTAACAACATCCGTTTAAAAGATTTTTACTTGCGCAGATTAACGCGCATTGAGCCACCATATCTTATTTGGTTGTTGGTATTTAGTTCAGTTTTAATATTCAAAGGTACTTATTCCCTATCTGAAATTACACCTCATTTTTTAGCCTCTGCTACCTATACCCATTGGTTTTTTTATCAGGAATATTCCACCGTTAATCCGGTGGCTTGGTCACTTGAAATAGAAATTCAATTTTATCTTGTAGCCCCGTTCATTGCAAAGGCTTATTTCGGAGTTCAAAACTTGCTTAAAAGGCGTTTAATTTTGATGGTTTTTATAGTCTGTTATATTTTTATAATGCATTATTTCGGATGGCTTCACTTTCCGATGAAAGCCACTTTATTGGGCAGGTTGCCTAATTTTTTGATAGGGTTTTTAGCGCTCGATTTTTATTTATTTAACACTACGGTAGCTTTTAAATTACCTAAAATTATTTGGGATTGCATAGCTCCAACTTTACTTATCATACTGTGCTACACTTGGACTGAGGAGCTCTGGAAAACTATAGTTTTCAATATTGCGCTTTTGTTTCTTTTTATGAGTGTGTTTAAAAGTTGCTATATTAATCAACTTATAAAAAACCCTTGGATTTCTGCTTTTGGTGGCATGTGTTATACTATCTATTTAATGCATCTGCCACTACTCGAGGGAATATTTAAGCTCACCAGCAAACTCGTTTTAACACATTATTACGCCATTAACCTCATTCTACAAGCTATCATAGCTTTACCAATCATCGGCTTGTGTAGTGTAATATTTTATTGGGCTTTTGAGAAACCTTTCATGAAAAACGGATGGTGGAAAAGTGAAAAGGGCAAATGGCAAAAAACAAATGGCACAAATTTTAGTAGGGTAGAGGGCAAAAAGCAAATGGCACAAATTTAAGCACTAAATATAAACGAATTTTTAAAATTTTTCACCCTTTAAATTTACTTTATGTTTTACAGAACTTTAGCGACAAGTGTAGCTCTTACTTTTATTTTTTTTAAAATGAGTGCACAAGATTTCGACAATGTAAAAGAGTTGAAATTAAAACCGCTCAATGTATTAATTGAGGCAGGATTACAAAATTCACCCGAAATAAAAGCCAATTTAATAGATGCTGCACGTCAAACGTTGACCTGGCAGGTTCAAAAAAGAAGCTGGACTGATGTATTATTTGTAAGCGGACAAGCTATTTATGGTGGTGGGAGTGTTCTAGATGCTACAAGTAATGGCGCAGTAACTAACTATCTACTTAACGATCGTAAGAACCTCAATTTAAATATGACCATGGGGTTTCGAGTTACTGCCGGCGATATTTTTAATCGGTCAAATAAAGCGCAAATTCAGCACATCCAATTGGAGCGTTTAGGAGAAGAAAAAAGGCAAATAGAGTATCTTATTAAAGAGCAGATAATTACTTCATATTCGAATTTAGAGTTGGCGCTTAAAATTATAAAACTTAAAGCCGATGGACTTGAAAATCATCATCTTGCTTTGTCAATCGCTGAAAAATTCTTTAAAGAAGGCAATTATCCGCCCTCTGAATATGCTACTCTTTTAGCAAAAGTAACGAGTGCAGCTGAGCAGTTTGAGCAAGCAAAAGCAGAAGCCAAAAAACTCAGTTTGTTGCTAAAAAACCTTGTAAACCTACCAATTTACGAAAAGTAAGGAATTGATTAACCGAACTAACCGAATATTGCATTATTAGAAAAGAAGAGAAAATATACAACCATGAATTTTATTAGTTTTTTACGTTTGATGAGCCGCAATTGGTACTTGCTCTTGCTCTCAGCGCTCACAACATCCGGAATTACGTTTTACCTGACACGCGATACACCTAAAGAGTACAAATCTCACACGGTGATAAATACTGGCTTGGTATCTGGTTACAATATAGAATCATCGAATGGCGGAAGGATAGATTATGGCTATACCAACAACGAGATGGAAAACATCTTAGGTATTGCTCGAAGTCGTGAAACACAAGAAGAAGTTAACGCGCGCCTTTTAGCGCAGGCATTAATGCAAACTTCGCCTTCTGTAGAGGTTATTAATAAGCCAGCTTTCGATGATTTGAAAAAGGCAATCAGTTCAGAAATTCGAGACAAAGTCGTTAATAAACAATCTTTTGAGACGACGCTGAACAATTTAAAATCGTGGAGAGATAATCCGGAAGATAATGATATTAAAACTATTTTGCAAGGTAAACATCCATTGTGGGGAATAGAGCACTTGGGAGATATAATTATTAAGCGAGAAGGCACATCAGACATGTTACGCATAGCTTACACCACCACCGACCCCGCTGTTTGCCGCAACACGATTAAAGTATTAACAGATGTATTTATCGCAAAACACCGCGCTAACAAAGAAGGCCAGACAGGAGACGTTTTGGCTTTTTTTGAAAAAGCTACCAAAGAAAGTGCCGGTGCATTGAGTGGTAAAGAAGATAATATGCTCGATTTTATGGTTGGTAATAAAATAATTAACTACTACGAGCAAACCCGATTCATTGCCGCCAAAAAAGAAGACCTCGATGAGAACTACTTCAGGGAAATAATGCATTTAGCCGCTGCTGATTCTGCTAGAAGAGATCTAGAGGTTCAACTTGGCAATAGAGTAAGTCTTCCGCGTATTAATAAAAATTTAATTAACCAACGCAATCAATTGGCAAATGCGTCTGCGCAATTGGCATCGCTTGAAATTGGTTCGTTCGAAGATAGTACAAAAAAGGTTGACGCAGTTAGTATTGATAAAGCAAATTTACAGATTGATCGCATTCGAGCAGAATTACGCAAAAATGCTGAAGCTGCTTATGCCGTAGATCGTACGCCCGAAGGAATTGAAACTAAAAATTTATTAACCCAATGGCTTAATCAATGGATTGATGTAGAACAAGGCTTAGCACGCATCAATGTCTTCAAAGAGCGTAAAACAGAGTTTGATAAAATTTACAGTCGTTTCGCACCCTGGGGTTCGCGGATAAAAAGGCTCGAGCGCGAAATTGATGTCTCAGAGCGCGCATATCTAGAGAATTTACACAGTTATAATCAAGCGCGATTGCATAAATTCAATATGATGCTATCAGGGAATTTGCGTGTGGTTGATGCGCCATTTATGCCCGATAAACCCGAAGCATCTAAGCGAGTCATCTTAATTATAGTCGGCTTTTTAGCAGGATTCATTTTGCCCCTTGCTCTACTAGTTGCTTTTGAATTGTTGGATAGATCCTTACGAGATCCCGATAATGCAGCTCTTATAACTGGACTTGAATTATTTGCTGCTTTTCCCAAATTACCCAAAAATGCAGCAACACACAAGAAAATAAATTATCCATTAATTGTTGACCGATCTGTTGATCAGCTCTTACAACACTTGAAAATTGATTTAAGGTTACACAGTAAGAGCGTTCTAGCACGATTAGCTTTTCTTAGTCCGAATTTAGGTGATGGTAAGACCACCATTGCTGCCCTGATTGTAGAAAAACTGCGCAGTTACCATTATAAGGTTCTCTTTTTAAGGCCTGAATCATCTAGAAAACGGGATGATAAAAATCATCCCGATGACCATTTTTATAAAGTTGATTTTACGCTTTTTGAAAAAGAAGATGAAATGGATTTACTCGATAACCCGAACTTGCAATGGTACAAATGTCAATATATTGTAACAGAAATCCCGGCGCTTATAAGTGGTAATTATCCGGCTAAACTGTTGAGCCAAATAGACGTTGCGTTAATGGTATGTAGAGCCAACCGCACTTGGACAAATGCTGATAGACGATCACTTACAACTGTCAATCAGTTTTTAAAACGACCCACACGTTTGGTTTTGAATGCTACACGTCTGGATTTATTAGAAGATAGTTTGGGCGAATTGCCGCGTCACCGCAGTAGGCTCCGCAGGTGGGTAAAACGTTTAGCGAATAGAAACTGGGCTAAATCGTAATTTCAAATCATAATCATTTTAAATTTAAAAACTCAGCTAATATGACACAAGAATTGCTACAGAAAAGCATGGCATACGCGGAAAATAATTTTTTAAACGACGAAGCAGCGCATCTGCGAGTCGATAAAAAATTCATCTCTCAACATTTTGACTTGAGAGGAAAAAGAGTTCTTGATTTTGGATGTGGGATGGGCGGTATGACCCTCTGGTTAGCCTTAGAAGGAAGTTGCAAAGAAATAATTGGCTTGGATATTGACGGGCATCATATTGACATTGCTATCCAGTTGAAAAAAAAATATGGATTGTACAGTGTGACATTTGAAAAAAGAGACATTACTTCAATGCCGCTTCCAAGCAGTTATGATGGTAGTTTTGATGCAATTTTTTTGAATGATGTGGCAGAACATATCCCTTATGCTGTTTTAGAGGCAATTTTTGCAGAATTTAAACGCCTATTAAGTCCGAAAGGAAGGATATTTGTGAGCTATCCGCCGTGGCAAAGCCCTTATGCTTCGCATGTGGTGCGTGTAACTAAACTTCCTTGGTGTCAATTTTTACCGGAAAAACTATTACTCAGTTGGATTGAAAAGAAAAACGAGATCATAACTGGTGAACGCGAAAGCGATTTGATAGAAGCTTATAAAGGTTTGAATCATCTTACTCATAAACGTTTCATGCAAGTAGTAAAACCGCTGGGATTTACAGTTGATACGCGTTTAAGTCATTCTTTATTGCGTAAGATTCCTTGGCTAAACAGATTCAATCCGGATTTTTTCCCTTTGAATTTTCTTATCTCAAAAGAGCTACTCATTCTAAAAAAATAGATTTATGAACTCCAATTCGACAGATATAGTTTGTGTAGCATTCCCAGCTTGGAATGGTAATTATATTAAATCAACAGTACAACTTATGAAGGAGTTGTCTAAAACACAACGCGTTCTTTATGTTGATTATGCTTATACTTGGAAAGATTTTTTTAATAGTCTTATGGGCAAAGGTTTTGCCGATTGGAAAAGGATGATAGGACTTAGACCGCAATTAAGGAAAGAAAACTTGGAGAACGGCGCTTCCTTGCATATTCTTACTTTGCCACCCATTATACCTATCAATTTTTTAAAGGGGCAAATATTGTACGATTTTGCGAATGCAATAAACGCTTTACCTTTAAAATGGAACATCAAAAGAGCAATTAAGAAATTGAGGCTTGAATCACCGACCGTGATCAATGCATTTAATCCAACCTTAGGTATTAATCTCGCACATCAATTAGGTGAAAAAAAATTAATTTATTATTGTTACGATGAAATTAGTGCGGCTACTTGGGCAAGTCGTCACGGCGGGCGATTGGAATCAGAATTTATAAAAAAAGTAGATGCCGTGATAGTTTCTTCAAATGGACTCTTAGAAAAAAAAACTCGAATAAATCCCAATTGCCATTTAGTTCGAAATGGTGTCGATTTCGAACTTTTTTCTGCTCATATTGAACAAGAAAAAAAAACGGAGTTGCTCAATAAGTTTTTTCCGAATTTAACAAAACAAGAAAAAATTATTGGCTATTTAGGCTCTGTTGATGAGCGTTTAGACTACGACCTAATTGAAAACCTAATCGGGCATACACCTGAATATCAATATGTTTTTGTAGGTCGTATAACTCAAAAAATATTTGAACAACGATTATCGAAGTTCCCGAATGTGGTTCTGATGGGTGCACAACAGCCAGCCCATTTGCCAATATGGGTAAGTATTTTTGATGTTTGCTTAATACCTTTTGTAAAAAACGAACTAACTGCCGGAATATATCCTTTAAAAATTAATGAATATTTAGCAGCTGGGAAGCCTGTAATAGCAACCCGTTTTGCTGATTTATCGGAATTTGAAGATATTGTTTATATTGCTGACACTCATAATGATTTTAAAGAACATTTTTCTAAAGTTTTATCACAACCCGATAATGTAACTGACAGAAAGGCTTTTGCCGCTCAAAATAGTTGGGAAAGTCGCGCGAATGATTTTTTAGAAATACTTTAAAAAAAAATTATCATCGAATCATGTGCATCTCAAAATCTAATTTGAAAATAATCATCTCAAAATAGCCGAAGCGCACCACAAAATGGGTGCCTGCCCATGATTATCGCCTGTGCGGCGCTTGCGGTCGAGGTAGTATTGATGGTCGTTTTTTTTGCCAGTGCCTTCGCAGACATCACTGATATCTCCATCGGCATTGATATATTTTATCACCGCTAACCAGCCTTTTCGTGCTGCTGGTGCATATTTTTTAGTGGCAAGCCATCCATTTTTGACACCTGTAATAAATGCAAAAGTAAACATGGCTGTTGAAGAAGTTTCAGACCAAGATGAAGGATCGTCAATCAATTGATGCCACATGCCGTCCGCGCCTTGATTTTGCAGCAATGTTGCCATCATTTTTCGGTAGCCTGCCATGATTGTAACATAGTTCGGATTGGTTTTAGGTAAGACGCGCAATAATTCTGCCATGCCTGCTGCCATCCAGCCATTGCCTCGACCCCAAAAGAAAGGAACATCTGGTGCATGATAGAATAAGCCGTTCGGACGCTGTATCTCTTGAAGGTAATAAACCATTTCTTTGGCGGCGCGATTTAGGTATTTTTCATTTTTTGTAATTCTATACGCCTGCGATTGCACCATGGTTATCATAAACATATCATCAATCCAAACGCGGGTTTGCCACGAGAGCCCCTTATCGTAGTATTTTTTCGCTTCCGGTGTAGCATTTGTACTGAATGGATGCGTCCATTGGGCATTTGCCATGAATAAGCCTAATTCCTTTTCTTGTTTGCGATTGGGCAATTGTAGCGCAATTTCGAGCGGGACAGTAGCAAAAACAGTCAAATCGACGTGATCGGGCGTGGGAATCATCGAAGTTTCTTCGTTTATTAATTTATCGTAGCGTTTCAAAAGTCCCTCGCGCAAAATCGTGTTATTCGATAAATGTGCAAAGGTTAAACCGCCATACCAAGTGCAAACTTCCGGATAAGTAATATACGGTGCCGTGTGACCATCAATACCGCCGTGTCCATGCGGTATTTGAATAAACCGATGCGCAACCATATTGCCAATTTCAATCGGCGATGTGCCTTTTTCCCAATTTTTGAATTCGGTTTGGCTATAAGATGAATAAGTAAGTAAGCAAAAGAATAGAATAGTTTGTTGGAATTTCATAAAAACCTTTTTAAAATTTTAACGAAGTTATTTAAACTTTTGGGTTTTAAAAATTTTCCAGAGAAATAAAAACGGGAAAATCATAAAATAAATTGAGAAGAAATATTACGCAAACAATTCCTCAATCCCAAACTGTTTGCAAATCAAACACTCAGTGGGTTTGTGTCCGCGTGCTGAACAATATTCGCGACCATAATAAATAATTTGCAAATGCAATTTATTCCATTGTGCTTCAGGGAAAAGTGATTTTAAATCTTTTTCAGTTTGCTCAACGTTTTTGCCGTTTGTTAAACCCCAACGCCAAGCCAATCTGTGGATATGTGTATCGACAGGAAAAGCAGGGAAACCAAAACCTTGCGACATGACGACTGATGCTGTTTTATGACCGACACCTGGCAACTTTTCTAAAAATTCATAATTGGCAGGTACTTCACCGTTGTTTTCATCAATCAAAATTTGAGAAAGTTCGTGAATCGCTTTCGATTTTTTCGGCGAAAGTCCGCAAGGTTTTATGATCTCGCGAATTTCATCCACTGTGAGTTTTATCATCTCGTAAGGTGTTGAGGCGCGTGCAAATAAATACGGCGTTACTTGATTCACTCTGACATCAGTGCACTGAGCAGAAAGTAGTACCGCAACGAGCAAAGTATAAGGGTCGGAGTATTGTAATGGGATTGGAACAGAGGGATAAATACTGTTTAATATCTCGCCGATAGCCGTTGCTTTTTCTTGAGTCGTCATATTTATTTGTTAAAAACAGTAATAAAATGTTTTTTGAGCCATAAAGTTGCATTAAATTTCGTTTGACTTTTTCGTACATGCATTAAAGCAGCTATATTTGCGGCTCAAAAACTAAAAAAATTATTTAAATGAAATTTCTTTTTATCAATCTGTGCAGCCTATTATTGCTAAACGCAAGTTTGAGCGCACAAAATACACCCATTAAAATGGATACTGTAAGTTATAGCTTAGGCGTTTTATTTGCCCAGAATTTTAAAAACAACGACAACATGAAACTTGACCCTGAATCAATGGCTAAAGGATTCGGAGAAGCGCTTAAAGGCAAAGAAACTATCCCTGCTGATAAAGCGAATGCCATTTTTAGTGCATTTATGTCTGAACAAAATCAGAAAAAATTTACCGTAAATATTGAGAAAGGCAAAGCGTTTTTAGCTGAAAATGCGAAAAAACCCGGTGTAAAAGTAACTGCAAGCGGTTTACAATACGAAGTTATTAAAGAAGGTACGGGTATAACGCCCAAAGCAACTGATAAAGTTAAAACACATTACCATGGCACCTTGCTCGATGGTAAAGTTTTTGATAGCAGTGTTCAGCGTGGTGAACCCATTGAATTCCCATGTAATGGCGTCATTCAAGGATGGCAAGAAGCACTTCTTTTGATGAAAGAGGGTTCTAAATACAAATTATATGTGCCTTATAATTTAGCTTATGGTGAGAAAGGCGCAGGTGGTGCTATCGGGCCTTACGAAACTTTAATTTTTGAAGTAGAATTAATAAAAGTAAACCCATAGTAGTTGATAGTTGACAGTTGATAGATGACAGTTTATTATAGAACTTAAAGCTAACAACTGTCAACTGACAACTGTCAACTGACAACTAAATTATGCGTTTCGATATCATTTCGGCTGTACCTGAACTTTTACTGAGTCCGTTTCAGCATTCTATATTGAAACGCGCTCAGGAAAGAAACAAAGCTTCAATTTTTATACATAACTTACGCGATTACAGCATAGGTAACTATAAACAGATTGACGATTATGCTTACGGTGGCGGCGCAGGTATGGTTTTAATGCCCGAACCGATTGCCAGATGTATTAATAGCTTAACATCGAAATTACATTACGATGCTATTATATATACCGCTCCAGATGGTGAGATTTTTTCACAATCTAAGGCAAATGCTTTTTCTTTAATGAAAAATGTCATAATTTTATGCGGACATTATAAAGGTATTGACGAACGCATTCGCCAAAAATATATAACTCACGAAATATCGATTGGCGATTATGTTATTACAGGAGGAGAATTGGCAGCAAATATTATTGTTGACAGTGTTGTTCGCTTATTACCAGGTGTTTTAAACGATGAAACTTCAGCACTGACTGATTCATTCCAAGATAACTTAATAGCCCCACCTGTTTATACGCGTCCAGAAATTTTTGAAGAAATGCCCGTCCCAGAAATTTTACTGAGTGGAAATGAAGCGAGAATTTCAGATTGGCGTTTTGAACAATCTTTAGAAAGAACTAAACAGAGAAGACCCCATTTACTGGATTAATTTTAAAGTAAATTAGATTGAACATGAAATTTTTTATTAAATACGCAGTTTGCCTTTTGGCTTTTTCTATAGTGCTTTCTTGTAAGAACGATAAAGTTGCAACAAATGCCATAAGTAGTAATTCTAATTCAAATACTGAATCAGCGGCTATACAAAATGCTACAACATCTTCAAAGGTTACGCTTGAAAGTGTATCGCCTATCCAAAGCCAAAATATTACCGATGCAACGGTTTCAAGTCTCAAAACTAAAACGACTGCTATTACATTCGATAAATTAAGTTACGATTGGGGGAAAATTAACGAAGGGGATAAAATGACACATGTTTTTAAATTTAAAAACATCGGTAAAGAAGATTTAATTATCAGCAGTGTTCGACCAAGTTGCGGTTGTACAACACCCGAGTGGCCCAAAGAGCCCATTAAAGCGGGTGCAGAAAATGAAATTAAAGTAATTTTCGATAGTAACCATAAACAAGGAGATGTGCTTAAAACGATTGCTGTAACTGCCAATACAGAACCTGCCATTACAACTTTAACTATTAAAGGTAATGTAAACTCTAAGCTAAACTCAAGCCCCAATGAATAATTACTACAGGAAAAGATAAAGATTATGCTTTTGGAGTGCAGCGAACTATAACCGACGATAATTAAGTTTTTTATTAGAATATATGAAATAATAAGGCGCAAAGTTGAATATTTTGCGCCTTTACTTTTTTAACTACTTTTAAAAATGATTAAAATGTAATTTATGGACATGGAATTTCGAAGTTTAAATGTTTTAGACGCTCAAGTGCTACTTGATTTTGCTAAAACTGCTTTTATTGATTCATATTCGCAATTGAATACGCCTGAGAATATGGATATTTATATAAACGCAAATTTTACGATAGATAAAATTTCAACTGAACTCTCGGAGTCGACTAATATTTTTTCTGGAATTTTTTCTGGACAAAACTTAGTTGCCTATACCAAATTAAGACCGAATAATTACGATGATTCAAATGCGAAGCAACTCATCGAATTAGAACGTATTTATGTAGCTAAAGAATATCATGGATTAAAAATTGGACAGCAATTGATGTACCAATGTAAAGCATACGCAAAATCGAATAATTATTCGGAATTGTGGCTCGGTGTTTGGGATCAAAATGAAAAAGCGATTGCTTTTTATAAAAAAATGGGCTTCGAAATTTTTTCTTCACACGATTTTATACTTGGTACAGAAAAGCAAAATGATTATTTGATGAAGTTTAAACTTTTAGACTTGCCAAACATTTAAAGTGGATTAAATTGAAGAAATGCCGTTCTCGATTTTAAACACTGTATGCCATTCTCCAAAATGTTTTTTTAAATAAGGTACACGCTCAAAATGTGTGTCCGTTACAAAAATTTGACCGAAATTTTCGCCCGCCAAAATTGTCATTAAATTTTGAACGCGCTGCGCATCGAGTTTATCGAAAATATCGTCGAGAAGAAAAAGTGGTTTAATTTTTTTGTTTTCAAAAATAGTTTGGTATTGCGCCAATTTTAAAGCTATTACTGTTGAACGCAATTGCCCTTGCGATCCAAATTTTTTTATCAGTTTATCATTCAAATAGAAATGTACATCGTCGCGATGCAATCCGCGTGAAGTACGGTTTAAATAAATATCGCGTTCTAAATTATCGCGCCACAAAGTTTTTAAATCTTTTTTTTGAAAATCAGACTCATATTCTAAAGTTAAAACTTCGTTTGTGTCTTTTGTCTGTGCAATAATTTCATAAAAATGTTGAATGCCCGTTGTAATTTCAGCAATGAATTCTTTTCTTCTTAAAAAAATAGCATCAACCAAAGGTTGAGCTTGCGATTCATAATTTTCGAGAATAATTTGTGCATCTGTTAGATTTAACTCTCTGTCGTTCAATTTTTTCAGTAATGCGTTGCGCTGTGCTATAATTTGATTGTAGGCTTGTAGTGAGTGTAAATAAATTTTATCCATTTGAGAAATACTCATATCCACAAAACGCCGCCGTTTTTCACTTCCATCACGAATAATTTCAGTATCGTCTGGGAAAATTGTAACCGCTGGAAGCCTGCCAATATGTTCTGCAAGCGTTTTTATTGCTTTATCATCAACTTCAAAAATTTTCTTTTTAAGAGGGTCAATTTTTATAACAACTTTATTTTTATGCGTATCGAATTGAAATAAACCTTCAATGCGCGCAAAATTTTCTTCAAACTTAATGAGTTCTTTATCGGTAGTAATGTTCAAATTTTTACAAACACACAAAATGTGAATAGCTTCCAAAATATTGGTTTTACCAACGCCGTTTTCGCCCAGAATAATATTGAGTTTCTCGTTAAAATTAAAAGTTTGAAAATCGTAATTCTTAAACTTTGTTAATACCAAGTTTGTTAAGTATAATTGCATAAAGAATTGCTTGTAGAGCAAATTTTGTTGACAATATGCGTTAAATAAAAAAAATAAAGAAATGAAATCGGATTTTTATTTAACTTTGTGCTTTAATTTTGAACTTTGAACGTTGTAAAACTTTAGAAATATGGATGTCACTCTCATTAAAGAACCGCAAGTTAAAAAGACTAAGGTAAATTCTACAAATTCGTACTCAAAAGAACAATATTTGCAATGGTACACTACAATGTACCGAATACGAAGATTTGAAGAGCGTGCTTTAGAAAATTATGGAGATGGTATCAGAGGGTTTTGTCACGTTTATATTGGTCAAGAAGCTATAGCAGCGGGAATTAAATCGGCACTTACGCCCGAAGATGGTTTAGTTACAGCTTATCGCCAACACGGCATCGCATTGATGAAAGGTTTGAGTGCGCGCTCATGTATGGCAGAATTATTTGGCAAATCAACTGGAGCAGTTAAAGGAAAGGGCGGCTCGATGCACTTTTTCAGTAAAGAAAATAAATATTTTGGCGGTAATGGAATTGTAGGTGCACAAATCGGAATAGGAACAGGTATTGCTTTTGCTGAAAAATATAACGGCACACAAAATTTGTGCGTAACAATGTTTGGCGATGGTGCAGCGCGTCAAGGCATTTTGTACGAATCGGGTAATATGGCAATGACATGGAAAATACCGGTTATTTACGTTTGCGAGAATAATGGTTATGCTATGGGTACTTCTGTTTCTCGGACATCGAACGTTACTGAGATTGGGTTAATTGCTCGCGCTTTCGATATGCCGCATTTGGAAGTGGATGGAATGAATCCTGAAGCAGTACATGAAGGATTTGCAAAAGCGGCTGAGCATATTCGCTCTGGTAACGGACCTTATTTTTTGGAAATAAAAACCTATCGTTACAAAGGTCATTCAGTGAGTGATCCCGAAAATTATCGAAAAACGCCAGAGGGTAGGGCAGAAGTAGCTTATTATAAAAGCATCGACCCAATTAAAACAACGGAAGAAAAAATATTAAATTTGGGTATCGCCACGCACGCTGAAATTGATGCCATTAATAATGCGGTAGAAGCAGAAATGCTCGATGCCGTTGAATTTGCTAAAAGTTCGCCAATCCCAGATGCTTCGGAATTGTTCACTGATAATTATGTTGAGTCTGATTATCCGTACATGAAAGATTAGTCAATTGCGAAGGTGTATATGTAAACCTCGTAGGTTTTTAAAACCTACGAGGTTTTTACTTTTAAAATGGAATTATATGTTCGAAACACTACTGAAAAAGGTTCAAAACCATAACGCTAAACTGATCGCTGTTTCTAAAACTAAATCGGTTGAAGAAATTTTGCGTATTTACAATGCAGGTCAACGCCGATTTGGAGAAAACTATGTTCAAGAATTTGTAGAAAAACAAAAACTTCTGCCACTTGATATTGAGTGGCATTTTATCGGGCATTTGCAAACCAATAAGGTGAAAATGATTGCACCTTATGTTCATACCATTCATTCTGTAGATTCTCTAAAACTTTTGCAAGAAATAAACAAATCTGCACTGAAAGCACACAGAATTATTAATGTACTTTTACAAATTCACATTGCGGCTGAAGAGACAAAATTTGGATTTAGTGGAGATGAAATTATTTCTATTTTTGAAACCGAAGATTTAAAATCGCTCGAAAGTGTAAGAATTGTAGGCTTAATGGGAATGGCAACTTTTACAGATAATAAAGAAAAAGTCCGAAGCGAGTTTATATCTCTTAAATCCATTTTCGATACACTGAAATCCAAGTTTTTTTCCGCAGAAACATATTTCAAGGAAATTTCGATGGGAATGTCAGACGATTATAAAATAGCTTTAGAACAAGGGGCAACTATGATACGGATTGGCAGCCTTATTTTTGGTAAAAGAAATTGAATAGCAAAAACCTCGTAGGTTTTAAAAACCTACGAGGTTTATATCAACTAAATTTGTGATAAAAACACTCTCACTCAAAAAAGGAAAAGAAGAAGCTATACTTAGAAAACATCCTTGGGTTTTTTCAGGTGCTTTAATACCATTTAATTTTACGTTAGCTGATGGCGATGTTGTTAAATTAGCTGATGCTTCTAAAAAAATTGTAGCAACTGGTTATTACAGTACAGGCTCGATTGCAATTCGCCTACTAAGTTTCAATGAAACCGACATTGATGTAAAATTTTGGATAAATGCGATTCAAAATGCTTTTAATGCGCGTTTGGCTTTGGGATTTATAGATAATTCAGGAACGGACTGTTTTCGATTAATTCATGGTGAAGGCGATCAAATATCAGGTTTGATTGTTGATATTTATGGCAAAGTCGCGATTGTTCAATGTCATACCATCGGTATTTATAATTTTCTCAATGAGATTTCAGATGCAATTAAGAAAGTCTTTGACACGCGAATAGAGGCAGTATATTCTAAAAGCACTGAAACTTTGCCCCCTGAATTTGTGCGCGAAAAAAATATTAAGAATGGTTATATCGGTGAGCAAAAAATTGATACACCTTATTCGTGCATTGAGAATGGCATTCATTTTTATATTGATTGGGTAACAGGACAGAAGACAGGTTTTTTTCTCGATCAACGCGATAATCGGGCTGCACTTTCGAAATATGTTTTAGGTAAAAAAGTACTCAACGCTTTTTGTTATTCTGGTGGGTTTTCAATGTATGCGCTTAAAGCTGGAGCAGAACACGTTACTTCAGTCGATGTTTCTGTCAAAGCGATGACATTAGTGGATGAAAACTTAAAATTGAATAATTTTGATGAAACCAAACACGAATCTATCACCGCAGATGTTTTACACTATTTAAAAGAACAAACCGCTTTTTACGATGTGATTATAATTGATCCACCCGCATTTGCCAAAAGTTTGAGCAAGCGGCACAATGCTGTTCAAGCTTACACGCGTTTAAATGCTATGGCAATTCAAGCGGTTAAAAGCAACGGATTTATTTTTACTTTTTCTTGTTCGCAAGTTGTTTCAACCCAATTGTTTACTGATGCAGTTATGGCAGCAGCCATTCAACAAAAACGCAATGTGCGCATTGTAGCGCGATTAACGCAAGGTGCAGATCATCCTGTCAATATTTTTCATCCCGAGGGGCATTATTTAAAAGGATTAATTTTATTCGTTTCTGACCAAGATTAGTGTTTATATTTGCTACATGAATAAATATCCACGTAAATTATCGTCGGGTGCGAATAACACAGTTATTGTTTTGAGCGATACGGAAGTAGGGAAATTATTCGTTTGCGATACGCGTTCGGATATAGGTTCAGAAGCCGAAAAAATGAAAATCGCAAATTCCATTAATTCGCTCGTTGTAAAATTTATTCGTTTAGATGTTCAACTCGATTTACAAGCTGAAATGCTTGTAATGGAAAGATTGTATCCGATAGATTATCGAGCTTATGAAGTTGAAATTCGCGAATTGTGGCTCGATGTTTTTGAAAACGAATTACACCAATTACATAAATCTGGGTTTGCTCACCGCGATTTAAAACGACCGAGTAATATTGGCGGTTTGCAGTTTGATAATATTTTACTAACTAACAAAGGCTTGCGATTGATTGATGTCGGTATATCGGCACTCAAATCTCAAGTTGGCAATGTGATTTTTGAAAAATATGTTGAAGTCGAATTGGAAGAGATGAAAATATTTAGAGATTATTTTTTGAATCGATAAATTTAATTCTGAAATGAAGATAAAAATTTTGTTGCAGCTTCTTATTACTTCGATGCTTTGTTTCGGTCAAGATATAAGGCATCCAAAAGATTTCTTTAAAAGAAGCTACGAGATTAGCAATTCTGCTAAACTTAAAAAATATGAATTCAAACTCAGTGAAATTGAAAGGCAATTGCTTTTCGAAAAATATACTTACCCTCAAGATTCTTTCTATAAAATTGAAAAGAGGGATGTTTTTTTTATAAATTTAAACGGAGACGAATACCCTGATGTAGTTTATATCAGTCCATTCGGTGAAGATAATGTTTTTATTGATATTGGTACACAGAAAGGTTTCAAGAGAGTTTTGAATTCTGATGAATTTCTAAGCAACTGTATCAAAGAATTAAAATTCAGAGGAAGAAAATGCATCGAGGTTGTTTTAGAACGATTGAATATGGTCTCAGATGATGAACAGGCTGAAATTGTTTATAGATTAGTGAAAGATAGTTTTGAATTATTTAGTTGTAGAACATGCAATGTGTGTACGCAAAAGCCATATAAATATTTAAAGAAACCGATAAATGTTCAAATTCTAATTGATTCTTGTCCTCTAAGAGAAAATCCAAATTTTGAAGAGGGGAAATGTTTTTATGATGGCGCGATTTCGACCAAAGCTAATAATGAAATAGGTAAATTTAAATATTTAACTTCTGGAATTTGCTGGGCGGAATTTATAGATAACACCAGAAATCTTTGGTGGCTTGTAGAATTTGCTTTAAAAGACCAAAATAAAGAGTCTCATTCCAATGATATAAATGATAAAAATTTCGGTAAAGAATACCAAATCGGTTGGATGGAAGCAAAATTTTTAAAAAAAATAAAATGATTTCAATTTCATTCGGAGAAAATTTTAAAAAGATTTTTTAAAATTTTGAAAATGGTTTATTTAAATGTAACAAACGGTGTTACAATGAAAAATCGAGTGTAACACCGTTTGTTACATTTAAATTTTCACGGGAATTTTTTGAAAAATTATTTTTTTCAAACTTGTTCAGGTGCAAGCGTGCATTCCAATCCATCAATTTCAGCAGTCATTCTAATTTGGCAACCTAATCGTGAATTAGATTCAACAAAAAAAACTTGATCGAGCATAGCAAGTTCATCTTCGTTTTGTTCTGGTAGTTTTGTGTCAGAATTAATATAAACATGACAACTCGCACACAAAGCCATACCACCGCAAGTGCCTTCAACGGGTAATTCATAACTCTTACAAACTTCCATCAACGAAAGCGGAATATCGAGCGGCACTTCCAAGCAATGCGCTTTATGATGTCTGTCAATGACAGTTATATTAATTGAATCAATTTCTTTCATTTTATTGTAACATTTTACTGAAATTATTTGTTTTAAAATAAATGTTTTATTATTTTTGTATTGCGATGCGAAAGTACTTAATCAGTTAAGAATTAAAAAGTAAGAATTAAGAATTTCAGCATTTTGAGAACTTAATTTTTAAGCCTTAATTTATAATTCTTAATTAATTGAATATAATCAACAGGATGTGAGTAAATTGGTGGACATCTTTTTGAATTGTGTTTTAGATTTGTAGAAATTTTACAACTTAGAATATATAGCACTGGAGTGAACCGCTTATAAAGATGAATCATCTTCGTCCGAATTAAAAAGTAACATACACGTTCAATTTCTTCGAGCTAATTTTCAACCAACTACTATAAAGCATTACAATTTAACGTTGTTGTCGCTAACTGACACGGCGATTTTTTTGTCTGAAACAAATTGAACTTTTAATATAACAGATTAGATATGGCAACTACAGACCTAAGTATTGAACCCATTTTACAAGAAAACGAGAATCGCTTTGTTTTATTCCCGATTAAACACAATAAGGTTTGGGAATATTATAAAAACGCTGTTGCCAGTTTTTGGACGACCGAAGAAGTAGATTTAACCCAAGACATTAAAGATTGGGAAGAGAAATTAACCGACAATGACCGCCATTTTATTAAACATGTTTTAGCTTTTTTTGCTGCATCGGATGGCATAGTGAACGAAAACTTGGTCATTAATTTTATGCAAGATGTTCAGTTTGCCGAGGCGCGTTGTTTTTATGGCTTTCAAATTGCGATTGAAAACATCCACAGCGAGATGTATTCGCTTTTAATTGATACCTATATTAAAGACGATAAAGAAAAAGATTATTTATTCAATGCGCTCCAGAATTTAGATTGCGTTTCCAAAAAAGGTAATTGGGCATTAAACTGGATTGAAAAAGCACCCAGTTTCGCCCACCGCCTCATTGCGTTTGCAGCTGTAGAAGGCATTTTCTTTTCGGGTTCTTTTTGTTCTTTATTTTGGTTGAGAAAACGGGGATTAATGCCTGGTTTAACTTTTTCAAATGAATTGATTAGTCGTGATGAAGGTTTGCATTGCGATTTTGCGTGTATGCTTTATGGTATGCTGAACCATAAACTCGATAAAAAAGAAGTTGAAGCCATTATCACAGAAGCTGTAAGTATTGAAAAAGAATTTATTACCGATGCGCTTCCTGTTTCATTAATCGGTATGAACTCAGCATTGATGTCACAATACATCGAGTTTGTAGCTGATAGATTGTTGGTGTCACTCGGCAACGAGCAAGTGTATAAAACACCTAATCCTTTCGATTGGATGGATATGATTTCGATGCAAGGAAAAACAAACTTTTTTGAGAAACGCGTAGGCGATTATAAAAAAGCAGGTGTTAGTGCTGTAAGAGAATCGCATGCTTTTGATTTGAACGACGCTTTCTAAAAGGCAACTTCCAAAAGGCAAATTGCAAAAAAAAAAACGAGATTTGCAATTTGCTTTTTGGAAGTTGCCTTTTGCCCTTTGCACTTTGGTTAGATTCACTATAATTTTGTTCAAACTCTAAATTTAATTTTATGCACGTAATTAAACGCTCCGGCGCAAAAGAGGTAGTTAGTTTCGATAAAATCACAGCGCGCATTAAGAAGCTGTGCTATGGACTTAATCCGTTAGTGGATTATATCGAAATTTCAAAAAAAGTTGTCAATGGTTTGTATGATGGCGTATCAACGACAGAATTGGATAATTTGGCGTCAGAAACTTCGGCTTCTATGGCGAGTATTCACCCCGACTATGCCATTTTAGCTGCGCGTATCGCCGTTTCAAATTTGCATAAAAACACGGATAAATGTTTTTCAAAAACAATTAAAGAGCTATATAATTACGTTGACCCGAAAACGAATGATAAAGCGGGTCTTATCAGCGATTTTACTTATGATATTATTAGCAAAAATGCTGATCGTTTAGATTCTGCGATTATATATGACCGTGATTACGATTTCGATTATTTTGGATTCAAAACTTTAGAACGTTCATATTTATTGCGAATGTACGGTGGGGTAGTGGAGCGCCCACAGCAATTATTTATGCGTGTATCGGTCGGTATTCATGGTGAAGATATTGATTCAGCCATTGAGACCTATAATTTAATGAGTGAAAAATGGTTTATTCATGCTACGCCGACTTTATTCAATGCTGGTACACCAAAACCGCAACTCTCGTCATGCTTCCTTCTTTCAATGACAGAAGATAGTATAGAAGGAATTTTCGAAACTTTGGCACGTTGTGCTAAAATTTCACAATCTGCGGGTGGTATTGGGCTCTCTGCGCATAATATTCGGGCAACAGGTAGTTATATAAAAGGTACGGGTGGCACATCGAACGGTATAATCCCGATGGTACGCGTTTTTAACGATACAGCGCGTTATGTCGATCAAGGTGGTGGAAAACGCAAAGGTGCATTTGCCATGTATTTGGAGCCTTGGCATGCAGATGTTTTTGAATTTTTGGAGTTGAAGAAAAATCATGGTAAAGAAGAAATGCGTGCGCGCGATTTATTTTATGCACTTTGGATTCCTGATTTATTTATGCAACGCGTAAAAGATAATGAAACATGGTCTCTATTCTGTCCGAATGAAGCACCGAATTTATTCGATGTTTACGGAGGTGAGTTTGAAGCATTGTACCACAGATATGAGCGCGAAGGCAAAGCGCGTAGACAAGTTCCTGCACGTGAACTTTGGAATAAAATTTTAGAATCACAAATTGAAACGGGTACACCATATTTATTGTACAAAGACCCTGCTAATAAAAAATCGAATCAAAAAAATCTTGGCACTATTCGCTCGTCGAATCTATGCACAGAAATTATGGAATACACTTCGAAAGATGAAGTGGCGGTTTGTAATTTAGCATCGTTGTCTCTGCCTAAATTTGTCGATAAAAAAACACAAACATTCGATTTTAAAGAATTATTCAACATTACACGTGTTGTTACACGTAATTTGAATAAAATTATCGACATCAATTATTATCCGATAAAAGAAGCTGAGCGCTCTAACTTTCGTCATCGTCCTATTGGTATTGGTGTTCAAGGTTTAGCAGATGCTTTCATCATGTTGCGCATGCCGTTCGATTCTGACCAAGCAGCAAAATTGAATGTTGATATATTCGAGACAATTTATTTTGCAGCCATGACTGAATCGGTGGCATTGGCTGAAAAATTAGGTCATTACGAAACTTTTCCAGGCTCACCGCTTAGTAAAGGAGAATTTCAATTCGATATGTGGGGTGTAAAACCATCTAATCGTTGGGATTGGGAAGAATTGCGCGCACGCGTGATGAAAGTTGGAGCGAGAAATTCTTTGCTTTTGGCGCCAATGCCTACCGCTTCAACTTCTCAAATACTGGGAAATAACGAGTGTTTTGAGCCATACACAACCAATATTTACACCCGCAGAACACTTTCGGGCGAGCACATTGTAGTGAATAAACATTTGCTAAATGATTTAGTGAGTTTGGGTTTATGGAATGAAGAAGCGCGTCAAGTTCTGATTGCTGCGAATGGTTCAGTTCAAAATATTGAAGGAATTCCAGAAGATTTCAAGCAATTGTATAAAACTTCGTGGGAAATGTCGATGAAAGCCATCATCAATATGGCTGCTGATAGAGGTGCATTTATTTGCCAAAGTCAATCGTTGAATTTGTTTATGGAGAACGCCTCGTTTGCAAAATTAACGTCAATGCACTTCTATGCTTGGGAAAAAGGTTTGAAAACAGGTATGTATTATTTGCGTACCCGCCCTGCGGTCGATCCTATTAAGTTTACACTCAGTGCTAAACACCAACGCGTTCAAGCTGATATTGAAAGCACACTGCCTTTGCAAAATACAGTTGTAAAACCTGCGCCGTTTGCTGAACTTCATAAAAATAATGTTGCAGAGACGCAAAATATTGCGTCTTTACATCCCTTCGCTAAAACAATGAGCGAAACAACCCTTGAAGTGGAAGATAATTCTTTTTGTAGTTTAGATGATCCTGATTGTGCAGCATGTAGCGCTTAATAGTTGATTTAACCTCTTAGGTTTTAAAAACCTAAGAGGTTTGTTTATATTTGTAACTTGAATTCAAACCTCGTAAGTTTTAAAAACTTACGAGGTTAATTTTTATAGATATGCGTATAATTTCTGGTAAATTTAAAGGTCGTAAATTTTTTCCTCCGGCAGATAAGTGGCCCACACGACCTACAACAGATTTTGCTAAAGAGGGATTATTTAATATTCTTACAAATCATTTCGATTTTGAAGCATTAGAAGTTCTTGACTTGTTCGGCGGAACTGGTAATCACACGTACGAATTTGTGTCTCGTGGTTGCAATAGTGTCACCTACGTTGATAAACATGCACCAGCCGTTAAATTTGTGAAAGAAGCGGCAAAGATTTTAGACATCGAAGAAAGTATTCACATCAACCAAGGTGATGTTTTTATGTTTATTGACCGTTGTAGAAAACAATTCGATTATATTTTTGCAGGTCCTCCGTATGGTTTACCCGCTTTAGATTCTATTCCCGATAAAATATTCGCTCAAAATTTATTGCGTGAAGAAGGCTGGTTTGTTTTGGAGCATAATCCCAATCACAATTTTACAAATCACCCCCATTTTTTCGATGTAAGAAACTACGGTAAAACTATTTTTAGTTTTTTTAAGAACAAGAATGAAATCGAAAAAGCTATTTAAGATTCTCTAAACCTCTAAAAATACATTTCTTATAGATACCCTATTTTTTCAAAACAAAAACAGGTTAATCTGCACAATTTGCTAAGATAATTATTAAATTTGTTTTTCTAATTTAAGAGCATAACTTAAACTATACCATGCTAAGGATAAGCTACTATAAAAATTATATTGTTTTAGTGATATTAAATCTGGTGATTTTCAATTCATCTCTTTTTGCTCAAAAGCCAGATTCAGCACAACACCGACTACAATTCCATTTCTCGCCTAAGGAACATTGGATGAATGACCCCAATGGATTGGTTTATTATAAAGGAGAATACCATTTATTTTTTCAATATTATCCAGATAGTACAGTTTGGGGTCCGATGCACTGGGGTCATGCAATTAGCAAAGATTTAATTCATTGGGAACAATTGCCCATTGCTTTATATCCGGACTCGCTGGGGTTAATTTTTTCAGGCAGCATTGTTATTGATTCACTCAATACTTCTGGTTTAAAAACAGGCATCGAATCACCTTTGATTGCAATTTTTACATATCATTCTTTGGAAAAAGAGAAAAGTGATAGCTTAAATTGTCAATTTCAAGGGATGGCTTTTAGCAATGACAAAGGCAGAACATGGAAAAAATATGCAAAGAACCCGATTTTAAAAAATGGCGTATATAAAGACTTTAGAGACCCGAATGTATTTTGGTTTGCACCAGATAAAAGATG
>JAYWBA010000128.1:0-15035 GCA_043781915.1 Saprospiraceae bacterium
TTTTTCACGGCTTTTGGTTGTTCTGCCGGTAATATTTTTCAACCGCTCGGTGGTATTAGTGAATCATTTGTATCGAATAAAGGCAAAGGAATGATTGCATTTATGGGGACATCAAGCGTATCATTCCTCTCTTCACTCAATAATTTTGGCAATACTTTCTTCTCTGAAATGGGTGTAAATAGTTATGGAAAAACAATTGGAGAAATTATGCAAGCATCAATTTACAGATACGATAAAGAAACTTCGCCCGATTTACTTTCTACACTACAAGAAGTTACGCTCAATGGCGACCCAGCTTTACGCGTATTTGCAGCCACGGCACCCGATTATATTTCCGACATAAGCACCTTAAAATTTAACCCCACTATTATTAACACCCAACTCGATAGTTTCAATATCAGTTTCGATGTGGTTAATATGGGTAAAGTGAACCACGATACGTTCAACATTTTAATTCGCCAGCAATTACCCAATGGCACTTTCGTTGATTTAAAAAAACTGCGCTTACCCGCACCCAATTATAGAACGACTCTGAGTTTAAATCTGCCATTGAGTAAAACCAATGCGGTAGGTTTAAACCGTTTGCACATTAAAATCGATGCTGATAACCAAGCAACGGAAGGTCCGTTACCCGCTGCCAAAAACAATAACGATTTAACGCTCACTACAGGCGAACTTGGCGCACCATTTTTTGTGGTTGATAACAAAGCCAAACCCGTTTACCCTGCTAATTTTGGCATCGTCAACACCACTAATTTTGAACTCAAAGCATCAACCTCGAATGCGCTTTCTCCCCTTCAAAACTATATTATTGAAATAGATACCACAGCTGGTTTTAATTCAGCTCAAAAATTACGCACTGTTATAAACCAAAAAGGTGGCGTCATTTCATGGAAACCCAATATAACTTGGCGCGATAGCGTCGTTTATTTTTGGCGGATTGCACTCGATAGCGCTTCTTCACAAGGTTTAATTAATTGGGAAAACAGCTCGTTTGTTTATTTAGCAAAAGCGCAAAGTGCGGGTTGGAATCAATCTGTTGCTGGGCAGTTAAATTCAGGGAACTTTCAAGATATTGCTATTGATAACATCACTGGAAAAACAAATTTTGCTAAACAAGAGATTATTGTATCGTTTAAAAATGATTTTTCAGTGCCATCGCGTCATCCACATGTTATTTATAACGATATCCTTCAAAATGCTAATCGCGGTTATCCAGATGCAGGCATTTTAATTTGGTCTTTTGATTCTATAACAGCGCGAGCGCTTTCAAATTGGGCTCCTGGTAATGTGCCACTTGATAAAAACGGAAATCCAGATCCTCTTGGCATCCCCAACGTTGGAATTCCTAACCCGCAAGGTTATCCTTTCACTTTTTTTGCTTTCGATATGAGTATTGACGATGCTACTATTGGCAGAAAAGCGTTCATTGATTTTTTCAATAAGCAATTGTTAGATAATAATTACATGATGGTATACACCGTGCTGCAAAGTCCAAGTTCCAATTTGAAGGGAAACGAATGGGCTATTGATTCCATAAAATATGGTGAAAATATATTTCAACTTCTGGAGAAACAGGGCGCTAAACAAGTGCGTGGATTGCAAAATAAGTCTGCGCCATATATATTTGTATTTCAAAAAGGAAGAAAAAACGTTGTAAAGGAACACCTTTGGAACCAATACAGCGATGGCTATGAAGATACATTTACTTTACCAACTTCAACTAGCTCAGGTAATGTTAGTGCCATAGCAGCGGGACCTGCCAATAAATGGACATCACTCGAATTGCAGTTCGATAAAAACAGAGTGAAAACAGATTCTGTAAATTTTGTGGTTATTGGTCAGAATGCTAATAAAGCGGGCGATACAACTTTGCTTTCAGGTGTAACGAGTGCATCCGTTAATTTGACCAACATAGATGCTAAACGCTACCCGTATTTAAAATTGCAATTTAATACTTTCGATGATGCCAATCATTTACCAACGCAATTACGTGCTTGGCGTATTTATTATGAGGGTTTGCCTGATTTTGCACTCAATGCCAATAAATACTATAGTTTTTATGCCGATTCATTGCAACAAGGTGATACATTGCGTTGTGGAGTTGCGATAGATAATATCACGAATTTCAGTAACCCTGATAGTTTGAGTGTTTTATTAAACTTGACAGATGAAACAAATGTAAAACGGGCTTTTTCAAAAAGAATAGCTCCGCTGAGTTCGTTTACAAGTGCGAACGTAAATTTCTCAGTGCCAACACGCCCATTGCTCGGTAAAAATAAAATTGATTTAACTGTCAATCCAAATGCTGAACAGCCTGAATTGAATAGTTTTAATAATTTTTTACAGACGGCTACTAATGTTGTAAAAGACAAACGCAATCTTTTGCTCGATGTCACTTTCGATGGTTTGCGCATTTTGAATAACGATATCGTTTCGTCCAAACCTTTTATTAAAGCAGAACTCAAAAGCGCGAGTAAGTTCATTGCTTTGAACGATACTACGACATTGAAACTTTTCATTCAATCGCCTGACGGTACAAAAAAACGCATTTTCAATAACGACCCAGATTTACGATTGACGTATGGTGATGTAAAAAATAATACGCTCACTGCCGAATATCGACCATCATTTCTTGTAGATGGTACTTACAAACTCATTGTTCAAACGCAAGACGCTTCAGGCAATTCGGCGGGCGACAGTGATTTTTTGGTGGCATTTCAAGTCATCACAAAATCGTCTATTTCAAATGTTTTGAATTATCCCAATCCTTTTTCAACAGCTACGCGATTTGTTTATACGCTTACAGGAGATCAAACTCCACCCCGATTTAAAATTCAAATCATGACAGTTTCTGGTAAAGTAGTACGTGAAATTACGCAAGATGAACTTGGTGCTTTAAAAATAGGTACACACATGACAGATTTTGTTTGGAATGGTACAGACGAATACGGCGATAAATTAGCAAACGGTGTGTATTTATACCGCGTTTTAGCGCAAAAATCAGATGGTTCGGCTTTTGATAAATACGACACAGGAACTGATGGTATGTTCAAAAAAGGAATCGGCAAATTGGTAATTGTACGATAAATAAAAAGTGCAATGACCGTAAAAAAACTTGTCTACTACTTCATCGCTCTATACGTAATTTCTATTCCAATCAATCGCGGAATGGTATTGCCTATAATTGGGGAAAAATTACAATTGCCTGAATTGGTTTTTCTGGCATTGGCTTTTTCAAGCATACCTCTATTTTTAAAAATTAAACTCAAAAATATAAACCTAATTGGTATTGATTGGGGATTGGCTTTTTATTTTTTGGCTGTCGTTGCTTCCTATTTATTTCATCCAACGCACACTGCCTTATTAGATGTTGCTGGGCTAATTTATTTATTAGTTCTTTATACCATCATAAATTTCTATTTTGTTTTTTATGAACCTGATAAAAGCCAAATCAAATTCCTGATAACAAAGTTTTCAGCTATTTCTTTACTCGTGTTAAACATCATTGGGTTAGTAGGTTTTGCCTTCGTTTTGCTCGGATTTAAAACAGAACTCGCCATTTATTACCCCAATTATCCATTTTTCGGAAACGTTTATCGCATTCGCGCTTTCACGCAAGAGCCTGTAATGATGGCAAGTATTTTAAGCGTTTTTATTTTAACTGTTATGGCGGGTTTTAATTTAACAGGTTTCACCTTGAAAGAAAGAAAATGGCTTAAAATTATTTTGGTGTTGAGTTTCATTTCTTTGGCACTGACAATAACTAAATCGGCGGTCATCACTTTTGCAGCTGCATTTGCTATTTATTCTATCCAACAAAATAAATTGAGTGCTCTAAAACCATTTTTATGGGGAATGTCATTGGTTGCTTTACTCGTTTTTACGCATTTTGTTGTAGTTAGAAGCGTAAATTTTGACGCAAAAAAATCATATCATGGTTTGGCAGATAAGCCTGTTTTGAGCATTGGGAATTATTACGTCGTTCAAACTGATTACTACTATTTAAAAAAAGCAGCTATTATTTCTGGTGAGCGTTTTTGGCTTACAGGTATTGGTTCGGGCAATTTTAGCGATTATTTACCAACTTTAAAACAAGAGGGATTATATCCAACAAAGTTTCGCGATTACGATCCAATCTCAACTTACTTTGGCGCCTATGCAGAATTAGGGGTGTTCGGTTTATTGGCGCTATTATTTTTGTATTTTCAAGTGTTTAAAACTCTTAATCGATTAAAAAATCAAAATCTAGACGATCTGTGGTTAGCATCACTAATTTCCATTTTTGGATTTATGGCATGCGAAAGTTTTGTAACAGATACGATGAATTTTAGACATTATTGGTGGGTATTAGCTTGTGTTGCAGTTTATGTAAGGATTCAAGAAGCACCAAAAAAATTATAGAGCAATGCAATGCGTAGTGGATTTATTCATAGAAGTTGTCTGGAATTTTTATATCTTTCCGTAGATAAATTTTATCAATAGAATTGCGATTTAAATCAACTGAATCTTGTCCTTTTTGGACCCATTTTAAATATTCTTTACCACTTATGGTGTCAACCTTCCCTATCGCAATATAATTTTTAAGTTCATCTAAATACCAATTTGTGATATTATCAATATTTTTCTTGTTCTTTCCAAAACTAAAATCATAAAAATAAATCATAATTTCTGGGCGGTTATTATCAAACTCTTCCTTAAATTTATTTGTAAAAGCGCTCGCATACTGTTGATTTTCAAACAATGGATACATATACATAAAACCTGTTTTAGATCTCAACTGACTGTAAAAAAATATTTCTGGATCACTCCCGATCATTCCAATGTTATAATGCCTATCTTTAAAATTAGTTTTTATTTTTTCTCCAATCATTCTTGTAGTGTTATAAGAAGTAATACCATACATCAGATCTGAGATTTTTTCAGAACTGCCTATAAAAAGATAATTTAATTGAAGTATTATAACCAATAGGAAAGAAAAAATTGTGTAAGTTGTAACATTCAGATATTTATATTTGGATAAATCGGTAATATTTTTCAAAACGTAAGCCGACATGATTGCAGATGGCGGAAACATGAGCTGAAAATAATGGGGGCGATAATACCAACCAAATGAAGTTGCAATAAATGTACAACTTAAAAAAAGTAAAGAATTCAGATGCTTCTTGTAATAACCATTATATCGGAATGCATTATAAATAAAAGCGAAAAATAAAAGCCAAAAACCAAGCCCATCCCAGACGATATGCCGAAAATGAACTACGCCTATAATCGGAGTTTTTAAATTGATATAAGCAAAAGCGTACTTAAGAGCAAAAAAATAAAAATCATCCAATATGTTTTTCTTATAGAAATAGACAATCATACTGCCCACTGGAATGATAAAGCCAATGGCATAAATCGCTATTGCTCTTAAAAATGTAAGCGTAAAAATACGACGCCAGTTGAAAGTAGTTTTATGAATCAGTAATTGAAAAATTGGAAAAATAGCGTACATAAAGCCTTGTTGTTTACATAGAGTAGCAACTGCCAAAAAGAAACCAGCGAAAAATAGATAAAAAAACTTTTGCCTGAGAGCATAAAGTGCCGAAAAATAAATGCCAATCACACCAAAAAAAACGACGAAATGTTCAGAATTGGCAGTCCATCCTTGTGCTGAATAGCAACTACAAAAAATTAAAAATATTCCAGCAGCTAATTTGCCGATTTGTTTATTATACCAAATTCGAGCAATGCCATAAACAAAACAAGCAGATGAGAGATTGATAAACAAAAGTATAATCTTTATCGAAGTATTGGAATCTCCTAGAAAATAAAATATGAGCGAGTAGAAATAATACGTTCCAGGGAATTTCATGTTGTAAAAATCTTTGTAAGGCAATTTGCCGCGCAAAATTTCCTGCCCTGCATAAGCATACTCTCCTTCATCGCATTCGAGCGGAATATTAAAATGATGAAATCTAATCCATAAAAACAGCAACACGCTTAGCACTAAAAAAGTATTCTCGGTACTCAATAGTTTGCCATAAATTTTTTTAATTGACACAATATTTTGTTTTATTTTTTGTTATAAAATTTGTTCTTAGAAATAATTTAAATTTAAAGAAATTATTTCCATTTATCTCGCAAATCAGTCGTTGGTTTTTCAAAGTATTTGTAGAGGTATTTTGAAACGCAGAAAATGAGAACCCAAATGAGAACAAATTTCATATACGCATTTAAATGAAAAATATGGGCTACCAGTTTGCTGTTCACATACTGAATTATTAAGACATGCACCAAGTACATTGAGTAAGAATAGAGGCTAAACTTTAGAATTAAGTTATTGACTAAACTCGTTTTAGAAATTTTTAAGCCTTCAAAAAATGGCAAGCTGAATGCTATACCGAATGATATTAAACTTAAAAAAGCAGTTTTAAGGAAGAAACTTTCATTTTTAAAAATTATAAAACTGTAAATGAAGTAACCGTACATAAAAACAAGACTTGGCATTCCTAACCAAAGCATTTTTTTAGAATACTTTAGCCAAATTTCGGGATATTTACATTTAAATAATGCAAACAAAACCCCAATGGCAATGGCATCTAATCTTAAAACTACAACTTTCCTAAATCCATAATCCCAATCATTTCCAGAAATATGGGTGAAAACAATTCTGATTATTAAGCAGCCGACGATATAAAAAATGATAGCTGCAAGTAAATTTATCAACGGTTTTGAAGGGCGTTTAAGTTTATAAAAGATCTGCTGAATAAGTAGCATCACCATTGGAAAGGTGAAATAAAACCATTCTTCAACACTTAAACTCCAAGCTTGATCAAAAAAATTAGGATGAGGGCTAATCAAATTTTGAGAAAAAACGAGATAATTTAAGTACTTGAAATTAAAAGGATTCTGGTGTACTAATTCATTTATGACAGTTAAAAAGAAGACTAAATAGTAATTCGGCAATGTTCTGAACCCTCGTCGAATCCAGAAAGATTTAATGGTGCTAAACGTAAAACCTTCTGGCTTATTTATTAATTTTATAAGAATGCCACCAATGAGAAAACCACTAAGTACAAAGAATATTTCGACACCCAGATAACCCAAAATATACGTTGCTTCAAAATTATATTTTTCAGAAATAATGAAAGCCGTGTGAGAAAAAATAACAAGTATAATCGCCGTTGCTCTGAGGATATCAAGGCCAAAATTTCTTTTATTTTCCATTTTTTATTCTTAAATCTCGTTACAATAATTTATAAATCGCATAATTAGCAGTTGAATCAATTTTATTAAATTCAGAATGAATGGGATGCGCTTTATCGCGAATAATATAACCTACATGGTTTTGTGCGCACAATTGACTGAGCGTTGAATCGCTCAGTGCGTTAAAATTATTTTTGGCAACCAGCATGAGTTTAAAGCTTTTCTCTTTGTTTTCTACACCAACATTGTAAATATTTTTCATGCGCTTTTGCCATTCTAAAAAAAATGAATTATCGTGTAAAAGTGCTTTATAATCTATAAAATTATTTCGGACACTGTAAAAACGAAAAGCATCGAAATCGGGCGGAAGTAGAAATAGCGCATTTTCAGGCGTACAATTTTTGGCATGCGCTGATATATCGATGACAGGGTCATTATTCTTAAAAAAAGGAAAATTATAGTTTATTCCTCCAAAAATCGAAATTCTTGATATAAGCAAAATAAGAGAAGAAAGCCCAATCACATTTATTGCGAGTTTAAAATTTTCTTCTTTAAAAAAAAACTTAAAATCGTACTGCTCTAAATGCTTAAATATTTGTTGCGCGATGATGAGTGTGCCAAATAATTTTACCCATATCGTTATTCTGAACCACTGCGTATTTAAAATGAAATTGTTTTTTAAAACATACACGCCAAATGTGTAAACAATGCAACCTGCAACAATTAAAATCGACCAAATCTTTTCTCTCTTATTCCCCAAAATAAAAATTGCAGTAGCACAAATTGATATAAACAGCGCACCAAAAATATTAAAATAGTGTGGGAAGTAATGATGTGCTTGTCTCATTTCAATGATTTGCATAGCCAATTTTGAATCTGAACTCGCCGAAATTTGATGCAATAACGAAAAAACATAAACGCCAGCGGTGCAACTATAAAGAATAAAACCAGCTATTAGCTTTGAGCTATCAGCTTTGAGTCTGCGAGAAAAACTAATAGCTGATAGCTGATAGCTCAACGCTGATAGAAAAACAATTAATGCTATTTGGATACCAATGAGCGGTTGAATAAATGTCGCCATAATTAATAGCGAAATGGCAGCGAGAATTTTATGTTGCTGTAATAATACAAAAACCCAAATCACCAAAGTGTTAGAGATATAACTGGGTGTAAGCGCATTATCGTATAATTCGTTAGAACCAGTGTTGAAAATATAGAAAATCATTAACGGTACGAGAATAGCCAACCAAGTGTGGCTAAAGTTTGAAAACTTTTTTCGTGCGTAAACAAAAATACCACAAAACAAAAGTGCTGAACACAGTGCATGAATTATAAAAACATTGAGGCTTAAATGATTTGAGAAGAATCGGAGAAATTCAACAAAAAAACGCCGCTCATTGAATGGGTGTTGAATTAAATTTTGAATGAATAAATCGGATGGATACAGACTGTGATTGTTTAGCCAAAGTATATAAGGCATCGTTTCTGATTGGTCGCCTGATCCAAATACATAACCATGTCGCACATAAACAATTGCAAGCACTGCAATTGTAAATACAGCATAACCCATCAATTTTTTACCATTCGATAGATTCCTATATTTCATTTATTATCTTTTATCAAAACATGAGGCATCGTCTTCTTTATGTAAATCGCATAATACGCTGTAGAATCAATTTTGTTAAATCCCGAATGAATCGGAAACGCATTATCTCGAATAACATACCCAATATGATTTTGCGTGCAAAGCTGAACGAGCGTTGAATCGCTTAATGCGTTGTAATGCGTTTTTGCAATAGGAATAAGTTTGAACCCTTTTTCTTTGTTTTCTATGCCAATATCGTAAACTTTTTTCAAACGTTTTTGCCATTCTACCAAAAAGGCATTATCATGTAAGATAGCTTTATAATCTACAAAATTACTGCGCTCGCTGTAAAAACGGAATGCTTCAAAATCGGGAGGCGTAATAAAAAGCGCATCGTTGGGTGTAGCGTTTTTAGCGCGTTCTGAAATTTCGACTATTGCATCCGTATTTTTAAAAAACGGGAACATGTAATCTTTGTTTTTAAAAATTCTTGTGGAAGGTAGAATAATGATTGCGGAAAATGAACCCCCTAAAAAAATAATTGTCTTAAAATGTTTGTCAATAAATCGCATTGGCTTATCATTTTCCAAATAAGCAAAAAACCATCTAACCATTGCCATTGTTCCCCACAATTTAATCCACATTGTCATTCTGAAAAACTGGGTGTTTAAAATGAAATGGCTTTCGAAATAATAAACACCTACTGAATAAACGATACAGCCTGCAACGATAAAAAAAGTCCAGAGATGCTCGTTCATGCTACCATATTTAAATATGGCAATAACGCAAGCAAACATAAAAACATAGCCTATTAATGAAAATTGGTCTGGAAAATAATGATGAGGTGCCCGCATAGCAATAATTTGCATTAACAAATTAGCGTCGGATGAAGCGGAAATTTGGTGCGAAAGAGAATATAAATAAACACCTGCTGTGAAAATATAAAAAACATAGCACCCAATTAATCTTTTTGTCTCAGCAGGATTTTTTTTACCAGAAGATATTAATATCAAAAGCGTCGTTTCAGATAAAAAAAACACCAATGCCAATAGTGCGCCAATGAGTGGTTGTAAAAATGTGATGAATGCGATAAGCAATACAGCCCAAAAAGTTTTTCGATAATCGTGCAAAATAAATACCCAAAGGGCTAATACATTTGCTAAATAGCTCGGGTTGAACGTGTTTTCATCTAATTCAACCGAGCCCGTATTAATATCATACACAAACAATAACGGCAAAAGTATAGCGAACCAAGTGGTGCTAAAGCTGTTAAAACGTTTGCGGGCGTAAAAGTAAATTCCCCAAATTAAACTCGCAGTAGCAAGAAGATGCAAGAAAAAAACACTCCAACTCAAATGATTGGAAAAAAATCGGAGAAACTCTACAAAAAATCGGCGCTCGTTAAAAGGGTGTTGAATAATGCTCTGTAAATAAAAATCTGATGGATACAGACTGTGATTGTTTAACCAAAGCACATACGGCAATGTTTCCGATTGATCGCTCGAACCAAAAACGTAACCGTGTCGCGCATAAATAATGGCGAGTAGTGCCAGCGTAAATAGTGCATAACCTGCCCATTTCATTTATTAAGTGTTAAGTGTTAAATAGCTTTGAGCCATGAGCTTTTAAAAGAAGCCGCGAATTGCTTCACCACAAAGAAACAAAGGCACAAAGATTTCACAAAGTATTTTTCTAAGCTTTGTGAAATCTTTGTGCCTTTGTTTCTTTGTGGTGAAAATACTCTCAACTATTTCGGTGCTAACGTATTAACTTCAAATCCAGGAAATACCACCACCGATTGTGCATTTTGCAAACGCTTATGAATCATTAGACGCTCTTGTGGCGAAAACAAAAAGATAGCAGGTGCTTCAGAGTGAAAAAGGTCTTGAAATTTTTTATACAGCACATTGCGCTTTTCTGTGTCGAGTTCGCCTCTAATCTGTTCAATCAGTGCATCGGCAGTTTTATTTTCGAATTGATAGCGATTGCCGCCACTTGGCGTATTACTACTCGAAGCCCAAAGCTCTTTCGGGTCGTCGAGCGCAGGCTCAAATGTCGAGCTGGTAACGAATACATCGTAATCGCGTTTGGCGTATCGTTCTGTCAGTACTTTCGATTCAATGGCTTCAAGCTCAATTTTGATTCCTGCTTGTTTCGCGCTTTCTTTCAACATTAACCCAATATTTTTTGCAACGGCATTTTGTGCCGCAAAAGGAAAATGCAAAACCAATTCGGTCGATTTGCCATTTATTTTTTTATCGACGGTACTATCGGCGTTTGAGTCGCGCCAACCTGCATCGGTTAAAAGTTTTTTTGCTTCTACAATATTAGTGGCGAAAGGGGGAATATCGGATGCGTAATACTTTCGTTGCACCACAAACGGATTGCTTGCTGGTGTTGCGTAACCATTCATCAACGATTTTATATATGTCGCAGAATTTGTACAATACGCCAAAGCGCGGCGCACGCGGGCATCGTTCAGTTTTTCCGATTTGCAATTCATCCCCATTTGAACCAAGGTTAATGTGGGTGCATTGTAAAAATTATAGTTTTTTGTGAGTGTATCGTTCGCTTTTAAAGCACTAAACGTTCTTGGATTTATTTTGGCTACAACATCAATTTCATCATTTTTTAGTAGTGCCAATGTCGCAGCTTCATCTTTTACGACTTTAAAAAGTATGCGTGCAGGTTTTGCCTGAAATCGTGGCAAAGTGGTTGCTAATTTTTCTCCCCACCAATTTTTTTTGCGCTCAATAACCACGCGCTGACCTGTTTCTTTCTCCGCTAATGCGTAAGCACCGCAACCGCTGATAGCGGTTTTATCGTTCGAAAATTTAGGATTTTGAAAACTCTGCGCAAATTGCGTCAACGTTGTGGTCAAAGTTTTGCTGGTATCAGTTGAAAGTTTGACCAATTCTGGAATGGTAAAAGCCGACATTAAATTTCCAGCATCGTAAGCGTAAGCCGGTATAATGGGCAATGTGCCTATTTTAGATTCAGCTAAAATATATTTTTTATTCGCTATAACTGTAAATTTTTTCGGATTGGTGGCATCAATTTTTATATCGCGCAGGAAATCGAGACCTGAAAGCAGCGAGTTGGCACCAGATAATTTATTTAAAACAGCTTTTACAGTAAACACAACATCGTTTGCAGTAACAGGCGAGCCATTATCCCACACGGCTTCGGGTCGAATAACAAAAGTATAAGCCACGCCGCCTTTATACGCACCCGTATCTATATTCGAAATAACGGGCAACGATTCGGCTAAAAACGGATTCAACTCTAATGTGTTGGCATCGTAATTCAAAAGCATGCAAAACATTTGATTCAAAATCATGACAGATTGTGCATTTTCAGTTGTAAGTGGATTTAATTTATCGGGGTCATCTGCAATTCGCACTACAACTGTGTCGCCTCGATCTGCTTTTTTATTGCCGCAGGCACTCAAGAAGAACATAATTGACAAAAGGCAAAAAGCAAAGGGCAAAATTTGCGATTTGCCTTTTGCGATTTGCCTTTTGCGATTTGCATTTTGCATTTTGCAATTAGTATTTTGTAATCGGTATTTTGTAAAATGAGTCATAAATATGCGTTCAATTTTAATTGTTGGGATGATAGATGTAATGCTTCAACAAATTTAAAAAAAATATACATGATTGCGAAGGGGTAACGTTTTTTTTGCACTGAAATTTTATAAAATTTTCGATTTGTGTACAAAACATTGCTCAATAAGTAGTGTAAGTTCACTTATTCGTCGAAATACATTAGAGCCTATTTACAAAAATTTTTCCTTCTTTTTCCCAAGCACAAAGCACTTTATTATCTGTTGCCCTAATTGTTTTAATCGAACTGCCTTCGCCAATTTCGAATACGTCATTATGATTTGTGTCCTTTACTTTGAGTTTTTTTCCATCTTGCCAAGAAAGTATCGGTTTTTCAGCATCAGAAATGCTGCAATTACGGCCTAACCCAATTTGTGTTTCTTCTTCGTTTAGTTTTGAGAAATAAACTAATCCTTCACGTTGCCAAATTGTTTCCACTTCATTATTACTATTTACAACTAAGCCACCACCGTCCATCGGGCATCCATTTAATTTCCAAGTTCCATTCCCGAGTTTAACGGGCTTGTTGAATTTAATGCCTAAATCATCAGATTGTAATAGATGTAAATCTCTCGAACCATTTAACAAATTACGGAACATAATAAAAACTTTCGATTGGCTTACCACAATGCTCGGTTTACAGCATTCACAAACAGTATTATAGGGCGATTTATAAACTATTTTATTTTCTGACCACGATTTGCCCTGATTGGTTGTTTTAGAAAAGCAAATTTTATTGTTTTTATCATCTCTCAAATCCAGCCAAACAGCATAAAAATTATCGTAATTGTCGGAAGCGATACCCATTAAACCTTCCAAAGCAGTACCCGATACATCATTTGCAAATGCAACTTTAGTCCATTTCCCCGATTGATGCGCCAATTGAAAAGTATGAATCGCTCCTTTTTTATCCATCGCAGAAACCAATGTGTAATTTATTGAACTTGCTACCTGGGGTCCTCTTGAATTTCCCAAGTGCATATCTTTAATTTCACCAATTTTTTGAATATCAGGAAAAGTTGCACCATTATCAAGTGAAGTTGCACAATAAATCTTATCTGAATCGCCATAAATTATTCTAATAACGCCCAATTTATCCATCGAAATTTGCGGTTGATGTCCAGTCGCAATTGTAAAAATAGAAGAAGGTGCTTTAAAAGAAATATTTAGTACAACGAAAAGTAATACAATTATCATTATAGAAGATGATTTTACATGTGCAGACAAAAATTGAACTTTCCTAAATATATTATTCATTGACAAACATTTACCTAATTATGAAATCAGCTTAAAACAATTATAATTTGGTATTGAAACTAACTCAAAAATACTTACAATAAGCCAAATATAGCTTTTTTATACCAGTATAACTAATTTTAAGTCATTGAAAATAAAGACGTAATAATTTGAAACAATATTGCAAAAGGAATTAGCGGAAAACCTATTATGAATCACAAAAAAATGAGGTTGCATTAAATAAATCGAGAATTAAAACTATATTTGTGTGTTAAACCAATTTGGGGGATTAGCTCAGCTGGCTAGAGCGCTTGCATGGCATGCAAGAGGTCATCGGTTCGACTCCGTTATCCTCCACTTTTTTTAAGTAAGGCTTCTGAATCTTACCACCTGTAAGATCAAAAATATTATAGCATACTGGGAAATACCAATCTTTATCTAAAACTAAGCAACTATGAAAACCGATACTGTCACCGATCCGTTTGTACTTGCATCTAAGTTTATCAATCAAACCAATAAATCTGTTTTCTTAACGGGTAAAGCAGGAACGGGTAAAACGACTTTTTTGAAATCGGTTATTGAAAAAACGCATAAGCGCACTGTGGTGGTTGCACCTACGGGCATTGCGGCGATTAATGCGGGTGGCGTAACCATTCATTCGCAATTTCAATTGCCCTTTGGTGCTTTTATTCCAACCACCGAGCCAGTTCCTTCACAAACTGAAACGGTGGTGAACAACATATACTCGCTCAGAAAACATTCGAACATGAGCACCGCTAAACGCCAAACTATAAAAGCGATGGAGTTGTTGGTGATTGACGAAGTGAGTATGCTCCGAGCCGATATTTTGGATGCGATGGACAATGTTTTGCGCTCCGTTCGAGGCGATTATAATTCACCTTTTGGTGGTGTGCAAGTTTTGTTTATCGGCGATTTAATGCAATTGCCACCCGTTGTGAAAAATGACGAATGGGATATTTTGAAACAGTATTACGAAGGCATTTTTTTCTTTCACGCTAAGGTTTTGCAAGATGTGAAACCACATTACATTGAGCTTGATAAAATATTCAGGCAAAGTGACGCTGAGTTTATCAATATCTTAGATAATTTGAGAAACAATCGGATTGAAAAAGCAGATTTAGACATTTTGAATCGCTATCACAAACCTAATTTCAAACCTACATCCGACGATAATTTTATAACGCTTACAACCCATAATGCCAAAGCTGCTGCGCTGAATCAAACGGCTTTGGATGGTTTAAATTCAAAACCCCAAACGTTTAAAGCAGAAATTAAGGGGGAATTTCCACAATTTAGTTACCCTACTGAGAGTGATTTGATGCTGAAATGCGGCGCACAAATTATTTTTATCAAGAATGACCCTTCAGGCAGGCAACGTTTTTTTAACGGAAAATTAG
>JAYWBA010000129.1:0-15005 GCA_043781915.1 Saprospiraceae bacterium
AACCTATTAGGATGCGCGCGCATCCTAATAGGTTAATCACACCATTTACTGTTTAATTATCTTTTCTACTATCGTTTTCGAATCCGTCTCCAATCGCACAAAATAAACACCACTGCTAAATGCTGACATATCAACTGGAATGAGGGTTTCTGTTTGTGCATTGAGTTTAGACGTATTTTGCCAAACGGTTCTTCCATCAATACCAATAATGCTTGCTTGCAAACTGTTTGCAGAACCACCAATGATATTTAGATTCAACCAACCATTGGTTGGATTCGGATAGACATTGAGTTTAACTTCATCGTTAGCAACTGAAGTCGGTGTAAATACCGTTGGATCCACGATTGTACCACCTTGAGCTACGATGGCTGATGCTGTATCACCCTGAGCGGATGTTAATGATGCTTTACCATTGTAATTCACCATATCCATAACCGTTACATCGTCAACGAACCAACCTAAACCTGTGATTAAACTATCGTTTGCAAATCTGAAACGCAATTTGATGTCTTTACCAATATAGGCACTTAAATCTGCACAAGATGATTGGAAGGTTTTATTATCACCCCAATACGATTGTATGTTAGGAACGACTAACGTGCCATAAGCTAAAGCGCCACGGTAACCATTTTTAAAGAATTTAGTATCAATATAATCCCAACTGACACCATTATTTGTACTAATTTGTACAATACCACCATCAGCGCCTGCTTCAGTTTGATACCGATGATAAAAACGCAAAGTTGGTTTTGTACCTGTAACGCGGATAGATTTTAAAGTTTTAGTCGTAAAATCGGAAGCACCAATAGATGGATACGAAGCCGTCATAGAGTTTTTACCACTGTATGAAAACAAATCTAAAACCTCCCATAAACCTGAGCCTTTTAAGACTTCATAATCCCAATTTTTATCACCTTTCTCAAAATCGTCAAAAAAGTAAGATGTAGATTTTTTAGTCGCGTCAGATTTTGCTTTGTAGGTTAAAATTAAAGTATCTAAATGCTGCATTGTGCCAATTGACCATTGCAATGTATTACCTACTACAGTCACATTACGCGAAGCAGAACCTGTTACAAACGTTGTATTGGTTGGTATTTCATCAGTTACAACTACATTGGTAGCAACAGCGCCTTTATGATTAATAACTTTAAGCGTATAAGTAATTAAGTCTCCTGGTTTAATGGTTTCTGTCGCTGTCTTTTGAATTTTCAATGTTTTTACACACAATGGAAAAGTTTCGAACCCTTGTGTATTATCTAAAGCAGAACCCGCAGTACCTTGATCAGCATTACTACCCATACCGCGTTTTGAAAATGCAGACCATATAGTGCAAGCATTAGCGCCACCAAAATCAGCTTTGTCGGCAGCTAAAATAGCATCGCGTGAATCTAAAAAACCCGGATTGCAAGGTTGGATTTTCATAGCATCTAAAACCAACTGAAGTGTTTTACCATTTCCACTGGTTTTATCCTTTAAATCAGCTTTGTAACCATATATATCAATCATTTTCCAGTATAAATCCCATAAAGCATCTGCCCAAACTTCACCTACATCGTGTACTTCTGAAGAAGTGATTATGTTGTCATACGTCAATGGGTCTTTTACTAAATCAGTAGAATAAGGATAACGGCGAATACCAGTATTCGTTGGTTTTTGATACAAAGCATAAGTACCCAGACCGCGTGTGCGTGTAGTAGCATCGGCAGGTGTTGCTGTAACCATCAAAGCTAAAAAATCGCTCCAACCTTCTGACCCCGTTTCCTCATTCGATAAACAACCTGCATTTAATCGCCCTCCTGTTAAACGACCTGAAATTCCATGTGTATATTCATGTGCCATGATGCCATTATCAAAATCGCCATCAAGCATATTGGGTCCGTTATTTAAAGTATTATCTATAAAAATAGATGCTTTTAAACCTACACCTGCTGCCACTCTAATTTTTTGGCAATCCGATTTGCTCAGCATTACAACAGGAATTTTCACATCACTAATGTGTGTTCCACCAGCTGCCATGCCAATAGTGCCTTCTTCAAAATTACAAATTATGACACCAATAGCACCCTTTTGCTGAACATTGTAAGCTTTATCTGTAAAAAAACAAACACCTCTGTCAACAAGTGCGATTTTTCCCGTCAAATCATTATCAGGAACGACACAACCATCTGAGCCGGTACTGCCATTCGCAATGGTTACATCGCCAGAATATTTAGTTGTGCCGTTTATAGTAGCACCAAAACTGGCTGTACCCACATTATAATCATCAACTAAAAGTGAAGGCGCTGTTACGTGCAAAAGTTTAGCGTTATTACTTGTCCATAAGTACATTTGCATACGCCCTTGTTGCCCATCGGCTGGTGAAGAAAAATTCGCATTGTTCGATGCTGCTGGACTTGTTGATGTTCCAACTGATGCGTCTTGCGCTTCAGCTTGTACATCATCATTCGCACCGGGTGCCTTTGTATAATTCGTTTTCTGAAAATTGCCTGATTGTTCATCAAAACCGTAACCAAAAGTAATATCGTGCATCATATTATTGATGTAGAATAAATTTACAACTGCCGATTTTTGTTGCGCTGAAGGCTCAGCACTCGCGCTAAAAGGGAAATCAAAAACCAAATCTGCACCGCCGTCTGGTTCATCGCCCGAAGATTTGTTTATATTTTTGGTATCTAAATAGGCGTGTACGTTATTACCTTGAGTGATAGTGAATTCTGCACCAGCTACACCATTTGTATCGTGCCAACCATAAGGTGAGGCGGTGGCATTAGCGGGGTCAGTTACTAAAGTGCGTGTACCAAAAGTGGGTCCTTCGAGTGGTAAAGCAAAAACGTTGTAAGAACCACCACCTGCAAGCAGCATTGAGCTTTGAGCTTTGAGCTTTGAGCTACTCTCAATTTCCAACTGATTATTAATAGCTGATTGCTCAATACATTCAGTATTTGGATGCGCAAAATTTTCTACTGCGACTTTACAATGCGAAGTAAATGAATTTTTATTGAGAATTTTACCATCGAGTGCATCAACACGAACGCTCCAATGATCTGAACCATCTAATTTATCAAGATTTAAATCCCAAGCAAGACGCGCATGGGTTTCATCAATTTTCTGGAATTTTAATTCAATATTGACATTGGAAAGGACAAATCCACCTTTATCAACTGTATAAGTATTCAGTTTGGCGCTTTTAGAAATAGCTAAGTGTTCATTCAATCCTATTTTAAGTTGTTCGCACGCCTTTTGCACCGCTTGTTCGGGTGTTAAAATGGCTTGTGTTGCATTTATTTTCGACGCGAGGTTGTTCAGTGCACGATTGCCTACGAATAACACTTCACCATTTGGCATCACCGAAACATTAACGATACCATTGTATAAAGGAATACTCGATGCAGTTTGTTCAAAAAATAAATGCGTTAAGCCATTATGTTGTGTAATGTACGAATCTTGTAGATTCAATCCGTTGACATCGTCATCCGTCATTTTTAAGTTTACCTTATTTTTCGAAAGATAATTCAATGCTTTTTGTTGCGCATCTGCACAAGGACTTGGTGCAATACTTTCTATGTTCTGCGAAAATAGTATATTGAAGCAGCACAAAAATGCTAAAACGAGTAGCAATTTATTTTTCATAAAAAACAGGAGTTTTGACTAATTATTTAAAAGCTGTTAAATCGGTATAAAAAAAACAAATATTGCTCAAAAATTATGACTAACAAAATTTTGAACGTTAAAGATATTAAAATGAATGAGTACAACTCAGTTTCTCGCAGACTTAGCAGAGATTTAGCTTACAAAGCAACCTTTAATTCCTAAATTCTATAGTTGTACACTCAAATCGGTTTCCCGCAGACTTCGCAGATTTTCGCAAATTTTTTAGTGTATTTTCTCGAAAATCTGCGAAGTCTGTGGGAAACTGGTTAACAATTCAGCTTTAGCTAATAATTCCTAAATTCTATGAATTCGAGTTCCGCTGCTTTACTATTTTTTTTGCCGTGTAATAATTTGATTAAAAAAATCTATGCCTTCTTGACTTAGTTTATTGCCGTATTTTTTTACACCATCCTCTGAATAAACAAAATATGCGCCCGCATTACTAAAATACAAATCGCCGATCAAAACAATGCGCCCTTGTATTTGAAAAAATGTTTTTGCAAATACTTTTAATCCCGCCACTTCTTCTACCCCATCAATCTGTATATGTCTGAACGAACCTTGAACACTTTTATTATTATCAAAACTCATGGTAAACGGAAGCGTCAGAAAAGTATAGTCAATGAGTGTGCAACTATCCATAATGCGTCGTGCTAATGCTTCGGGTAAAGGAGGTAATGAATCAACTTTATAGGTTGTTGTTGCATTCGATTTATCCGAAAAAAGAAGAAAAATGAAAAATAGAATTAAAAACCTTTGTGATTTAGAACGAAATTGATGAGTCCTATTGAACATAAAATCGGTATTAAAATGTAATAAATGATTGTAAAGTTAGAAAATATCCGCGTAATGGCAACAAAGTTGAAAAATTTGGCACGTTTGGATAATCATTTACATCGAAAATATTATTGATGGATGTTGTATAGCGAAATGTACATCCCCAGAAATAATTGACGTATAAACTGGCAGAAGCAGTCAGGGCAAAGTCGTTCTTTGAAAAATAATCTACGGCAGCAAGGTGTGTGAAATTTTCATTTGAAATAGTTTTAAACAATCGGGAATACACCAAACCGCAACCAAAATTCACCTTAGAATACTTTTTACCATCAGTCGTTTGTTTTTCCCAATCACAAAAATGGATTTGAATGGGTACTTCCAAATAATCTAATTGACACCGACGTTCTTTAAGCGTTTCAGATTCAGAAGTAACTGCACCGCGTTGACTGTATAATAAATCGGTTGTTATTTTCCATCGGTCGTTCAAATAAGTGATGCCGCGCAAACCTGCACTGATTCCTTTTTTATTATACCCTGCCGAGTAATCTCCGTCGAGTTGCGAAGCATTCATACCTAGAAGCAAACCACCACCAAAACGTTGCGTTGTTTGTGCGGAAATTTTTTGTGCATTAAAAACGGTGCTCAAGAGCAGGAATATCGTGAAACTTTTCAAATCATATAAACTTAAACATAAAATTATAAACAGTTTCTGAATTGAGAATATATTAGACTGACTTTAACTAAACATTTGCTTTAAACGTAGATTTTTTCCAGCATAAAGTCCGCGATAATTTTTTCAGCACAAAGACCATAAAGGAACAAAGATTCACAAAGTGTTATTATTTTTGTTACCAAAATTATTTCTAATCAAACAAAATAACTTACTATGACACTAACTAAAACTTATTTAGATGAGTTAACATTCCAAATAAATGCTGCTTGTATTGAAGTACACAAACAACTCGGACTAGGTCTTTTAGAAAGCATTTATCATAAATGTTTGAAACATGAATTTGATTTACACGGAATTAGGTATTCTTCGCAAGTTATTATTCCTATTAAATACAAAGGGTTTGAAATGGAAGGAGAATTGCGTTATGATCTTTTAATTGAAGATTGGATAGTTCTTGAGTTAAAATCTTTAGATTTTTTACTGCCAGTGCATAAATTTCAACTCTTAACTTATATGAAACTTATGGAGAAACCCAAAGGAATTTTAATAAATTTCAATGTGGTTAATCTAATGAAAGGAGGTCAACAAACTTTCGTCAATGAAATTTTCAGAAACTTACCTGAATAAAAAGGAACAAAATTATAATCACAGACTTTGTGAATCTTTGTTCCTTTATGAACTTTGTGCTGAAAATTTCGTGATACTAACATAAACTTTGTGAATCTTTGTTCTTTTATGAACTTTGTGCTGAAAAAAATCTAAGATGAAGATTGTAATTATTGGTCCAGCAGCGCCACTGCGCGGTGGCATTGCTACATTTAATATGCGCTTGGCGGAAGAATTTCAGAAATCGGGTCACGATGTTTCGATATATTCTTACTATGTGCAGTATCCCAATTTTTTATTTCCAGGCAAAACCCAATTAAGCGATACACCTCCGCCCGAAAGTTTAAAAATTTATTCAACTATCAGTTCTATAAATCCATTCAGTTGGATAAAAACAGCACATGCTATCAATAAAGAAAAAGCTGATTTAGTCATCGCCCGTTTTTGGCTTCCTTTTTTAGCGCCCACTATTGGCTCCATTTTAAGATTAGTTGATAGTAAAAGAAATCTAACGAAAATCGGACTCGTTGACAACATAGTTCCACATGAAAAACGCATTGGCGATAAACTTTTTGCAAAATATTATGCGTCGGCTTGCGATGCTTTTCTTGTGATGAGCTCAAGCGTTGCATCGGAATTAAAAAGTTTCACTCAAAAACCTATCATAAACACGCCCCATCCACTCTACGATAATTATGGTGAAAAAGTAAGTCGAGGAGAAGCACTCCATTTTTTAAATTTAGATGCTAACTACAAGTATCTACTTTTTTTTGGTTTTATCAGAAAATACAAAGGTTTGGATATATTGCTCGAAGCTCTGACGGATGCGCGTTTGCGAAATACGAATCTTAAACTCATTGTCGCTGGCGAATTTTATGAAGATGAAAAGCCTTACAACGAATTTATTGAGCAAAATAAATTAACCGAAAAAGTCATCATTCACAACAAATTTATTAGTGATAATGATGTTAAGTATTATTTCAGCGCCGTTGAATGTGTCGTTCAGCCCTATAGAAATGCCACACAAAGTGGAATAACCCAAATGGCGTATCATTTTGGGGTGCCGATGATTGTTACTGATGTTGGCGGACTTTCTGAGATTGTGCCCGATTCTCAAGTAGGTTTTGTTACTCAGCCCAACGCAACAGACATTGCTGAAGCAATTGTTAAAATAAACGCACCCAACGCACTACCCAATTTTGTATCAGTTTTAGAGATACAACGCGAAAAATTTTCTTGGAAAAAAATTGTACATACAATAATAAATTTGAAAAAAAACTGAACATTTTAAAACTATTTTCGTAAATAGAAAAATACGAACTTTACAACAAAACGCAGCTTCCAAATTAAATCCCTATTTTTTAAGATTTTAATTTTGGCATACTATGCACAAATTTAATCCTACATGGACATTATTTCTCGACAGAGACGGCGTTATCAATGAACAAATTAAAGACGATTACGTCAAACATTGGGATGATTTTTCATTCATTCCTGGCAGTATCAAAGCTATTGAAATTTTAGCTGAAATTTTTGGGCGTATTATTGTAGTAACCAACCAAGCAGGTGTAGGTAAAGGTACTATGACTGAAAAAGAACTCAACGAAGTTCACCGACTCATGATTAAAACAGTCGATTTGCTGGATGGGCGTATTGACAAAGTGTATGTAGCCACAGAGTTGAACAATGCTGCTTCAACGCACCGCAAACCATTACCAACAATGGGCTTATTGGCTCAAAAAGATTTTCCAGAAATTGATTTTTCTAAATCTGTTATGGTCGGCGATTCGCTTGTAGATATGCAATTTGGAAAAAATTTGGGTATGCTCACTATTTTCATCGACAACAAAAATGAACAACTTGGCGATATTACGCCTGATTACGTTTTCCCTTCGCTTAAAAATTTTGCTGAAAGTATTTGGCAACCGCAAACTGTGGGCGCTTAATAGATTTGATTGCCGATTTTATGCCTCGCGTTTCGTGCGGGGCTATTGGCATTTAAGTGCTTCATACTTTTAAACAGACCTTTGAAATTATTCCATTTATCTTTGAACTTGTTTTAACTTATTTGTTCGGGCTGCAAATGGTTATTTTCTAATCAGAAGACTTGGAAATAACACATTCTCGCCTGAAAAAAAAAGTTAAAACAAGTTCTTTATCTAAAAATATTGTAATTAAAATAATCAAAAGTGATAGGTTTACGATTTTTTTTTGTTTTTTAGCGACTTCAATTAAAAATCATTGACCTACACAGTGCAGCGTATTAGTATTCCGTATAAAAATTCTCAAATCAGTTGTTTGGTTTTTGGAGAGGGGCGCGATATTTTAGTCGCCTTCCACGGATTTGGTGACCGTGCAGCATTGTTTTTAAAATTGGAACCCTCACTTGGCAAAAAATATAAAATCTATGCCATAGATTTACCTTATCATGGTCATACGGTGTGGAAAGAAGACAAATTTAATGAAAAAGTTTTCCTCAGCACCGTCAATGTCATTCGTAAAATTGAAAATATTGAACTTATTACCCTCTTAGGTTATAGTTTTGGATGTAAAATAGTTCAGCGCATTTTTTTAAGACAGAGCAAACGCACTAAGCATCTCATTTTGTTAGCGCCTGACGGGTTTTACAACCGTTTTATTTTCGAAATCACTATGATTCCAAAACCCATTCGCTACGCCATGCGCTGGATTTTAAATCGCCCAATATGGTTTGTAAAAATTTTAGAATTTTTTTACAGATTAGGCGTCATTAATCGTTTTATTTTTCAGTTTACAAAACGACACTTAAACAATATACAACGCCGTGCAAGATTATTCGCTTATTGGATATCCATGGATGACTTCGATTTGCGCAAACCTTTCTTCATCAAAAAAGCCAATTCGCGAGATGCACGGATTGATTATTTTTGCGGCACATCTGACGATGTTGTTTCAATTTCTAAAGTCAGGGAATTTACCTCGAATATAAAAAATACTTACGTCCACGAACTTGATACAGATCATAATATTATTGGCGATGCCTTAAATGAAAGTCTCAGCCTTTGCATTTATGATAGCTGGAGCGTTATGTAAAGAGAATTAAACATTTTCACATCTATTCGCATTTACTGTTTTACAAAAAAATAAAATTACTATGGCAAGTTTTCCAATTCAAATTAATAACAAAGTTGAGCCGCTTACAGAGAATGATTTACATTTTGGTATCGTTGTATCCGAATGGAACGCACATATAACTCAGCCACTTTTAACAGCGTGTTTAGAAACGTTAAAAAACTACAGTATTCCTGAAACCAATATTACAACAGTGAAAGTACCGGGTGCTTTTGAATTACCGATGGGAGCACGCATACTTTTAAAAGATCGCGGCAACCTCGATGCCATTGTTTGTATTGGTTGTGTTATTAAAGGCGATACACGCCACGACGAATATATAAACAATGCTGTAGCAATTGCGTTGCAGAATTTATCTCTATCAACGGGTAGACCTTGTATTTTTGGCGTACTCACTACTGAAAACGAAGAGCAAGCTAAAGCACGCGCCGGAGGCTCATTGGGCAATAAAGGTTCGGAATGGGCGCAAAGTGCTGTTAAAATGGCATTGCTTCAGAAAGAAATGTTTACTGATGGGAAGAAAAAAATTGGGTTTTAGTAATCTGAGTCACCTCGATTTCTCTCAAAAAATCAATATCTTAATATTTAATAAAGCATTTCTTTGAAAAAAAATTATTTGCACCAATTTTATAACGCTATGTGTAATTTAAACGCCCTCTTAGCGTTTATATCTTTTTTAGGAAAAAATTTTTTTGTCTCGGGTTTTAATTTTAACTTTAGCCCTTAAGTATTTATCAGCATTTCTACTTAGAACTTTATTTGTAAGTAATCCATTTTTTTAAAAATCAATTTTTCTCATTTAAAACTAACATTATTATGGAAGGTTTATTAATTACTTTAGCTATTGGAGCAGTAGCTGGCTGGTTGGGCAGTCAATTTTTTTCAGGTAGCAGCCTTGGTTTAATCGGCAATATTGTTGTCGGTATTTTGGGCGGCTATGTTGGTAGTTGGGGACTTGGTAAATTAGGCGTAAGTTTAGGACCAGGCTTGCTAGGAAGTATTTTAACGGCTGCCATTGGGGCTTTTGCTTTACTTGCTATCATAAACCTTGTAGCCAGAAATAGATGATTCACTTTTAATTTTTAATGTAAGTTGTATAAACTTATCAAGTATAAAATTTAAAATGTAAAAGCAAAACAGTTTAAAAATAGAAAGTTCTAAAAAGTTAATAAATAGCATTTTAGAGCTTTCTAATTTTAAACTGATTTCAAATTTCATTTTGTAAAATCGAAAACTGCGATTAGTAATACTTTCAATCTGAATAAAATCTTTTTGAAAAATGGAATAAGTATCCTATAAAACTTTACTTCACCATCAATTCATTCTGATGAATCGTTTTCTTCCATTTTACTTCTCCTTTCGCATCTAAAGTTTCAATCTGCAAAGTTCTGTTTTTAGGTGCTCCACTGACTGAAAGTCTTCCAAAATTATTTTCTAAGAATAATGAGCCTTCAACGCGTTGCGGATTGTTCACTTCTGCTTTTGTCGGTTTTGCGGGTCCAGAAGTGACTGCAGAGCTGGTGTATTCTGGAATAGGGTAAAAACCTGAGCGCGGTTTATAGGTAATCATTTCGGTAAAATGTCTATCGCCTGTTAAAAAAACAATACCACTTACTTTTTGTTGTGAGATAAAATTCATTAAATCGATGCACTCAATCGGGTAATGCAACAGTGTTTCGTCCGTACCAAGTGCATTGAGCGCCTGACCTCCAGTTACAATAAACTTAAAAGTCGCTGATGAAACTGCCAGACTATTTTTTAACCATTTCATTTGCTTTGCGCCGTAAATCACTTTATCGGCATTGGGTTTGCCATCAACGCTATCGGGTAATTGTTTAGGTGTTCGGTCGTACCTATCGTCGAGCAGAAAAAATTCGCAATCGCTCCATTTAAATTTGTTGTAAACGCCAGGATGATCAAGTTGACCATACGTTTTATTTCCCCAATAATTTTTAAACAATTCGAGCGATTTTTCTTTCAATTCAAACGTCCCTTCCGAATCGTCGCTGCCATAATCGTGATCGTCCCAGATAGCATAATTAGCGCGAGATGCGCGCAACTTTTGAAATTCAGGTATTCTAAAATTTTTTCCATACCGGTATTCCATACCCGATTCTGTGCTATAATCAGCTTCGCGATAGTATAAATTATCACCGAGCCAAATCATTAAATCGCTCGGCGTATTTCCCATTGTTTCTAATATATGCGTGTCTTGACCGTAGGGTTTGCCAGGTCTGTCATAAGGTGCATCGTTAATATAAAAACACGAGCCGATTAAGAAATTAAAATCGGGCGCGGGTTTTCGCCATTCCCAAAGCTCTTTTGTTTTGAATGTTGTAGGCAATGAAGTAGGTTGCAATTCTTCATCTATATACAGACCATATTGATATGTTTTACCCATTTCAAGGTCATCGCAAATAAATTTGAGGGTATAGGTTTCAGCATTCGTACCGTGTCCAGCATATTCTGTTTGTCGCGCTACGCGAAACGTATCGATGCTATTGGCTTTTTTAAATTTTAAGGATACTAACCCACCTAAATCGCTTTTCATTTCATACCAAATCAGCACTTCACGGTGTTCAACATAGCCGATCATCGGTCCAGAAAGAACAGAGTTTTGGGTGAAAGCTTTAAAACTTATGAACGAAATTAGAAAAATAAGGATAACTCTAAAACTTGACATAGTTATTTTGTTTCCTGCAAAGCTAAGGTTGTTTGGTAATTTATGAAGCTCTTTGACAAGAAATTTTCGCCCAAAGTCGCAAAGGAGCCGCAAAGCCGCATATTAATATCTTTGCGAACTTTGCGGCTCCTTTGCGACTTTGCACGAAAGTTTCTTAGCAAGAACTAAACTGGAATAGAGAAATGAAACTTAGTACCCACATTTTCTTCCGACTCAAACCAAATGTTGCCATTGTATTTTTCGACAATATTTTTGCAAATAGTTAAACCGATACCGGTGCCTTCGTAACTGCCTTTTTTATTGAGTTGTTGAAAAAGCACAAAAATTTTGGAAGAATAATCTTTTTTGATGCCAATGCCATTATCGGCTACGGTGAAAATAATGCGCGTTGGCTCTTCGAAGGCATATACTAGTACGCGCGGTTGATCGGTAGTAAATTTTAGTGCGTTGCCTATCAGGTTTTGAAATAATTGCATGAGATGATTGCGATTCATTCTCACACCAGGCATATTAGCCGCGTAATCTAATTGAGCGTGTTTGAGTTCAATAGCACTGTTTAAATTAGAACGTACATCATTCAACACTTCTTCAGGTCTGACAACTTCTGCGCCGGGTTGTTGGCGAATGACTTGGGAAAGCTCGAGCAAATCGTTCAAAAGGAGATACATTCTTTTTACGCCACTGTTAATGAACTGCATGTATTCGCCTGCATTGGGTGGTAAATCTTTTAAGTATTTAATTTGAAGAATGCCGATATAACTACCGATACTGCGTAGGGGTTCTTTTAGATCGTGCGCCGCCACGTAAGCAAATTGCGTCAGAATTTCGTTCGATTCTTCTAATTTTTTATTCTGAGCTTGAATCTCTGCATTGCGAAGCATGAGTTGTTTATAGTTTTTCGTGCGATTTTGAAGCACAAGACTCAAAAGAATAACCAATAACATGGACCCAATAGAACCAAAAATGAGCAGAAATCGATTGTCGCGCATTTTTAGAGAATTGAAGGAGTTTTCGTGGAATTCATTGTTAAAATTGAGCTTGTTAGATGCTTCTCGTTGCAAATTCTCAATTCGCAAATAAGCTGCATGCAAATTTGTATCGATTGTAAAATATTTTTTGGTGCCTTCTGCATCACCAATATTTAAATGCGTTAGGAATAGTTGGTGTGCAATGTGTTGTTTTAGTTGATAGTATTTAGTTAATAGTTGATAGTTAATAGTTGTTGGTTGCGTGCCATCACTTGTAATTGATTTATCGTTTCTGTCAACTGTCAACCGACAAGTGTCAACTATTCTTTCAACCAATTTGAAAGCGGTGAAGTAATGCGTTCGAGCTTCGAGCCATTTTTTTTTATCGAAAAGGATGTCTCCTAAATTTGATTGTATGAAAGCAGAATTTTCTGAAGTATGCACAGCGTTTTGAAGCGCGTTAAGTTTTGAAACAGCCAAAGAACTATTATCCGAAGCCCTCAAAATTTCACACATTTCTGAAACAATTTCTGTGTTTCTATCATCATCTTTTATTTTTTGGCATAATTCACTCGCTGATTCTAATGTTTTTAAAGCACTCTGAATATCATTCATTTGCCATTGCAAAAAGCTTTTAATTCTTAAAACATTAACAAACAAGTCAAAGTTTTCAAGTTTTGGGTCGTTTTGTTTAAGAAGAGGTTGCATTAATTCTTCAGCAGAATATATAAAACCAATCGCCTCTTCTTTTTTATTGAGTTTAAATCCAGATTCTGCTAATGAACATAAGAGGTGAACGCGTAGTTCAACGTTTGTAGAGCCTGTAGAAAGTACCCAACCTTTTTTATAATTGGTATAAGCTACAGCCAAATTTTCTGCTTTTGTGAATAAATCGCCGAGAAGAATATACGCTTTTTGTGCTTCAATATAACGATGACTGCGTTGCGCTATAAGTGTGCAATCTACTAATTGTTGGTAAGCTTCGCTGTACTCAATCAATTTTGTATTCACTTCTCCTAATTGAAGCAGCGAATTTATTTGCGCCGAATCGCTTATATGAACTGCTACTTTAAGCGCTTCAGCAAAGGCATCACGCGATAAATCAAATTTTTGTTGCCGTTTTAAAACTTCTCCTGTAGAAATCCAATAATAAAAAACATCTTTGTTAGGTTTTTTCAATAAATCAGTGGGCATGTTTGGTAAAACATTGATGCCAGCATGTTCAGTAGTCGTTTCAGTAACATCATTTTTCTCGAATGATTCCTGCGCGCTTAAAAATTGAAACCCAATTAAAAAGAAAATGGTTAAACACACGCGTACAATTCTAATTCCGAAAATATGGGCGGATTTTTCTGACACGCTGAATTTGAAATTATTCTCTGGCAAGCTTTTTTGTTTTCATTACAACTGCAATTTTTAAACCAGTTTAGATTAAATTGAAAAGATTGTTCAAATGAATTTTATTTATGCCTTTCCCACTTATTTTGTTCTTCTACTTCAGCAAGAATTTTGATATAGTTTTGGTAACGCAACGGGCTAACCTCACCATTTTCTAAAGCTTTTAAGACGGCACATTTAGGTTCTTCGCGGTGCGTGCAATTTCTGCCAAATTTACAATGAGAGGACAGTTCAAAAAATTCTCTGAAATTATGGACTACATCTAAAGGTTCTAAATTGTTGAAAGTGAAAGTTTTTAAACCAGGCGTATCAATAATGTTGCCGCCAAAACTCAATCTGTGCATTTCGGCGAAAGTTGTAGTGTGTTGTCCTTTACCTGAATATCCAGAAAGTCCACCAGTGCGCAAATCTAAATTCGATTCAATGGCATTAACCACCGACGATTTCCCTACACCCGATTGACCAGAAATAAGTGTGATTTTATCTTTTAGCAATTCGCGTAGAAGCAAAAGGGTTTCGGGCATTTTATTCGAAGTTAAAAGCACCGTGTAACCGATGTCGGTATATAATTTACGCATCACTTCGTAAAGTTCGAGCGCTTTAGGTGTGTATAAATCCGATTTATTAAAAACAATGATGGTTGAAATATTAAACGGCTCAGTACTCAATAAAAATCGGTCGATAAATCCTTGTTTTAAATCGGGTTCTATAATGGTCACAAATAAACAAGCTTGATCAATATTGGCAGCAACAACATGAATTTCGTGTTTTTTTTGTGCCGATTGGCGCGACACATAATTTATTCTGGGTAAAATTTCGTGGATTGCCCCTACCCCATCTGAATCAAGTTCATACATTACGTGGTCACCCACAGCAATCGGGTTGGTAAATGGCATATCGTCTAAGCGCATTTTACCGGTAATTCGACATTGCGTAGAAGCATCGGACTCCAAAAAAATTTTGACTGTGTACCAGCTTCCCGTTGATTTAGTAACTATTCCTTCTTGCATAAGTATTTCGAATTTCTTTGATTAATGTTCATATAAAGCAATTTTAAGTTTCTAAATTCGCATTTTTTTCGCAAAATAAACATTTTATACAACATCGCAGATAAAATAAATACCTACTCAAATGCCTT
>JAYWBA010000130.1:0-5437 GCA_043781915.1 Saprospiraceae bacterium
TATTATCGCAAGCAAAAAGTAAAAGGCAAAGGGCAAAAGGCAAAAGATGAAGTTGACGCATTTTAAGAGGATGAGTGATGGGTGATGAGAGTGTAATTCATCTCAAGAAAAAAAATTAATGTTATCTAAGTACAAAATTAACCAATTATCATCAACTGTTAATCATTAACGATTAATTTTGTGATTTAGTCGTTTTAAAAAAGGATAGGTAAATTAATTTTTGATGGATAATTTAGAAAATATTTCCCCAATAGATGGGCGGTACGCTAAACAAACGCGACCCATTTCAGAATTTTTCTCGGAATTTGGTCTCATCAAGATGCGCGTTTTCGTAGAATTACAATACTTTATCGCATTGTGTAATGATGATTTACCACAACTCAAAGAATTTCCAGACGAAAAGATTGAAACTTTAATGGATGTTTTTGATAATTTTTCTATCAATGATGCGCAAACCATTAAAGATATTGAACGCGTAACCAATCACGACGTTAAAGCAGTTGAATATTTTCTGCGCGATAAATTTGATGCATTAGATTTAGCAGAATATAAAGAGTTTATTCATTTCGGATTGACCTCGCAGGATATTAATAATACAGCAGTACCCATCAATTTAAGAAATGCGTTACAGTTTGAGATGATTCCTAAAATTGAATCTCTCATAGAAACGCTAACCGAATTGGGAGAACGTTGGAAAAAAGTAACTGTTTTAGCCCGCACACATGGTCAGCCTGCAAGCCCGACGAGTGTGGGAAAAGAAATTTTGGTTTTTGTGGAGCGATTGAAAAATCAAACAGAAACACTTAAAAAGATTCCGATTCAAGCAAAATTTGGCGGTGCAACAGGTAATTTTAATGCGCATTTTGTAGCATATCCTAAAATAGATTGGCATGCTTTCGCTGATAATTTTGTGTCTGAATATCTCGGTTTGCAACGCCAACACTATACCACTCAAATTGAGCACTACGATTTTTTAGCAGCTATACTCCATAATTTTGAACGCATCAACACCATATTAATTGATTTTTCTCGCGATATCTGGGCTTATATTTCAATGGATTATTTCAAGCAAAAAGTCTTGAAAGGCGAAGTTGGTTCATCTGCCATGCCACATAAAGTCAATCCGATTGATTTTGAAAATGCAGAAGGAAATTTCGGCATAGCCAATGCCAATTTTGCTTTTTTAGCACAAAAATTGCCCGTGTCGCGCCTTCAACGCGATTTAACCGATTCAACCGTGATAAGAAATCTCGGAGTGCCATTTGCCCATTCATATATTGCTTTGAATTCTTTGCAAAAAGGCATTAGTAAACTACTGATTAATGAAGATAAAATCCATGCTGATCTTGAAGCGAATTGGAGTGTAGTAGCAGAAGCATACCAAACTATTCTCCGTCGCGAAAATTACCCCAATCCTTATGATGCTTTGAAACAATTGACGCGGGGTAATCAGACTATTAATAAACATTCAATGCTCGAATTCATCGAAACTTTAGATGTGGCGGAAAATGTGAAAGAAGAATTGAGAAATATTACGCCACATAATTATTATGGGATAATTTAGACCAAGATTTAACAGATTGAAGGATTTTCAGGAAATGTTCATCACTAAAATCCTTTAATCTGTTAAATCTTGGTCAAAAAATCGTATAAAAATCCTTCGTCAATTCCTTGTATTGTTCTGTATAATGTCTATCAGGAACACTGAGTTGAAGAATTATTGCATCGTGGATTAGAGGCTTAGACGCGTTTTCAAATTGCAAAAGCAAGCGCTCAATACCTTTTTCTGCTTTTGGCAATACATCAGTGCGTTTAGTAAGATAAAAACCATAACTTGTAGCTACTTCAATAAAACGCAAACCTTCTATAAAAGGTAAAATCACGCAAAATTTTCCATTTGGATTGAGTAAGGTTTTGGTTGCGTGTAGTAAATCGCCATGAGGCAATTTAACTGTGTGACGAACAGCCGTTTTATTTTCGGTGCTTGAAAAAGTGCCTCCTGAAAAAAAAGGCGGATTTGATAGGATAATATCGTACCGATTTTCAACCGTTTTTGCAAAATTTTGAATGGAATCTAAAAAGCAATATGTTTTTTCAGTAAAGGGAGACCCAGCCATGTTTTCAATACACTGATTGTAAGCATCTTCATCAATCTCAACTGCGTGCGAAAAACTATCATTGCCGGTTAACCTTTGTGCCAGCATTAATGCTATAACGCCCGTACCTGCACCAATATCGAGCGCAGAATTGGCATTTGCAACATCCGTCCAAGCGCCCAATAAAACGCCATCAGTTCCCACTTTCATGGCGCATTTATCCTGATGAATTTCAAACTGTTTGAACTTAAAAGTTTGTTGTATATTTTCTGTTGCGGTTACCATTCTATTATATTTTTTAATTCAACTGTAAAAGTAAAATGATTATTGTTAGATTTCTCTAAATTCGCGCTTTAATATTATTTGAAGTAGCATTTTATGCCTAAACCACAAACATTTTTCCTCATAGTTGGATTTATTTTTGGGTTATCTTTTTTGATTCTAACACCACCATTTCAAGTGCCAGATGAGCCAAATCACTTTTATCGCGCATGGCATATTGCGAGTGGTCAGTTGTTTCCAACTAAACAAGATAATAGGTTAGGTGGTTTTATGCCAAAATCTTTAATTAAAGCTGTTAATGCCCATTTAGATATAAAAGGAAATCCCTACGCTAAAACAAGTTTTAAAAATATTCGCGAACAACTTCAAATAAAATTAGATGATAAAACACTCGAGTTTGTAGATTTTCCGAATACGGCACTGTATACGCCTATTTCATATTTACCACAAGCCATTTCGATTGCCGTTTTTAAATTTTTAGGTTTTTCTCCTGTCTGGATTTTATATTTTACACGATTAACCATGCTGTTTTTATGGCTATTAGTTGTGTATAAAGTTATAAAAATGCTGCCCATTTTTAAATGGTTTTTTACATTTTCAGCATTATTACCTATGTGCGTGTTTATAAATATGTCTGTTAGTGCCGATGTAATTACAAATTTATTAGGCTTTTTATGGATAGGCAACATTTTTAAATTCGCTTTTGAAGACAATTCTCTTAGAAAACAACAAATGATTACACTTTTCTTATTAGGAATTTTAATAGCCTCAGCCAAATATGTTTACACACCCATCGTTTTTTTAGTTTTATTAATCCCGACAAGTAAACTTCCCCACTCGCGATTCTTTAAATCATTCGGCTTGCAGACTTGTGTGATTTCGATTGCATTCATAGTGGCATTTTGGGGTTCTCGTTATGCTTCAAAAACCTATATTTCAAACGCCGCTTACAATCAATCCTATCTTGTTGGTTTAGATGTTCCTTACGGAACTGATATTAATGGACAAATAAAGTATTTAAAGGACCACCCTAAAAAAATTTCTGAGGTAGTATATAAGGGATTTATCCAATCTTTTGAAATGCTGCAAACGACTTATATAGGTGTTTTAGGGTGGTTAGATGTTAATGTCTCGCAATTATTTATTTATTTGGGCTACTTTTCGCTCTTTTTAATCCTTTTGAAAGAAAATTACAACTCAAAATTTATAATTAAAATTTGGCAAAGGGTTTTGATATTTTCGATTGGGATTTTACTCATGTTTTTAATTTATTTATCCCAATATTTATCGTGGGCAGGTGTTGGTAGTGAATATTGTGGTGGAATTCAAGGACGGTATTTTATAACTGTTTTACCCTTAGTTTTTTTAGGATTGATATTTGTGCCATTTAACCATAAAATAATTTTACCTTTTTCAATTATTGCATCACTACTTATTCTTCTTATTTTTGTAAAAAGTCTTTACTATCGGTTTTTATTATCACCGCCGAAGTACACAGAAATCTATTGCGATGCTGAAACAATGTTTAAAGACGAGTACATGGGAGAAACTTACTTTAAAACAGATAAACCCGAGATAGTCGCCTCAAATGGCGTCTCAATTTCTAATGAAAAAGCGCGATCGGGAACACATTCTTCGAAAACGAGTAATGAAAGTCCGTGGGGTGCAACGTTTCGACTTTTTAACAATGTTGTAGGCGACACAGTTATAACTGAGGTTTGGTGTTATGGTGATGGCGGTATTCTTTGGATGAGTTCGAATGCAGGTAAAGTTTTTATTTCTCAAAATGTGCCAATTGAAACAGATGAAAAGGGCTGGAAAAAATTAGTTTCAAAAATAATCATTGATAAAAATATGGAAGGTAATGAAATAGATATTTTTGTAGAAAGCCGTCAGCCTTGTTATTTTGATGATTTTAAACTTTCGGTGCATGAAGCCCGTAAATAAAACTTGTCAGACCAAGATTAAAGGATTTTGAGATTTCCACGATTTAAATCAAGAAAATCTTTTAATCTGTTGAATCATGGTCTAATTAGAGTTAATTTTGCACCTCACTCGACTTATTCAATGACGAATTAAGAATTGCGAATTACGATTCGCTCTTAATTCGTAATTCGTAATTCGCAATTCGTAATTGATTTATGGAATTTTCTCACTCCGATATTGAAGCCAAATGGAAAAAGATTTGGGCAGAACGCGGTACCTACAATGTTGAAATTGACCACACTAAACCCAAATACTATCTACTCAATATGTTCCCCTATCCATCAGGAGCGGGTTTACACGTTGGTCATCCGTTGGGTTATATTGCTTCCGATATTTTTGCACGCTACAAACGTTTGAAAGGATTTAATGTTTTGAATCCGATGGGTTACGATTCGTTTGGTTTACCTGCCGAGCAATATGCTATCAATACGGGTATTCATCCTGAGATTTCGACTGAAAAAAACATTGCACGATACCGCGAGCAACTCGATAATATTGGTTTTAGTTTTGATTGGAGACGTGAAGTGCGCACCAGTAATCCAGATTTTTACAAATGGACGCAGTGGATTTTCATGCAATTGTTTAATTCGTATTATGATTTCACTGAAAATAAAGCACTTCCGATTGAGCTTCTCAAAAAAATATTAGCAACCGAAGGAAATACTAATATCAATGCTTCATGCGATGAAGATACACCGCAAATTTCTGCCGCTGTTTGGAATAGCATGGATGAACGCGCACAATTACTTTTCATATTAAAATACAGATTAACTTTTCCAGAAGAAAGTTTTGTGAATTGGTGTCCAAAACTCGGAACTGTATTGAGTAACGATGAAGTAAAAGATGGTGTTTCTGAACGCGGTGGTTATCCTGTTGAGAAAAAATTAATGAAGCAATGGAGTATGCGCATTACAGCATACGCGGATAGATTGCTTTCTGGTTTGGATGAGATTGATTGGAGTGCATCGTTAAAAGAACAACAGCGCAACTGGATTGGCAAATCGCAAGGCGCGCAAGTGTTTTTTCCTTTGGAGATCGACCCGAAAATCCTCATTGAAGTTTTTACTACTCGT
>JAYWBA010000131.1:0-36004 GCA_043781915.1 Saprospiraceae bacterium
CGTGCTGAATTGCGCGACCCAGAAAAGCGCTACAACAAAATGACGATAGAAGATTTGGAGAAAATTTGCCCACAAATGAATTGGGCAGAATTTTTGAAAAAACAGAACATGATTAACGCTTACTACATTGTTGGTCAGCCCAACTTCATGAAAGAAGTCAACAATTTGCTTAAAAATGGAACGCTCGACGAATGGAAAGCATACATGACGTGGGATGTTTTAAAAGGTGCGATGCCATACTTGAGTAGTGCTTTCGTAACAGAAAATTTCAATTTCAATAAAGCATTGTCTGGACAAAAAGAAATTCAGCCACGTTGGAAAACCGCATCGGGTTTAACGGATAGGGTTTTGGGTGAAGCGCTCGGACAAATTTATGTCGAAAAATATTTCAAACCAGAAGCTAAAGCGCGTTTAGTGAGTATGATTGACAACGTGGCAAAAGTTTTTGAAGGCAGAATAAAAAATTCAGATTGGATGAGTGCCGAAACAAAAACAAAAGCATTGGCTAAACTGGGTACGTTTGTGCGTAAAATTGGCTACACAGATAAATGGATGGATTACACGGCACTTACTATCGACAAAAGCAAATCGTATTATGCCAATTTGATGGCTGCAACTCAGTTTGCGCACAACGATATGGTGAGCCGTTTGGGAAAACCAATTGACAGAACACGTTGGGGAATGACGCCGCCGACCGTTAACGCGTATTATTCACCATCAATGAATGAAATTGTTTTTCCTGCGGGTATTTTACAATTTCCTTTCTACGATCCGAACGCGGATGATGCGTGTAATTACGGTGGTATTGGCGCCGTTATTGGTCACGAAATGACACATGGTTTCGATGATCAAGGCAGACAATACGATCTCAATGGTAATCTTTCGGGCTGGTGGAACGATGCGGACAATAAAAATTTCAACGTCAAAGCCGATCAAGTGATGCAGCAATACAATGCTTTCACCGTTTTAGATTCGATTCATGTGAACGGCAAACTTACGCAAGGCGAAAATCTTGCCGATTTTGGTGGACTTTCAATGGCGTTTGAAGCATACAAAACATATTCGCCACAAGCTAAAACAACCACTAAAATTGATGGATTTACGGGTGATCAGCGTTTCTTTTTAGCATGGGCACAAGTTTGGCGCACCAATATTCGCCCTGAAGCGGAAGCACAACAGGTTGTTACAGATCCGCACTCACCTGGAAGATATCGTTGCAACGGTCCTTTAAAAAATATGACAGAATTCTACAACGCTTTCGACGTTAAACCTGGCGATAAAATGTATCGCGCAGATACGGATAGAGCTAAAGTTTGGTAAATTCAATTACGATTCTTTTGTGAAATCTTTTGCCTTCTTTTGTGCCTTTTGTGTTGAAAAAATCGAGAAGTTCTACCACAAAAGCCACAAAAGAAGACAAAAGTATTTCACAAGAGGTTTATTTTGGGTCCAATGCCTTAGTAATTCTAAACAGCACATCCTGCAAATGATAGCGCGTCATTTTATCACTCGAGCTATTCGCAGCAGCAGAAATATCGTTTTTGAGTTCTGTTAAATGTCCGCGCACCATAGAATAAATATCTGAATTTTTAGCACTTACAGCGGGCATAAGCGTAATACCCGAAGGCAAAAAGCGACCACCTGCTGGTGCTGCATCGCGCGAAGGTGGTGGCGGATTAATAATATTAATCAACCTTTCGACGTAGAGTTTTTGCAGATTACGGCGATAATTATCAATTTTGGAACGAGAAGGAAGCTCTGCCCAAATTCCCGATTTCATATCAGAGAATAAATTCTCTATACTATAAGCATTCGGATTATTAGACGATGTTTCTATTAAGCGCTGCATTCTATCTTCGCTAAAAACACTATTGAGCGTACCTTCTTGCAAAATACGGATAAAATCAACACCTTCACCAGGGCGAATGCGCGAGATAATTTTTTGGTCGAGTAACCACATAGGCGTTGTGAATAATTGACGATTCAGAAACGACACCGCATCGCGTTGTAAATTAGCTGCCGTTGGTTGAAAAACCGCGCCCAGTTGATCGTAGGTTTTTGGCGTTTCTTCAATGCCGCCAATGTATTTCGTGACATGACCAAGATAGCGACGGAACTGACCAACGACTTCATCATACGATTCTTTCAATTGGTCTAAATCTTCTGCTTCTTCTTTCGTCCATTCTGGCAGATTTGGCACAATGCGTTGTAAATTTTTAATGCCGTATTCGGATGCATTCATGGCATTATCACCCAAATCTTCAGATTGCGTGCGCGGGTCGTAAGGATGCACTTCTGTCAAAAACCACAAACGTTGATTATCAGCAGCTTTTGTGAGATACCATTTATTCAGAATTTTCTTGTCTTCATCGATGTCTTTTGAGTTATAAATCGGTTTATAAGCCCATTCAACTGCCCATTTATCGTAATCACCAATGCGTGGGTACAAATCAGTCACTTTATCTTCTGGTTGCGCTACGTAATTGAAACGTGCATAATCCATGATGGATGATGTGTGTCCGTGTTCCGACATAAACTTCGCATCGCGCAATTTTTCGACAGGTGTTGCGTGCGATGCGCCGTGATTGTGGCGCAAACCAATCGTGTGTCCGACTTCATGCGACGACACAAAACGCACAAGCTGTTGCATTAATTCATCGTCGAATTTATTTTTTCTGGCGCGCGGGTCAACCGCAGCGGTTTGCGTTCTGTACCATTTTTGCAAAAGTTTCATCACGTTATGATACCAACCAATATGACTTTCTAAAATTTCGCCCGAGCGCGGATCGCTCACATTGGGTCCATAAGCGTTTTCAATATCGGATGCGAAATAGCGAATCGCTGAAAAACGCGCATCTTCCAAACTCATAGTGTCATTTTCTGGAAACATTTCACCGCGAATCGCATTTTTCCAACCCGCTTGCTCGAACGCTACTTGCCAATCGTTCACACCTTGAATCAATGCCGCGCGCCATTTAACAGGCGTAGCTGGGTCGATGTAATAAATAATGGGCTTAGCAGGTTCAATCAATTCACCGCGCTGTTGCTTCGCTGCATCTTCTGCATTTTTAGCTTCCAAGCGCCAATGCACCGCGAATGTTTGATCGTCTGTGCGTTGCGATTGTTCATCGTAAACCGTATAACCCGTCGCAAAATAACCGATGCGTGGATCGAAATAGCGTTTTTTCATCGGCGTTTTTGGTAGCAATACCATGGATGTATTGACTTCCATCGTTACAGCACCCGCAGAAACACCGCCTGGCAAAGTCACCGATGGAATTGGACTTGGTGTTGGCGATGGAATCGGACTTGGTGGCGTAACGCCATACGTTTTTACAGATTTAATTTCCGTATTAATCGGAAAAGTTTTAATACTCTGCACATACGATCTATCGGATTGGATGCCCGTGAGTTTATAAATCGTTTTCTCGGTATTGCTCATCGAAAGCACAGCATTATCACTCGCAAAAAAATCAGTGACATCAATGACGGTGCATGTATCCTTTTTTGTCGCTTTAATATCAAAAGCTTGCGCGATGGGGTCGATATTAGAGTTAATAACTGCTTTGTACATCGGCGTTGTGCTATCGCTCGAAACATTCACATACTGTACTGCGCGAATGAAAACTTTGTTTACACCACCTTTTTCAAATCGCAAAACTTGCCGATTGATTTGCTCACCGCCGTAATGCGCACCTGTTGCCGTTTTCACATAGCGCGTGACGGTCATAATTTCTCTGCCCAAAATGGAATCTGGAATTTCGAAATAGTATTTATCGTCAATTTTATGCACCGTAAAAAGTCCGCGCGATGTTTTCGCATCTTTCGTAATCAAGTCTTTATACGCTTTTGGTTTGTTTTTAGGTTTATCTGTACCCGAAGTATCGGATGCAGGTTTATCTGCAAGACCTATAGGTTTTACCGAAGTGGGCGCTGTAGTCGGTGCTTTTGTTATTGTTTTAACTGGTGTTGAACAAGAAAAAATTAAAATTAGGGCGACAAATGTCGCGAATACTTGTTTAAAAGGAAAATTCATTTTTGATAAGTTTTGTATGAATAAAGGGATAAAGATAATACAGTGCGTATTAATTAGAACACAGATGATGCGGATTTGGCAGATTTATCGCCGATTTTTTTTGCAATGGGACGCGCGAACATTTTTCAAAAAATTAATTTTCAAAAACTTTTTTGAAAATTAATTTGTGACTGAATTTTACACAATTAACTTTTCAATTGTGTAAAATTTAGTCACATTGCTCCTTGTAAATAAAAAAAATTATTTTTTATTTTTTGTCTGAATCCTAATTTAATGGATTTCAAGACTAAAAGATGTCAACCAAAAAATATCTGCTAATCTATTAATCCTTTAAATCAAGGTTCAGACATCATTTTAAACTACTTTTGCAAAACCTCGTAGGTTTCAAAAACCTACGAGGTTTAAATTCGTAATTAACAAATGTTATACATTGTACCCACGCCGATTGGCAATTTAGAGGATATTACGCTGCGCGCTTTACGTGTGTTAAAAGAAGTCGATTTTATTTTGGCGGAAGACACGCGCACTACGCGGCATTTACTGAACCATTTTGGCATCGAAAAACAGTTACGCGCTTATCATATTCATAACGAGCATGCAAGTATTGCACAGACTATTCTCGAATTACAGCAAGGCGCGAATATTGCACTCGTGAGCGATGCAGGTACACCTGGCATTAGCGACCCAGGATTTTTGATTATTCGCGAAGCGCGCAAAAACAATATTGATATCGTGAGTTTGCCTGGTGCGACGGCTTGTATTACAGCACTCAGTGTTTCGGGTTTACCGAGTGATGCTTTTCATTTCGAAGGATTTCTACCACACAAAAAAGGGCGCATGACGCGTTGGAAATATTTGAGCGCGCTCGAAAATACTTTTATTGTGTACGAAAGTACGCACCGCATTATCAAATTTTTGGAAGAAACCATAACTTATTGTGGGGCAGAGCGCATAGTTTGCGTTTGCAGAGAACTCACCAAACTGCACGAAGAAATTGTTTGCGATTCGGCGCAAAATGTATTGGCACATTTTAGTCGCGCAGCCGCGATAACAAAAGGTGAGTTTGTGGTGGTGGTGAATGGGAAATAGCATTTGCCTTTTGCACTTTGCTATTTGCCCTTTAACCTACCAAGTCCCGCTTTGGCTTTCGAATGAAAACTATCGGCAAATTCATCGGGTGAAAGGTCGAGGCATAAATTGTAGCTGGCGCGCGCTTGAGTTGTATCCTTTGTCGATTCGTAGATGATTCCGAGTTGCAATGCGGCATTGCATGGGAAATAAGTGCTCGATTTTTTATCGAGTTCTAAAGTTTGGTTATAAGCTTCAATCGCTTCTTTATTTTTTTTGAGCGCTTGCGCGATACGACCTTTGCGGTAATGGTATTCGAGTTTTTGTTCGGGTGAAGTGAAATCGGCTTCTTTTTTGGCTTTCAATTTTTCTTCTGCTGCAGTAAAATATCCACCATCGAAAAGTAAACGCGCCGCTAATAAAGTCGGTTCGGGCATTATGCCACCGTTAGCTTCTTTCAAAGCGTTTTTATCGATGCCTTCTTCTGCTTTACCCACCGTTTTGCATAAATACATTTCTTTCCAATAACCTTCAATGTTTCCTTTTAAAAGTGAACACCAAGCCAAACGTTGGTGTGCCGATTTAACATTATTGAATCCTTTAAAATTATCTAAAAAGTTTTGCAGATGGCGCGCTGCACTGGTATCGTTTCTATACAATTTTGCTGAGCCGAGCATATAATCGAGAAAAGGAACGGGTAAAAAAGCATTTCCTGTTGGCTGATTGCTGAGTATTTCAATCGCTTTATCGTTATGACCTGTGCGCGTGGCAATATTCGCCATAGCAAAACACGCCAACGGGTTTTCTTTGGGTTTAAGATTGGTTTTGCTCATTAAGCTCCATGCATTATTAGGTGCATTGTTGATATTGAGTTGAATAAGCGCATAAATAACGTGCGCTTCTTGCTCGAATAAAAAATCGTTTTTTTGCGCGTATTCTATCACTTCATTCAGTTCTCCAACGCCTTCTTTTACAGTGCCACTCATACCACTTATCATTTTCACACTCCATTTCCAATTATTGGGTATTGCACCGAGTGCAGCATGAAATGCGCCCAAACTCATTTTATTAGGCATGAACTCCGGATTTTTTTTGGCGTTGCGCTCTAATTCGTCAAATGCTGCCGAAGCCTGATTCATTGAAGGCAAATAACTATGAAATTTGAGGCAATTGAGTGTATAAAGCAATCGCGTTTGTGCAATACAAAACAAATAATAAGGCGATTTTTCGTCGCCTTTTTTCATTTGTTTTAGGCGCTCTTTAACATGGTTATCGAGTTTATCGTAATCATCTCTATTTTCGGTAATAAAAACTTGCAAACACTCTACATAGTTTTCGATATAATACCGCACCAGATTTCCAGGTTCAGCGGCGCGCATTTGTTGCAGCAAATTATTGGCTTCCACCAAGCGCAAACTCATCGCTTTGGTGTAAGCTTGCTTTGCTAAAGGCGTAAATTCGAAATAGCCTTTTTCCGCGAAGGCGTTTTGGCTTACACAAAAAATTAAAAAGACTATGCTTATATTTCGGATAAGATGTTTTGTCATAATGATTAAATTAACGCTCAAATTTACGTTGTCGTTGTGCTTCGTACAATATTATACCTGTTGCAACTGATACGTTTAATGAATCTGTCACACCTAATTGCGGAATAATGAATCTATCGTTGAGTTTTCTAATCAAACCCGAACTAATGCCTTCATCTTCCGAACCCATCACAATAGCTGTCGGCGGCATAAAATCTATTTCGCTCAATTGTTTTTTCGCTTTTAAATCGCTACCCACTATTTGAAGACCACATTGCGTGAGGTAATCTAAAGTGGTACTTAAACTTTTCTCTCTGCAAATTAAAATAGTGTTCAAAGCTCCCGCCGATGTTTTTACCGCATCGCCATTGATTAAAGCTGTGTTTGCAAAAGGCACAACAATGGCATGTACACCCAAAACTTCTGCCGAGCGCGCAATAGCGCCAATGTTGCGCACGTCGGTAATTCCATCGAGAATGAGAATAAGTGGTGTCTCCCCTTTTTCAAAAACAAATGGAATAATATCGCTGATATTTTTATAAGCAACGAAAGCCGCGAGTGCCATCAAACCTTGATGATTGCCTCCTTGAGCCATCTTATTCATTTTTTCTTTCGGCACAATGCCAATCGGCACACCGAATTGTTTGGCTAAGTTTCGAATTTCGACTTCGGCTTCTCCGCGTAAATCGGATTGCACCCAAATTTTTTCGAGTGCTCTGCCTGCGCGCATGGCATCTGCAATAGGATGACGACCGTATATTATCTGCGATTTTTCTTCCAAAATTAGTTTAGTTGTTAGTTATTGGTTGATAGTTGATAGTTTATTTCTACCTACTTCCGAAAATGAAAGCAAAAATACGTCACGCTTTGCATTGAACATCTTTTCTGATACTTATATTTACACTTTGTAGTTTTCGATGCTCGTAAAATATATTAGGTGCGAAGCTCCTAATATATTTTACGAACGACGATCAATTATCAACTAAATTATGAAAATACTTTGTATTGGCGAAGCGCTGATTGATATGATTTGCACCAACCATGGTTCAACGCTTTCAGATGGCGAAAATTTTATTAAAAAAACAGGTGGCGCTCCCACTAATGTGGCAGCAGCTATAGGCGCATTAGGTGGTGAAGTCGCGATTGCGGCGCATGTAGGTGCCGATCCTTTTGGGAAACTGTTGATTAAAACGATGAAAGGGTTTAATGTCTCAACAGAGTTTATGAGCATTGACGAACAAAAATTTACCACGCTCGCGTTTGTGAGTTTATTGAATGACGGTGGTCGCGATTTTTATTTCAATCGCGGGGCTGATGCTGAATTACCTGAATCGCTGGTCGATTCAATTGATTTCGGTCAATATAAAATCATTCATTTTGGTTCTGCGACATCTTTTTTGCCTGGTACTTTGCAAAAAACGTATTACGCGCTGCTCAATAAAGCGCTCCAAAATAATTGCTACGTCAGTTTCGACCCGAATTATCGCTCTGCGCTTTTCGAAAACGATAAACCTACTTTTGTAACGCATAGCCAAACTTTCATTAAAAACAGCCATTTTTTTAAAGTGAGCGATGAAGAAGCGATGCTCATAACGCACACCGATAATTTAGATGCGGCTGTGGCGGAACTCGAGAAAATGAGTGATGCAACTTTTGTAGTCACGCTCGGTAAAGATGGCGCATTATTGCGACATGGCGATAATAAAATCACAGTTGAAAGTATGTCTGTTAAATCGATTGATAGCACAGGTGCGGGCGATGCGTTCGTGGGTGCTGTTTTAGTGCAATTAAGTCGATTGTTTACTGAAAACTCTTTTGATATTCCTTTGTTGCAATGGAAAAAAATTGTTGGTCACGCTAATTTTGTTGGCGCACAAACTTGCACACATTTTGGCGCCATGGAGGCGTTTAAACATTTGAATAAAAACATGCTTAGTTGACTGTTGACAGTTGATAGTTGACAGATAACTATCAACAAACTGTCAACTGTCAACTATCAACCGTCAACTAATATGGATTGGGAAACTGCTATTGAATCATTCATACAATATTTGCAACTTGAACGCGGATATACGGGCAATACGCTTCAAGCATATAAGCGCGATGTATTAAAACTCAAAAGTTTTCTCGAGCGCAATTATCCAGAGATGCTGCCGAGCGATGTGATTGCTTTGCAAATAAAAAAACTCTTACAATTTTTAACTGAAATTGGATTAGATGCTACCACACAAGCACGTACACTATCGGGCATAAAAACTTTTTTTAATTTTTTAGTTTTAGAAGAAGAAATAGAAGCCTCACCCGCTGAACTCATCGACACACCTAAAATTGCACAAAAAATACCCGATACTTTGTCGTTCACAGAAATTGAGCAAATTTTTTCTGCTGTCGATTTATCAGAACCATCGGGTCAACGCGACCGAGCGATGGTGGAAGTTTTATACGCTTGTGGTTTGCGCGTTACAGAATTGTGCGAGTTAAAGCTTTCGCAACTTTTTTTTAATGAAGGATTTATAGTCGTAATTGGGAAAGGGAACAAACAACGCTTGGTGCCGATCGGTGCTGATGCGATGAAATTTGTCAATATTTATATTCACCAAGTGCGCGTACATAATAAAGTATTACCACAACACAACGATATCGTTTTTTTAAATAATAGAGGTACGCCGCTTTCACGTGTTTGGGTTTTTCTTATCATAAAACGTTTGTGTTTTGAAGCTAAAATTGAGAAAAATGTTAGTCCGCACACATTCCGTCACTCGTTTGCGACGCATCTGCTAGAAGGGGGTGCCGATCTAAGCATTGTTCAAGATTTACTCGGGCATAGCAGCATAACTACTACAGAAATTTACACCCACCTCGACAAAAATTATTTACGCGAAGTGATACAAATGTTCCATCCCATGAATCAAGTTAAAAAAGAGTCGAATAAAACTAATTAATATGGAAATCAAACATCAAGATAATGCGCACAATGGCATATTTTTCATTGAACTCAATGGGGAAATTATTGCTCGAATGACATACCTTTGGGATGGCGATAAAAAAATAATTATCGAACACACTATTGTAGATGAAAGCCTGAAAGGGCAAGGAGTCGGGAAAAAATTAGTTTTAGAAGGCGTGGCATTTGCGCGCAACAAAGGATTGAAAATTCATCCTGTTTGTAGTTTTGCTAAAAAAGTTTTAGAAAACAATCCAGAGTTTTTGGATGTTCTATAAACTACAAAATTTAAAAAAATGGATACAGAAAACGTAAAAAAAGAATACTCTAATGGAGAAGTAACGATTGTTTGGCAGCCACAAATGTGTCAGCATTCAACCAAATGTTGGCGTGGAGAAGGTGCTTTACCCGAAGTGTTTAATCCGAAAGAAAAACCTTGGATAAAACCGCATCAAGCCACCACCGAAAGAATTATTGAACAAGTTAAACTGTGTCCAAGTGGTGCTTTGAGTTTTTATATGAATGCAGAAAAGGATTAATGGCTCGGTGTAACTGCATAAATCAGCATTATGCAAGCGAGTATAACGAAAGTCATGAGCGCTAAAAGAATTTGAACAAGCGGACTAAAAGATTTTACAATTGGAATTGAGCGCGTTACTTTCAAAATGTGTTCTTCATATCCCGTTGCTTTCTTAAATCGCGGTGCAATAATACCGAGTTGCGTGGCTAAAACCTCTTCAGCTTCAAAAAAATCGGCATCGGCAACAACCACTTTAATACCGCCCACAGCATTGCTCAAATAAGGCGCTGTTTGCACAATATATTCATCGAGTAACTTCGACTCAATATCGTGCATGGCTAACGTTTGCTTTATGAAATGTGCTTCTTGAACATTATCTACCGATATTAATTCCATACCTCTTGTTCAATTTAATTCTCTGGTCGCATTTGCGGAAAAAATAAAACTTCTTGAATCGTCGTCTGATTCGTCAACATCATTGTCAATCTATCAATTCCTATGCCTAAACCTGAAGTCGGCGGCATACCATATTCCAAAGCGCGTAAAAAATCTTCATCAGTCGCCATCGCCTCTTCGTCACCGCGTTTAGCCAATTCGAGTTGTGCTTCGAAGCGCGCACGTTGATCGATTGGATCGTTCAATTCTGAATAAGCATTCGCAATTTCCTTGCCATTAATAAACAATTCAAACTGTTCAACATGACCTGCTTTGCTGCGGTGTTTTTTTGCAAGGGGTGTCATTTCTTCAGGATGATCCATCAAATAGGTCGGTTGAATGAAATTTTTCTCTACTTTTGCGGAAAAAATTTCGTCAATCAATTTTCCTCTTCCCATCGTTGGGTCAATTTCGATGTGCAAATCGCGACAAACAGAGCGCAATTGCGATTCATCCATGCCGTTTATGTCGTAACCGGTATATTCTTTTATCGCATCGAACATCGAAATGCGGCGATATGGACCTTTAAACTCTACATCATTATCGCCAATGCGCACTAATGAACTGCCATTTACGGCTTTCGCCACGTGTTCCAGACATTGCTCCACCATTTCCATCATCCAGAAATAATCTTTATAAGCGACGTAAATTTCTACATTCGTAAATTCAGGATTGTGCGTTTTATCCATGCCTTCGTTGCGGAACATTTTACCGATTTCATACACACCATCTAATCCACCAACAATGAGGCGTTTTAAATACAATTCATTCGCTATGCGCATATACATCGGCACATCTAAAGTGTTGTGATGTGTTTTGAACGGTCGCGCCGCAGCGCCGCCGTGAATAGGTTGTAAAATCGGCGTCTCCACTTCAAGCCAATTGTGTGCATCAAAAAATTGGCGCATCGAACTAATCAATTTGCTTTTTTTGATGAAAATATCGCGCACTTCTGGATTAACAATGAGATCGACATACCGTTGGCGATAACGGTGTTCAGGATTGGTAAAAGCGTCAAAAATATTGCCCTCAGCATCGCGTTTGATGATAGGTAGAGGACGTAAAGATTTAGACAACAAGGTCAATTTTTGAACATGCACAGACACTTCACCCGTTTTGGTTTTAAATCCAAAACCTTCAATGCCGATTATATCGCCAATATCGAGATATTTTTTGATAAATAAATCCCAAAACTCAGGCGTTTTTCCTTCAATCACTTCTTCACGACGTAGATATAGTTGAATCAATCCCGCAGAATCTTGAATGTTCATGAACAAGGCTTTGCCCGCTTCGCGCTGCGCCATCACTCTACCCGCCAATACAACGTGTTGGAAATTCTTGCGCTCCTTCGTGCCATCTTCCAAAATAACTTCTTCATACTGCGATTTTATTTCAGCAGAGTTGTTACTCACCGGAAACAGTGGCGCAGGATACGGATCAATGCCGAGTTCAATTATTTTTTTTAGCGACTCGCGTCTGACAATTTCTTGTTCGCTCAAAACGTGCATAAGGCGTAGGTATGTAGTGAAGTGCCGCAATCAATACGGCTTTACGAAAAACGGTGCAAAAGTAAGAAGTTTGGTATGCAAAACCAAACCGCAGTAACTGCGATTTGATTTTAGGTAAAAAACTAAATCTGACATATTTTTTACAAAACAACTGCTTTTAGATTTAAAAAGCAGTTGTTTTGTAAAAAATATGTATCTTTGAATTCAAATTTTATTTGATGGTAAAAGACAATTTTATCCAAGATATATTTCTCCAAAACAATGGTATTGTCTCAGCTCAATATTTGTTAGAAAGTGGTGTTTCCTATTATGACATTAACAGATTTTTGGCTGAAGAAGTTTTAGTTAAATTGAAACGCGGTGTTTACAAATGGGTAAAGACAGAAACTAATGAGATGGTGGAAGTGGCTCATATCGTTCCCAAAGGTGTGTTTTGCTTACAAACAGCGTGTTTTTACTACGAACTCACGACTTCAATTCCTACTGAATACCATATTGCTATTCCTGATGAACAACGTGTTGCTTTGCCCGATTTTCCGCCGATAAAAGTTTATTATTGGAATAAGAAGTCATTTGAATTGGGCATTGCATCGATTGTTGTGAATAATGAACAAGTTAAAATATACGATTTGGAAAAAACGATTTGCGATACCATTCGACATCGAAATAAAATAGGCTTTGATGTGTTGAAAGAAATTTTGAAAAATTATCTCAATAGAAAAGACTGTAACCTCAATCGTTTGAATGAGTACGCTAAAGAATTGCATATTTTTAACAAAGTTGATGATTTTATAAAAATACTACTATGATAAATAGCATCGCTTCAATTAAAAGCCGTTTGACCAACATTGCTCAAAAAGAAAAGCAAACCTACCAACTTATTTTAATTCGGTACTTTACGGAAAGGCTAATTTATAGGCTGTCAATATCTGAATTCAAAAATCACTTTTGCTTAAAAGGTGGCGCTTTGCTGTATGCTATTGAACAAGAAACCAGCCGACCAACCATGGATTTAGATTTGTTAGGTTTGCATATAGCAAATGAACAATTGAAAATAAAAACTACTTTTCAAACCATTAGCCAAATCGCGTGCGAAGAAGACGGTGTTATATTCTTGCATGAAGCTATAACGGCGAGTAAGATACAAGATAAAGGTGGATATGCGGGTATTAGGTTGCAAATAGAAGCGCAATTGGGCAATATTCGACAAATGTTGCAAATAGATATTGGATTTGGCGATATCGTTACACCTGCGCCAATCGAAATGGTTTACCCAACTTTACTTTCTATGCCAATTCCTTTAATTTTGGCATATTCAGTAGAAACTGTGATTGCCGAAAAATTTGAAGCTATGATTAATTTGGCAGCACAAAATTCGCGAATGAAAGACTTTTACGATGTTTATAAACTATTGGAGAGCCAAGATTATTCTGAAGATATATTAACTGATGCCATTCGCAATACATTTAAACAGCGCGGTACACCCTTTGTAAAAAATGCTGTTGTCTTTACCCAAGATTTTGCAGAAAATGCAAAACGCCATTTACAATGGAGTGCTTTCTTAAAAAAAATGAACAAACATGTAGAAGTTGAGCAGATTGACTTTAAAATAGTCATGACAGTTATCAGTGATAGATTGCAGCCAATTTATGATAAACTTAGTAGTTAAAAAACCTTGAACTGGGCTACTGGATAATCCGAATAAACACGTATAGATGGCACTAAAAACCAAAACTATATCCTTTTTTGGCACACCTTGTTATTCGAGCATTTCTCCAACATACTATTCTGTCATATTTGTTTGAAACCAAATTTTACGATTGATGATATCAAAGTACATTGGCAATCGTGTATCAAATGATTTTTCTCCCAACTTATTGTCATAATCAGAAAACGTTGAATCTCTTTGTCCGAAACACTTGGTTCTCGCATTGCACATCCGAATATTTAATTTTTGAGTACTCGCTCAAAATATGCAAGATTGGTTTTTTAGTGCTTTTTTAATTTTTATCCATTGTTCTGTATGATTTATCTATTTATAGCTTAATGCAAAAAAAAAGAGATTATCGAAGTAAAGTATAGTGATATTTTCAATAACCTTTATTTAATGAACCCCTTCCTTACTATCTGGTACAATTTTATTTTCTAAAAAAAATTTCAAATTAGCCATCACTCTTGCAATAACGTCTTTTCGGTCTACCTCTTCTTGATCAATTCTATTAAGAATTTTTTGAACTAAAGGCTCTATTTTATTTTTATATTGAAGGTATTCTTTTTTTGAAACACCCCAAAATCCTAATTCAGGGTCATTGGAATGGGATATAGAATTTTGATTTCGCCTTTTAAAAAAATCACTCACTAGCAATATTTCTCTAACCTTAAATTTTTCTCCAATTAATTTATTTCTAATATCCTTTGCATCTTGCTTTTCTCTATTAAAATAAGCACTTTCCACTAAATTTTGAAACTCATTGAGTAAGTGATTGAAAGCTACATTAAACAGATCTAATCGTTCATTTAAATGCCTTTGTTTTACCTGTTGCATAAGTGAGGTGTTTTCTGGCATATTTAGCATCAAAATGTTGTATTTAGCTTTGAAATTCATAAGGCTAGTACTTTTATCTAACATTTTCAATACTAATAAAGCGTGTAAATTCTTAGGTTGTTCAATGATAATTTTTTTCGTAAGAAGTATGTAGTCTTTTCTGTATTTTTCCAATTCCTGCTTTTTTAGTATTTTTTCTTGAGGGTCTTTGCCACTCAAGAATTCTAACTGTAAAATAAATTTTTCAATTATTGATAGTTTTTGATTAATGTTTTTAATATCTTCATTTTCAAGTATTATTAAATCATGCAAATATTCTCGACTTACTTTATTAAGTGAAATTAGGTGTATAAATACTTTGATTTTTACAAGTACGAAATCTAAAGAGTCATAGGAGACGAATAAGGCTTTAGAATTGATTTGGTCAAGAGCAGGTTTACTTTTACAATATTCTCTAACTTGATGGTCAATTAAAATGTTATTTAAAAAGTTAGCCTCTTTCGTTTCTATGTTAAGTTTATCAAACCCCTTCAATTGGCTTTTAACTGTCTCAATTATCTGTATCGATTCATTAAAGTTTTGTTCTACACTTTTACTTTTCGTAAGATTATCTTTTACTAAATTCTTAACTTGTAAATGCTCAAAATCAATTTCTAATTCACTTAGACTAGGTAAACTTGATTCAACTATAAATTTATTGTAACTTTTCAAATCGTCAATTTTCGTTCGCCTCCCTTTTTCACTACTTAAACTTAATGCTAATTCATTACTTAGAAAATCAGAAACGTCATTTTCTAGATCATAAATTAAATTTCTCGCTTCTGAGGGAGCTACAGTACTTTCTAATTCATAAATCAAATAGAAATCGTCAACGTATCGAATATAGTTAATTTGAGTTTTATTCAAATACTCGTCAATTAAATATTGATCAAAAGGAGAAAAATATATACTACTCAAAAAACTTGAAACTAAATTTTGAGATGAAACAGGTATTCCTAAACTACCTTTCATTAAAAATTTAAAATAAAATTCAATAGACGCTATAGTGTTTTCATCATAACGCAAAGCTTTTTTTGTAACTTCTGTAGCATTTTTGTCAATTATTGATAAAAGAATTCTATGATTTATTGTGTAAAAAAATGATTTGATATCAACTGTAACTACATGTTTTGTTTTATTAATTTCTGGTTTTGTGAGTCTTTCTTTCTCTGAGAGAAAATCTCGATAATCTTCATAATATTTAATGTTAGAATTTGAAGGGTCAATATGATTTAGTTTGCCCCCATAATACACCTTACCATTTGACTCCTTAAGAATTTCATCAAAGTCAGTCTGGTACTGATTTAAAACTTCATGTAGATACAAACCAATAGAATAATATAATATCAAGGCTTTGAAGGATAAAAAATGGAAATTTCTTATCTTGTATGATGACACAACTCCTAAATAATTTATTATGAAAATTTCATTTTGAAAATAATAAAACACATCATTTTCTACATATCTTGTGTAGAATTCTTCCAGATTAAAATTTTCAATCAATTTTTCTTCTCGAAATATCTTAAAGTCCAAAGTGTTGTATAAAGGACTAACCTCTTCAATTTGCTTTTTTAGCAATTTAAATGCGCCTTCAATATGTCGAAGTTCAAGAAAGTATCCTAATGCGTATTCTTTTTTCATTTATTGCTTGTGTTCTTCAAGTGTTGTTTCATTTGTCTCGTTTTGAAATAAATTTACTAAAACGAAAAAAAGAACACCTCTAAATTGAGTTATTAGAAATCATAATTGTGCTATAAAATCATGTTAACATTTAAAACTGTAAAATTACGTACAATTTTTATTTTACATAAAAATCCAAGATTTATTTGCAGCTCAAATAAAATCCATTCAAGCTCAAAATTAATCAAAAGTGAGCTTCATTTGTATCTCTTTTGAGCTTGAAATAATTTTATAAGAATATGGCACACAGTAAACAAGATGATATCTGAGATTTTCTGAAAGAAATATTTATAGGGCAATTTGATTTCGCGGTAAAACCTATTTTTAAAATTGAATTATAGAGCACAACTTAATTCACCACTTTTTTAAGCTCAATTCTATTTATATGCGTCTGTTCAGCCCAAAATATGTATTTTTGCGCCGAAATTTAAATTAACAGCTTTTCATGTTAGATAAACTGCGCGCCATTCACGACCGTTTCATGCACCTTGAGGAACAACTCAGCGACCCAAGCATTGCGAGCGACGTGGATAAATTCAAAAAAGTCAATAAAGATTATAAAGATCTCAAGCCGATTGTTGAAGCATATCACACCTATTCGCGCACGTTGAATGAATTACAACAAGCTAAATCGCTTTTGAACGATCCAGAAATGGCGGAATATGCTAAAAGCGAGATGGTAGAATTGCAGGCACAACAAGAAGAATTGGAAGCGCACATCAAAGTATTGATTATTCCGAAAGACCCAGAAGATTCTAAAAACGTTTTATTCGAAATTCGCTCCGGTACCGGTGGCGACGAAGCATCGCTTTTTGCGGGCGATTTAGCGCGTATGTATTCGCGTTATTTCGATAGAAAAGGCTGGAAAACAGAAGTGATGGAAGTTTCGGATGGAACAATGGGTGGTTACAATAAAATTGTGTACGAGATACAAGGCGAAGAAGTGTATGGCACTTTAAAATTTGAATCGGGTGCGCACCGTGTGCAGCGTGTGCCCGATACTGAAACCAAAGGGCGCGTGCATACTTCCGCGGCAACTGTGGTGGTTTTGCCGATTTTAGAAATGGAAGACGTGCACATTAAAAAAGAAGATTTACGCATTGATGTTTTTCGCGCGAGTGGTGCGGGTGGTCAGCACATTAACAAAACGGAATCGGCTGTGCGAATTACGCATTTGCCGACGGGTGCTGTTTCTGAATGTCAAGAAGGGCGCTCACAACACCAAAATAAAGAAATTGCGATGCAACGCTTGTATAATTTGATTTACAATGCGCAGAAACACGAACACGATTCTAAAATTGCATCGGAAAGAAAATCACTCGTTGGTTCAGGTGATAGAAGCGATAAAATTAGAACCTATAATTATCCTCAAAACAGATTAACGGATCACAGAATTAATTTAACGCTGTACAGTTTGGAAAAAGTTTTGGAGGGCGAAATTGACGAGGTGATTGAATCGCTCATTCTTGCTGAAAATGCGGAAAAATTGCGTGGTTCTGATGAGGATTAAATTCTCTCGGAAAGCCGCAAAGCCGCAACTTTTTGAGAACTGCGCCTTTGCGGCTTTGCGAGGATTTTTTGATTTCACTAAATTCCAACAAAATAATTCAATATTAAGCCTGTAACTAAGCCAGCGATGGCTAAAATTCCCGCCATTTTTGCTTGATTGGGATTTTTTCTGAAATTAACAATCCAAAAAATTAATCCAACGGGCCAAACCAAGAAAATAGTTATTTGCAACCATGTCGGGAGTTTATCTTCTGGTTTCGGATTCATTGAATCGAGCTTATTGTCGTCGAACATAGTTTTTGTTTTAATGATTTACATATCGGGTGAAACGCCTTTTAAATTATCTTCGAGACGCAAAAGATACCGTTTTTTTAAATAATAAAGTCGCACTGAATCTAAAGCAGAAATTTTTGAATTATCTGCATCGTAAGCGTGCATAGCTGGTTTTGCTTCGTCGAGAAATTCCGATTTGAGTTGCTCGAGTTTATTTTTTAAACTGTGTACCCGTCCATCGTCTTTCGAAAACTGTGCATCATCCACTTCTTCGTTTAAATCCATCATTTCCATCAAAAAATCGGATGGCAAGGTGTTTTTATTTTCTTCGTTCAGCACATTCTCCAATTCTAAAATATATTTCACGCGACTATCAAAAACCGAAAGCGTTTTATACGCCTGTGTATTTTGAACAGATTTTTCGAGCATGCTATCGCGCGTAGCTTCATCAGCCTGTGTGTGAAAATCGGGATGCAATTCGCGCGAAAGGGCAAAGAACTTCTTTTTTAAATGTACTTCATTTAAAAAAAATTGGTTAGGTAAACCAAACCAAGCAAAATAATTTTTTTCTAAAGACATTAAATTGGAATAAATTCTTTTTAAAACTAAATCTTAAAACTCGGTTCTCATTAATTTAATCTCCAAATAGTAAAATTGAGTATAGTAGCAAAACTCACCCAAAGTATATAAGGAATTAAAAGGGCTGCTGCTTTTTTATTGATGCGATTAAAAACGATAATGGTGAGTAAAATCATTGTCCATAGCGCAAGTATATCGAAAAGTGCCAAGGAAATATTTTTCATACCAAAAAAGGTAATCGACCAAAAAAAATTGAACACCAGTTGAATGATGAAAAACTGCATAGCTTTTGGTTTTTCAGTCGAATTACTATTCCAAATCATACCCCACGCTATACCCATTAAAATATACAATATCGTCCATACAGGACCAAATAAATAATTAGGTGGGTTCCAACTTGGTTTATTCAACGTCAGATACCACGAATTAACAGCACCAATGGTAACAAATCCAGCAATTCCACCTACAGCGAGGCAAATTAAAATGGCAATTACATATTTCATACTTCATATTTAGCTTATTCAGCAAAAAGAGACTATTATAAAATCTAAAATTGGTTCCAGATTCATGATACCCTATTTAAACCACTCTGAATACATCACATAATTATTAGCAATCCGCTCAATAGAATCTTTAAACGCTTCTATGCTGAGTGCTTTTACTTTTTTGGCAGGTATACCAGCATAAATGAATCCTGATTCGAGATGAGAATTTTCTAAAACCACTGCACCTGCTGCAATCAATACATTCGATTCAACGACCACATTATCCATCACAATAGCACCCATGCCGACCAATACATTGTCGTGAATAGTGCAACCGTGCACAATCGCTCTATGACCGAGGCTCACGCTATTACCAATAACGGTCGGAAATTTTTGATACGTGCAGTGAATGATCGCTCCATCTTGCACGTTCACTTTATTTCCCATGCGAATAGAGTTCACATCGCCGCGAATAACAGCCGTAAACCAAACAGAGCAATCATCACCCATTTCTACTTCGCCAACAATTGTAGCGTTTTCAGCTAAATAACAATTGTTACCAAATTTCGGTGAGACGCCTTTTACTGGAAGAATTAATGCCATAATTTAGTTGTTAGTTGTTAGTTGTTAGTTGTTAGTTGTTAGTTGTTAGTTGTTAGTTTGTGATATAATCTACGACTGTCAACTTTCAACTGTCAACTGTTAACTTCTTTGCATCTTTCCAACGCCAAATATACCGACAAGCTATTGATCTATACGGTTTCCATTGTTCTGCCATAGCTGTCATATCGGCAATTAAAACTTTTCCTTTCGATTCTAAACCGTAAAGTGCCATCATTCCTTGACGAACGCCCAAATCATCGACTGGAAAAACATCCGTTCTACCTAATCTAAACATCAAAATCATTTGCACTGTCCATTTGCCAACGCCTTTAATTTTAGAAAGTGTTTCAATAATTTCGTCGTCGGGCATTGTCATCCAAGGTAAATCGACGGCTTTATTATCAATCCAATATTGTGCAATGTTTTGAATATAACCCACTTTTTGGTAACTCAAGCCACAAGCACGCAACGTTTCTTTGTCTTCAAAAAGAATATTTTCCGGACTCGCATTGGCATCCGGAAAAATTTGGAGAAATCGCTGAAAAATAACGGTTGCTACTTTTACAGAGAGTTGTTGCGACACGATAGAATCTAAAAGATCCAAGTAAATATCATTATGCACATCAATCGTGTGTAACTGAATGTGCGGAATAATTTCTGCTAATTTCGCGTCGCGCATTAAATGTGCCGTAATCGTAGATTCCAATTTTTTTTATTTTAGAGCGCAAAAATAACCCGAATTTGACTCGAATTCATAGAATTTTTGGAATTAACGGAATTTTTCAACTGGCAAATTCTATAAATTCCAAAAATTCTATAAATTCGAGTTCTTTTCGAGTTTTATTTCAACATAACTATGACAACTACACTTTTTGGAAGTTTACAGAATGTTTTGAGCAGCAGTTTCAATTTACTATTTCCTGTCCTATGTCCCGCATGTAACGAGCCGCTGACATCGCCCAAAATTACCTTGTGTTTGCAATGCGAACTCGATTTGCCTCGAACCAATCATTTTGCATTACAAAACAATATTTTCTTTAAACAATTTGAGCTTGGTCAGACTTTTCAAAGTGCTTCAGGTCTGTTTTATTTTGATCGCAGAACAAAAGTACAACACCTTATTCATCAGTTTAAATACCATAACAAATCAGAATTGGCTATTTCAATGGGTGAATTATTAGGCATCGAAATTAAAAATTGCGCACATCTACAAAACATAAAAGCCATAATACCCGTGCCAATGCACCCCAAAAAATTGCGGGAACGCGGATATAATCAAGCTGAATTAATTGCGAAAGGCATGGCAAACATTTTGAATCTGCCGATTGAAACGAAGGTTGTTAAAAAAGTTATAGAAACAACTTCTCAAACACATCGCTCAAGAGACGAAAGGAAAAGTATTCTCATCGATACCTTTGAAAGCGCTTATCAGAAACATTTAGAAGATGTAGAAGCCCTCGTTGTTGATGATGTTTCTACTACGGGTGCAACTTTAGAAGCTGTCGGGGATTGTATTTTGCAGAATAATCCGAAAATTTTATTGCATTGCGTTACCTTGGCATATACCGCTATATAGGGAATAAGTGATAGGGAATAGGGAATAATTACTCCTTATCACTTATCACCTATCACCTATTCATTATCACCTCTTCCCTATTCATTCAGTTTCCAATCGTAATCAAAATACGAAATATTGGTTTTGCCATCAACAATAGTGTGATGTGTGTTGTATTTTGTTAAAAAGACATCGAGATGCGCGAAATCAGCTTTATACCAATCAAAAATTTTAGAAATTTTAGCGCGGTCGTGACCAATCATATTGAAATAGGCATCATTTACAAAATGGCTCGCCCGATTTTCTAAAAGTTTATCAGCATTCTCGCCATCGAACGCTTTATTAGCTAAGGGCGGGCAAGATGCTGCTGCGCAATTTATGGCAAAATGGATTCTCGGATCGCCCATTGTGCGCAAAATATTATTTTCAATATCGTTCAATGAAAATTCTTTGTCGCCATTTGTAAAACGTTTTACTTTCCAAGGGTCGCCACCATCAATATCTTTAATGGATTTTACAGGGTAATGTTCAACAATAGTTCGAATAGTGAGTGCGTTATAAGCATTGATCCAAAAAGCAAGAACTTCATTTTTTGTCCAAGTGGGTGCAACTTTGGTGGTAGAAAGCATTTTAATGTAGGCATCGAGTACGGGTTTTTCTTTTTTAAAGCCATGATAATTAACTTTGCCTTCGTTTGAGACATAAGTTGAAAGAAGGGTGTTAAAAGAGCGGTGCATATTTTGTGCTTTTGACGAATTCAAAATGAATGGAAATAAGAGTAACAATAATAATTTCTTCATAATTATGAACTTTGCTAAAAATTAATTTAAGAATTTAAGCATCGTAGGTTTTTAAAAACCTACGAAATTTAGACAACAAATGTAAGACGTTAATATCACAGTAAAATCACAATTTGATAAAAATAAATTATGTCGGTTGAAGTAAAGAGTTTGGTGAAAATGTATGGCGCTCAAGCGGCGGTTAATAATATTTCTTTTGTTGCCAATCCAGGCGAGATTCTTGGGTTTTTAGGTCCGAATGGTGCGGGAAAATCGACGACAATGAAAATTATTACTTGCTACACCAAACCCACAAGCGGCGAGGTTTTTGTTTGTGGTGAAAACGTGATGGCGCAACCGATTAAAGTCAAATCGTTGATAGGCTATTTACCTGAAAGCAATCCACTCTATAAAGATATGTATGTGCGCGAGTATTTAAATTTTGTAGCCGATTTACATAAAATTGCCAATAAGAAAGCGCGTATTGCCGAAATAGTTGAGAAAGTGGGTTTGGGAAACGAACAGAATAAAATAATCGCTGCGCTGTCGAAAGGTTATAAACAGCGCGTAGGTCTGGCACAAGCACTTTTACACGACCCGAAAGTTTTAATTTTGGATGAACCAACTTCGGGTTTAGATCCGAACCAAATTGTCGAAATTAGAAACGTGATAAAAGAAATTTCGAAAGATAAAACCATTATTTTTTCGACGCATATTCTTCAAGAAGTTCAAATTTTGTGCGACCGCGTTTTAATTATCAATAAAGGAAATTTGGTTGCGAATACGAGCATCGAAGAATTTAAAAACAGGCAAACAGAAACGAATGTACTTCACTTATCGCTCAAAAATGCGGTTACTGAAAAAAGTCTAAAAACCATTCCGCACGTTACGCGTTGCGAAAAAGTAAGCGACACCGAATGGCAATTATTTGTGACAGATATATCTGCCGCACAAACAGAAATTTTTAATTTTTGTGTGACTAATAATAACGTGCTTCTAGAAATGCGCCAAGAAACAAGGAGTGCGGAGAATGTTTTTCAGGAGTTGACACAATAACTATTTTTTTGCTTTTATATTCCAAAACTCCATCGTCGCATTATTATACGCCACAGCAATGTGGTTACCAATTTTTTTAATATCGCGCACAGCACCTTTTAGAAAGAGGCGATTATTTCTATTTTCGGATACTGTAAATCCACCTTTGCCATTGCCAATAAGTATAGTGCCGTAACTCGCATCGCATCTGCCAATACTCGGAATAATTTCATAAAAATTACCACCCACTAATACATCAGGAATGTTGTCGCCATTAAAATCGGCAACATAAAAAGATTCTGCGCTGCTGTATTGAACGGCATCGGGCAACATGTTAATTTCCCACTCTCTGTTCGATTTATTGAGCAATACGACTGAATTTAATTGCTGTGCTTTTTTAATGAGTGCACCTTGTTGCATCGCTCTTGGAAATATTTGATTGAAGGTGCTGTTTGCAAACGTCTCGTATTCTGGAAATCTCTTTTTCAAACTCGGCATTTGCATTATGAGTTCATCTTTATGCGCTACAGGGTAGTTCTTATTACCACGATAATACGTCAGTAACACATCAATATCACCATTTCCATCAAAATCCTTGACATATAAGCCGAGCGGTTCAATTTCTGTCGCTTGCAATTCTGTGTTAGTGCCAAGGTTTCCGACCAAAATATCCAAATCGCCATCGTTATCTAAATCGGCAACTGAAACAGTTCGCCATAAACCACCTGTGTTTTCCATTTCTAATTTCTGAAAACTGCCGCCAAAATTATAACAAAGCGTAATGGGCATAAACTCACCAATTATAATTAAATCGATTGAACCATTTTTATCTAAATCGGCGAATGCTGCATCGGTTACCATGCCGATATTTTTTAAAAATGGTGCATATTCGGCAGTAACATCAGTGAAGATGCCTTTTCCATTATTTTTTAAGAGATAGCTCGACGCATTGAGTCCATAAAAATTCATATCGCTGCGCGAACCAACAAACAAATCTGGAAAACCATCACCATCAAAATCGCCCACTTTAACACAACTGCCATTATGGAAAATTTTTGGTAAACTATTGAGCGAATAGGTGAAATTGCCTTTACCATCGTTTAAATATAATCTATCCATCGCGCAGGCATCGCCTGCAATGAATTGAAATCCGCCACTGACTACGTACAAATCGAGATCGCCATCGCCATCCGCATCGAAAAAAACAGCACCAACATCTTCGCATGCCGCGTATTGAATAAAACTTTTTTGTGGTGATGCTTTAAATGTGCCACCTTTAATTTGCAAATATAAACTCCCCGATTGCCCTGCCGCACCACCCACATAAAAATCCTCGAGACCATCGCCATTCACGTCACCTACCGCTAATTTTGGACCTTCGGTTGACAGAAAATGTGGAATTAGTTTTTGTTTTTCAATATCGCTGAATGTATTTTCGATGTGCTTGTATTCGGGCTGTAGAGCTGTTGCATGCAACGGCTCTACTTCAAATTCCTTCATTCTTTCATTCCTGAAAGCGCGTGTATAATTCCAAACGTTTTTTGCATCAGCCTGATTAAATGTAATATGCGTGCAAGGTTGCACCAAAGCGAATGGCGGCAACAATTGCGTTTTGCCATCGCGCCAAATAATGCGAATAGAATCTATTTTAGAATTAGTACCGACACCAAAATGTAAAACAGGTTCTACGCTCGACTGAAATCCGCGTGTGGTTTGAACTTCGTTATACATTAAACTATCGCCACAATAAATGATTGCTTTAGCGCCAATACCAAATGTGTTTTGCGATTTTGATTTAAAATCAATACGCAACGATCTGTTTTTTTGGCTTTGGGTTGTCTTATCAGTTTGATTTATAAACAATGAAGCAGGTTCGTTCAAATTATTAACCACCAAATCTAAATCGCCATCGTTATCGAAATCGGCATAAGCGGCACCATTGGAACAACCAAATTTATTTAATCCCCAAGAGGTTGAGACATTTTCGAAATTCAGATTACCATTGTTTTTAAAGACATAATTCGCCGCTTTACCATCGGGCATGAGTTTAGCAATTTCTAAATTCGATGCATTTTGCTGCATGTTTTTGTTCGAGATGTACTTGATGTAATCCAAATTATTGGGTCTGCGCAAAATGCCATTAGTGATGAAAACATCTTTATTGCCATCGTTATCAAAATCGGCTGCTAAAACAGACCAACTCCAATCCGTAGCCGACATTCCCAAACTTTGTGCCACTTCGCTGAACATTGCAAAGCCATTATTACCTAATACGCCCCGATTGTGTTGAAACATATTGCGCGCATATTGGTAATGAAAACCATACGCCTTGTTTTTAAATTCGAAAATATTATACGCATCGGGAGCTTGTGCCGATTTCTGAAGCGATTCATCTTCGGGTTTCATGTCTAAAGTCAAAACATCGGGCAAACCATCGTTGTCTAAATCACTAATGTCATTTCCCATCGAAAAATTCGAGCAATGACCCATACTTTTCGAAATTGCCTCCGTGAATTTTCCTTTTCCTGTGTTGTAATAAAGGTAATCGTTATCGTGAAAATCGTTGCTGATATATAAATCGGGCGCACCGTCGTTGTTTATATCTGCAACCGCTATACCCAAACCATAACCGAGCGCACCGTCGCGAATATTTGATTCAGCACTGACATCTGAAAATTTGCCCCCAAAATTTTTTAAAAGTAAATCAGAAGACAATGAATCCGGTTCGCTGCGAAAACTGATGTCGCGCAATGTGCGTGCTGAATGAACTGAATGACGTAGGATATAACAATCTAAATCTCCATCGCCGTCTGCATCGAAAAAAGCGGCTTGGGTGCATAAACCCGTAATATCTAATCCGTATTTTTTAGATTGTTCACTGAACGTGCCATCGTGATTATTGATAAAAAGCTGGTTATTTCCCTTTATATTTTTAAAGACGGAGACGTGCGAAACATATATATCGAGCCAGCCGTCGGCGTTAATATCTACCATCGTTACACCCGTTTTCCAACCCACCGAATCGGTAACACCCGCTTTATCGGTAACATCTTCAAATTTTAAATTGCCGCGATTGATGTATAGTTTATTACTTCCTTGATTTGATGTGAAATATATATCAGCCAGTCCGTCATTGTTTACATCACCCACCGCTACGCCGCCGCCATTGTAAAAGTATAGATACTCAATAATGTTAAAATCTTCCGATTCTTTGATCGTGTTGTTAAAACTTATGCCGCTTTCGGAAGCAGGGACTGTTCTAAATAGTGTTTTACTCGCACCATCGCGCGGTTTGCAATTAAAATTTATCAGCATCAAAGCCAATAAACTTAGGATAGGAATAATTTTTTTTGAAACCTGATATATAGTAGAACGCATTATTTTTTATGTCTGAAGCGCAAAGATACATTATGAGCGAATTACTCTTAAAAATAATTTATTTTAAACGCCAACCAGAATTACAGGAAGCATCGTATTTTGCGCCCTTATTAAAAAATTTTACAATAAATTATGGCACTCAAACTTGGCGCACCTGCACCCGATTTTACTTTATTTTCAGATGAAAAGAAACCCGTTACGCTGTCTCAATTTCGCGGACATAACGTTATTCTGAATTTTTTTCCTGCGGCATTTACAGGCAAATGCACAGCGCAACTTTGCGATGCGCGCGATAATATGGCAGCTTACAATAAAGTAGATGCTGTTGTTTTGGGTATTTCGACGGATACAGTTTTCGCTTTAGAAAAATTTAAAGAATTGAATAACTATCAATTCTCACTGCTTTCCGACTACGATAAAAAAGTGATTGCAGCTTACGATATGGTTATTCCGCAATTTGTTTTGGGCATGAATTTCGTTTCGAAACGCGGTGTATTTTTAATCGATAAAGAAGGTAATTTACAATACAGCGAAGTCATGGCTTCTGCCAGCGATATACCGAATATGGCAAAATTGAGAGAGACACTTGCTGAGTTATGAGGAATAAGTTATGAGAGATGGGCGACTTATAGATTAGATGGTTTGGTCTGGCGAACTCTTCGTCATTTAATGATAAACAATCGTCAGCGTATCGTTCGGAAAAAGTAAAACGTCTAAATCAGTGACATGAAGTTTATTATCGGCTGCAACGCGATAGCCTGCTTTGGCATCATTAAAAAACAAATTGCCTATCTTAGCTAAATTATCGCCTGGCTGAGTAATGTATTTAATAGCGTGTGTCTGAGTTTTTTCTATTTGGGCTAATTTATCTGTTAAAGTTGAAATCTCTTTAGAAAATTGTTGAGAAGTATAATTTAGTTCTACCGATTTTACTTTTTTATTCTGCACTACTAACAACACCAATGGCATTAAAAACAAGGCACACAGCAAATATCGCTGCTGCTGCTGTGCTTTTTTTTTCTCAATAGTCGCTTTAAAATTGAGTTTTTGAATTTCACACTCGAGTTCTAAATTCTTACTCAATGAATAATTCGTTTTCTCAATGTAGTCTGTAGAAGTTGAAACCATAAATAGCTTTGGGCTTTGGGCTTTGAGCTTTGAGCAATAAGCTTTGTTCATAAGCTACGAGAAAAGCTCATAGCTCAAAGCTCATGGCTCAAAACTATTCAAAAATATAAGCTGGCATTTTTGTCACTTGCCTAAAATCGGGCTGCGTTAAGCGCCAAGAATTAAACTTTTGCTGAATCAAATTGCGGCGGTGCATCTGTGGTTTGATATCGTAAATACACCATTCCAAATTTTCAGCACCGTTTTCCGAAACGATACGCTTGAAAGTACAATCGAATAGACCTTCAATATTCCGAATAGGTGTAACCACACGCGGAATATCGAGTGTGCGCGAAAAACTTAAACGTTGCATAATCTCATCAAAGATACTGGCAAGCATGGGCGACCAATCGCACAGGGGGGAGTTTGAAAATTGTTTTGTACTGAATAAATTGTCACAGCTGCGTACAATACAGCCTTGTGCATTAATTTCAATTTTTTGAAACTTTAAATCGTTCATGGGAGTATGATATTTTAAAAATCAGTATCGGTTTTAGGTCTCAGGTGTCAATGAAAAAGCAACGCCGATTCTCGATATCTGACTCCTGAAACCGACACAACTGCTTGCTCCATAAAATATTCCGCCAAATCTGTGAAAAGAATTTCAACATTTTCGCCCGTTTTGGCGCTTGTCAAATAATCCCATTCAATCGGCGTTTCGCTCGAAAGCCTTGCCAATGCTTCGGGTGTGAGCAAATCTTTTTTATTTGCAACTATCGTTATTTTACACTGAGGTAAAATGCGCTTCAAAAAATGCAAATCGGCAGAAACATTGACTTCGTTATTAGGTCGCGTGGCGTCAAGCACATAAACAATGCCGGCTGCACCCAAAAAATATGACATCGGAATTTTATCTTGTGAAATTTCACCTGCTATATCCCAAACGTACAGTGTAATATCACCTTCCGATGTATGGATAATTTTACTATTCACCTTTACGCCAATAGTTGTTAGATATTTATCAGAAAACTCGCTGTACATAAACTGGTTGAACAACGATGTTTTACCGACACCAAAACTGCCTGTGAGAATAATTTTTTTGCTAATCATAGTAGTGGAGTGTGTTATAGATTCTAAAAACGAATCCTCTGTTTTATGCGTCAAATCCGATATAAAAGCCAATTTTAATTTTTCAGATAATTTACCTGAGAAGTCTCAGTGATGTTTTCTGAAAATACAACATTATTAAACTGGCAGGCTTTTGCGTTCATTGAACTTATTTAATAGCATTACCTAAAAGTACCTACCAATTTTTCACGATTGAGAGTACGCTTTTTTTCAGCATTTTCACGCAGCTCAGTAAGCTGTTGATGAAAACTTGACTCCATTTTTTTGAGTTCCGATTCGAACGATTTTTCAACCATAGCTAATCGCTTTTCAAATTCATCATTTTTATTTGCTAAATCGGCTTGCATTTCACTGAAACGCGAATTATTGGACACAATTTGCGGACCCATAAAAATTTCGCGCAAAACTGTCATGTCGCCCAATAAATTAAACTCACCGGAGGCGGGTGGTGTTTTTGAGTCTATCATGGAATTATAAAGTGTTGAAGAAGTTACCGTAATTTGTGGCTTATTAGCCTTTACACTAACATCGTTTAAATTATGTTCTACAAGTTTTATTGATCGTGTATCATATTTTGTGCACAAAAGCCATTTCTGAATCGTATGCAGCAAAGTATTCTTATATATTCTTCAAAAATTACGCCGCGTTTTCAATATGTGTTCAAAATTCTATTGAAAACACTGCATACTTATGAAATTATTTTCACAGACGACGAAAAAACTTTTCAAACAGCACAAATCCCCAAAATAAGTTACTTAAACGGCTTCAAACCAACATTAAATGTTGGACTTCAATTAAAAGCTCCGAGCAATATTCTTTTCGAAACAGGCACAAAATTGGAATCCCTCAATACCATTTTCTTTAATCCTGCGTCCGAAGACTTTGATTTCGTAGCCGCAGCCTTTTGTGTATTAACACGTTATGAAGAATATGTTTGCGACCCGAGCCAACGCGATATTCACCAACGATTTACAAGTGCACTATCAGTTCAAACAAAAAACAATTGGCTGAGTGTGCCGATAGTGCAAGTTTGGTCGAATAAACTTGTGGCGCTTTTAGGTGAAAAGTTCTCTGAAATAAAACTGTACAAACACCCTTATAAATTCATACCCACTTACGATGTTGATATGGCATGGCGATACAAAAACAAAAGCCTTTTTATCAATTTAGGAGGTTTCTTTCGCGACTTATTTTCGATGAAATTTAACCAAGTATGGTTTCGCGCATCCATACTTCTAAACTTAAAACCCGATCCAGATTTTACTTTCGATTTTTTGGAACATCTCCATCAAAAGTATGATCTCGAGCCTATTTATTTCTGGCTCTTAGGCAATTATGGCACGTTCGATAAAAACATTTCGCCGAAGAATAAAAACCAGCAAGCGTTAATGCGACAAATTACTGAAAGTGCTTGTTGCGGTATTCATCCATCGTATAAATCGTTTAACAATGTTCAGCAATTAGAGGCTGAAATTCGGAGATTTGATGAAATTATGAATGGAGATGCCGACAAATCGCGGCAACATTTTTTACTTTTAAAATTTCCTGATACATACAAAACGCTTATTGAGCATCGCATTGAGCACGATTATACAATGGGTTATGCTGATAATGTGGGTTTCCGATCCGGCATGGCTGTGCCCTATAATTGGCTTAATTTAGCAAAAAACGTTGAAACGCCACTTGTTATCCACTCCTTGATAGCGATGGAAGTGACTTTGAATAAATATTTGAATTTAGATGTTGATGCTGCCCTCGAAAAATTCAAACTGATGTGCGATACGGTTAAAGAATTTGGTGGCGATTTTATCATCCTTTGGCACAACGATGCGTTTTCCGATTTGCCGCCCTACAAAAATTGGAAAAGGATGTACGAGAGATTAGTTGCTTATGCAACTAATAATGAAGGAATTAAGGAATGAAAGAATGAAGGAATGACCTTAGTTTTTTAATTCTTTCATTCCTTAATTCCTTCATTGTTTATATAGCTCTCGTATGAAACTGCTCAATCAACCACACATTCATTGCAATAATCGCATCTTTCATTTGCCAAGTAGTTGTATCGCGCGGAGCAACGTAATTTGAAATAGCGCGAATTTCGGCGAACGGTGTCTCTGTTTCTAAGCACGCTTGAAAAAATGCAGCGCCTTCCATGCTTTCTACATCTGCATTGAATTTGCGTTTCGTGCGCTCAATCGTTCTGTCTAATCCTCGAACAGTTTGAACAGAAAGACCTTGCACCAATTTTAACCCTGGGCTTTTAAGCGGTTTTTTATTAATGAGCTTATTATTGCTAAACGGCGCAATATTACCATCAATGAGTTTCATTTGGAAAATATCGAGAAAACCGCCATCGGCTTCTTCAGCACCAAAATCAGCGAATTGTTGACTAACTACTTCTGTAATTTCACCCAATTCCAATTTGGCATTGTAAGCGCCTGCGATGCCAACATTCAGCGCTAAATCGTATTTGCGCGTCGCTAAATTTTTTCCCAACTGAAAAGCTGTGTTGACTAATCCGACACCCGTTACTAAAATATCGAACGCATAACCCGTTTCGCTGAACAGCGAATTACGGACTTTCGCTTTTTCTTCTTTCAAAAATTGTATAAAAGGAAAAATTTCTCGTTCTGTTGCTACAACTATTAATACGCGTTTCACAGTTTTTTTTCTGCAAAGGTAAATTATTTGAAAAGGGTTTTTCTTATAAAAACGAAATTAAGTAAAATTCTTTGTGAAGCCTTTGTGTCTTTATGCCTTTGTGGTGAAAATATGCCGCGAATTGCCTCACCACAAAGAATCAAAGGCACAAAGATTTCACAAAGCCTATAATAAAAGATTTTTTATTTTTTTAAGAGAACCCTTATTATTTGAATTAAAAAAAAATTCCAAAAAGTTTGGTTCATGAAGAATAATTAATTTACTTTGCAATTCAAAGTAATTTGCGAATATGAAATCACAAGAAGAACAGTTAGCAGAATTGCGACAAATCAGAAGCATTATGGAACGCTCGACGCGTTTTATTGGTTTGAGCGGATTTTCTGGCGTTGCCGCTGGTTTATGCGCATTAATTGGTGCGGCAATACTCTATTTTTATTTAAACGCTTATCCATTTGAGGGAGACTACAGTAATTATTTGAAAGCAGTTCAAACGGGTAAAAAGTGGGGATTGAGTTATCGCACTTTTATTTTTTTAGATGGTAGTATAACTGCTATCTGCGCAATTATTTTCGGCATATTCTTTACAATGCAAAAAGCAAATAAAAAAGGGCAAAGTATTTTTAACCAATCAGCTCTACGGTTACTTTTCAATTTGGCTGTGCCATTGTTAACGGGTGGAATTTTCTGTTTTGCATTGCTCTATTATGGTTTACTTTTTCTCATTCCTGCAACTACTTTGGTTTTTTATGGATTAGCTTTATTCAATGGCAGTAAGTTTACTTTGCATGAAGTGCAATATCTCGGTTTTTCAGAAATTATTTTAGGTCTCGGCGCACTTTTTATCGTCGATTATTCCATTGAGATTTGGGCAATAGGTTTTGGTGTTTTACATATAGTTTACGGTGCGTTGATGTATTATAAATACGAAAAAAATAATGGTTAACGATTAATGATTAATGGTCAAAATCTTGCAAATCAATTAATCCGTTTAATCTTGGTCAAACAGCAGCATGAAAGATATTTTCAATAATTTAAAAAACAAAGCTTTCGACAATCAGGTACGATTGAGCATCATGTCGATGTTGGTAGTCAATGATTCGGTAGATTTTTCGACGTTCAAAGAAATGCTCGAACTATCGGATGGAAATTTGTCGAGTCATCTCAGTTTTTTAGAAAACGAAAATTATCTCTCGGTTAATAAACAATTCGTCGGTAAACGACCAAAATCAATATACACAGCTACAGATATTGGCAAAAAAGCTTTTTCGGATTATTTAAACGCGTTGGACGAATTGATAAAAAAAACGAAATAAGTCATGATTATAGGCATATTCATTTCAATAGTCGGCAATCTCATAAAACGTAAAGTTTTTTAATTCTAAAAAATGAATATTGGGAATAAGTTTCACCGTACAATTATAGTTCTGCTTCTCGGAGCTTTAGCTTTAAATTATCAATATTTAATTTGGGAAAAAGAATTTGGGCATTTTGGCAACTTGATTATTAATACAGGTGTAATTATTTTTTTGATTCTAGTAGCTGTTGATTTTAGTAAATTTAAGGAAAATAAATCTATAAGTAATTTTTTGCCAACAATAATTGCAGTTTCATTAATAATTATTGGTTATGGTTTAGATTTTTATTACAAGCAGCAGGAAAATGTTCCAATTCTTATTCAAGGGTACAAAAAAGTGGGCAGCGATGGCAAAGCATATTTTGACTTTAATGAAGATGGTAGTTTTTGGTTTATTGATATGTATTCATTCGATTATGATGGCGGAATTAATATTTTTAGAGGGACTTATCAAATTAGAGACAGCATCATAACTTTAAAATGTTCCGAAGCAGAAAAAAGTTTAGGGTGCAATCAGCTTGTAATAAGGAAAAATGAAAATAAGATCTATCGAATAGGTACATCTTTAAGGAATGTTGGATTCAAGCGAGACAAGAGTGAGTTAAGAATAATAGCAGATAATCGCAAAAACTGATTTCCGATTTCAATTGAAATATTTTAATCACAGTAAGTGGTTATTTTTTGGTCTTTAAACTTTGTAAAACAAAGTAATTTGTAAATCTTTTAAATTTAATTTTATGACACCGAGTTATGTCGCTTTTGTGGGTTCAGTGATTTTGTTTAGAATCATCACGCTCAATTTATTTTTTGTAGCGTTCAGTTGGCTGATTCGTTTTTATCGAAAATTTTACATGCTGCGCGAACGCATATTGCATACTATTGTCAATGTTCAAGTGCCGATATACAAAACGCTCATGCCCAAAAATAAAAAATGGAAATACACTAAAGCAGAGTTATTGCAATTTCCTGATGGAACACTCGGTCGCGACGTAGGTATTTTTTTAGAAACCAACAATTTTGATTTCATTCCTTTTCTCGAAACGCACGATGTGTATCACGTTTTGTTCAATTACAAAACGACAATCAGCGACGAATCGCGCTTGTATTTTTTTCTGCTTGGCAACGGTAAATACAGTTTTGAAGTTTTGGGAACAGTTGCCGCGAGTCTAATTTTACTGCCCGAACTCATTTTCGATTTCGAAAAGCATTACGAGCGCGGTACACATTGCGCACGAATTCGTAAACGCCGCTTTCAAAACGAATTATTCACTCCTACCGAAAAAATTCGCAAGCAAATTTTTTTCTGTCTGAATCATGATTTAAAGTGTTAATTGATTAGCAGATTTAGAATGCTAATTGTACATAAACACTAAGAAGCTGTTTAAATAAATTTCTTGACGATTTTTAAATTTCATTTTTAAATTCTTTCATTCCTTAATTTTATCGTCTGATGCAAAAACAAGTTATTCAATCCATCGCCGTTTTAGTCGGCGCTATTCTATTTGATTTTCTTTTTTTCAAAGAATTTCACGGGCTTAACGTCTTATTAATCACCATTTTTTTTGAAGGTGCATTGTACTATTTCTATCGAGAAAGTTTTTCAAACCCCGCCGTTAAAGTGGTTGCGCTTGGAACTTTCATTATCGCTTTGTGTGTGGTGTTTACCAATTCAAATCTGTCAGTATTGGCTTATCTAATCAGTTTTAGTTTTTTAGTAGGCTTAACACAGCTGCCTGAATTACGCTTTTTATTTTTCGCTTCAGCGCTTTATGGTCTAAATTTTTTAGAGGTGCCGCGCAATATAGCAAACAGTTTGGCTAATATTCCGTTACTCAAAAGGAATACGCGTTGGCGTAATTACATTCTGCCCGTCATTATGTCCACAATCGTTGGAGGCATCTTCTTCATCATTTATTTTATTGCCAATCCGAGATTTGCGTCTGCTACTTCGAGTTTTTTCGATGCTTTCGCACGCATTTTTAGTTTTGCATTCGATATTGGTCATATTATTTTCTTCGGTGTTTGCCTCGCAATAACAGGTGCAGTCTTGTGGAAACACCGACTATTTGATTTTACTAAATTTCAAAGTTTCTTCGAAGAGAATGTTCCACACAATCAAATAAATGAAGGGGTGAATAACAACGGTACAGATGCACGCAAAATTGGCATTGTGATTTTAATTACAACAAACCTTCTTTTGCTGCTCAACAATATGACAGACTTACCTTTTGTTTGGTTCAATCAGCACAGTAGTTTCAGCCCATCTGAAATGAAAAGTTTTGTGCACGAAGGAACGTATTTTCTCATTTTCGGCATTTTGCTGGCTATGGGTGTTTTGTTGTGGTTGTTTCGCCGCACAAAGTCAGGGGAGGTTTCAGAAAAAAAGTCTTTCTTGAGCCCTACATTTTTGGCAATAGTTTGGTTAATTCAAAATGCTTTTTTGGCATTATCGGTTGGTATGCGCAATGCACACTACATTAATGCTTATGGTTTGGCTTATAAACGGATTGGCGTTATTTTCTTTTTAGTTTTGGTTTTAGGTTGTTTGTGGTTTTTGTACCAAAAAATTAAAAACAAAAAAACTTCTTTTTGGTTTGTGTCGCGCAATTCGTGGTCGTTTTATGCTGTTTTGGTGATTGCGAGTTGTGTTCCGTGGGACACATTTATTACACAGTACAATATTGCACACACCGTTCCAAAAGATTTAGACGTGCGTTTTCTGCTCAATGATATTTCAGGTAAAAATACGTTTCAACTCATTGAAAAAAGGGGTTACCTCATCGAATGCGCCAAACAAAGCGATGTGAGTTTAATAGGTGATTATGCGATTCGGCAAGGAGCTGATAAAAAATTGGTTGAGGACGAGTTTGATAAAAATCTTGCCCGTAAAATGGCACGTTTACACCATCGTCTGGATTATATGAGTTGGAAATCGTGGAATTACCCTGATTATGTTAACAAACAATTTTTAGTGCGAAATGGGAAATAGAAAATCGCTCAAAACCTCGTAGGTTTTTAAAACCTACGAGGTTTATTTCACGCCATATTTCGCATCAATTTGAGCAATAATTTTTTTCGATTTCTCTATACAATTTTGATAACGCTCTCTTAATTTCATGCGTAAAACTTAAAGAATTAGCGTAAGTTTTAGCTTGGTCAGTGCTTAAAAGGGTTTGAATATTATTGGTTGAGTCTGAAAATCGTTTTCCATTTCTTTAATATCACTCTCCAAATCTTCTTCAAAACCAATAAAATTC
>JAYWBA010000132.1:0-5384 GCA_043781915.1 Saprospiraceae bacterium
CGAAAAGGGGGGTAAATTGGGACGCGAAAAGGGGGGTAAATTAGAGCAGTGAATGTTTATGAAAATGAAATGTGCTATTTTCATAGTTAAACTATGAAAATAGCACATTTCATTTTCATAGTTTAACTATGACATGTTTAAACAGTTGTCATAGTTTAAATATGAACTACTCAAACAGGAATTGTCATCCTCAATAGCAAAACCATTTTACAAGCAAAGTTTTGATTTTAAGCCCTGTTTAGGCTTGGTAGGCTAAAGTGTAAGGTTTTTACATTAAAGTTCAACACAGGCAAGAATAAAGAGGGGGGGCGGCGGAAAAGGGGGAGATAAAAAACAAAAACAAAAACAAAGAAAAAAACAAATTAAATTTTTAAAAAATCTTATCGCCTATATAAGTTTTAAGAAGTTTAAAAAAAATTTCTTTTCTTTAAGTTTTAAGGCTGCAAGCAACTAATTGAAAATCAATTGATTAAGATTAAAAAACGAAGCGAAAAAATGAGTAAAAGGGGGTGAAAAAATGAGTAAAAGGGGGTGAAAAAATGAGTAAAAGGGGGTGAAAAAATGAGTAAAAGGGGGCGAAAAAATGAGTAAAAGGGGGCGAAAAAATGAGTAAAAGGGGGGCAAAAAAATGAGTTTTAAAAAAAAAGTCTTTTTATTATTTTTATAACTATCTTTGCATTTTTAATCATTAAAAATCTAAGTCAATGAATAATTCTAATTCTAACCAAGTCGCTAAAATTGAAAATATTTTTGTTCTTAATGCTCAATATAGATTAACAACGAAAGAACAAAAAGTCTTTTATCATCTTGTTACACATCTCGACCCTAAAAACGAAAAAGAATTTTATACGATTACAGTCCCGCTCAAAGAGATAGAGGAAATGTTACGAGATAACGATGATAAATATGGCTCTTTCTATGAAAAAATGGAGAAACTGTGTGATAACTTGATGTCAAAAATGATAAGATTTCCATCTAATGTTTTATTAAATGGCAAAAAATTAAAAGGTCGTATTAATTTTTTTTCATCCATCAAACCCTTAATAGCTGCCAATGGCGAAACGGTATTACAATTTGCATTTTCTCCAGATATGACGCCGTTTCTTTTGCAACTTCATCATTATGTCAACATTGGTATGCAGGAAATTGTCCCCATGTCAAACACACATGCTATTCGCATGTATTCCATTTTCAAATGTGAAAAAGATAGATTTAAAGGCGTAAAAGAGGTGATTACCATGAAGTATTTTTTAGAAGAATTAAAAGCGCTTTTAGGAATAGCAGATAAGTACAAACATCAGTTAATTGATTTGAAAACAAACGTTTTGGATAAAATTCGAGATGATATAAATGAAAACGCGCCATCTATGTCTGTTGGATACAATTACATTAAAACAGCACGGAAGGTGACAGGTGTAGCTTTTAATGTCTATGAAAAACAAAAAGAAGCCAAACAATTACAAGCCCCTAAACCTCCAAAAGAAGCCAAACCTAAAACCGACATCAAAACCTACACGCCAAGCGACAAAGAAATAGCCGTGTTGAGCACTGCTAAATTAAAAGCCTATCATATTTTGTTGAATTATGGCATTTTTGAAGGCATCGCCTACAAGCAAATTTTGCCCAAAATCAAAGGCAGTGAATTTGAGGGCTACGAAGATTTTTTCATTGAAAAAGCGATTCAGTATTTTGAAAAAACAGCCATTCAAACCAACACAAAAGACTTGAGAACCAGGACATTCGTTACGTGGTGGACTAAAAACAAGGTATTTGAAAGCGGCGATGTTTGGGTAGATATTTTAGAAAAATTAGGCAAATACAAAAAGCAATTACTGAACAACACGGCTGAAAAGCCTAAGAAAAGGGTCGGAGAACAGACAATTAGTGGTGTTTTGAGTCCAATTAAAACAGACTACGGACAAGCCGCTCATGCACATACGGAAAACAGTCGGGAGGTTTTGAGTCCCATTAAAACCAGTTATCAGAAACCCGACATGTTTAATGTTGAGCAGTTTCAGGAACAACATCCTGAATTATACGCCCAGTTTTTGGATAAAGCGGCAGCTAATTTTGAAAAATTTTACACAGGGATGAACCTACCTTACGTTCGGTCAAAATATGAGCACCAAATTGTAGAGCACGCCAAGCAATCGGCAAAAGAGTGGACAAAAGCAAAAGTAAATTGACCTTTTAATTCCGTTTTTTTATCCTTTTAATTCCGTTTTTTTAACGGTAAATAAATATTTATTTACCGTTAAAAAAACGGAATTAAAAATGTTTTTTAAACAATAGCACCTAAATCACGCGCCATTTTTTCGTGAATCGCTTTGAGCAACCAGGCATGACGGGAAGTTAAAATGGGGTCTTGCAAAACCTCATTGTCAATCTTTTCAAGGATGCGTGGCGGGATGCGCATTTCAACGCGCAAAGGCGGTTCTTCTTTGATACTTCCTTTCGGGCGACCGCGTTGTTTGGATGTTTTAGGCAAGTCCGTACTGAGGGGGGCAACAGTTGACGATGTGCCGCCTTTATTGATAAAATCTTCTATTTTTGTCTGTGGTCTGGAAAGCAATGATGCCATGATGTGGACGTTTAAATTTTGAATAAATGATTTTAATACCGTTAAAAAAAACATTAAAAAAACATTTTTAAAACGATTATTAACGAAAAAAATTAAATATTTGTGATTAAATCGTAAAAACGTTGAATTTCTGCAATCGCTTTTGGGTCTTTGTTTTTTTGTTCTACAACTGCCAATCCGCCTGCGGCAGCCGTCGCAAAAGCCTTCCGAATACTGAGGGGGGCATCCAAAAGGGTCAAAGATTTGCTGATTTTTTCATCTTCGACAAACAGCCTTTTGGTTTCTTCGTTTTCAGAACTTGCCTTAAAATCGGCTTGATTGAGCACACCAATCGCCTTTAGTTTTGGATTGATAAGGCGGCAATCTTCAATCAAATCAATCGAATCATAGAGTGTCCAAATGTCGAATGAGCGTGGTCGAAATGGCAAGATGTAAATATCTGAAATGACCAAAGCCGAGCGTTGACTTTTGGTATCGCGTCCACCTGTGTCAATCACGATGTCCGAAAATTTATCCTTCATGTTGAGGACTTGCTGATAGACATCCATTTCCCGCAATCGAATAGCCGAGTAACCAGCCTTGTTTTCCAAGACCTCATTGCGGCGCGCTGTGAATAGGGTAGAAGTGCCTTGGTCATCGGCATCCACCAACAGAACATCCCGTCCTGCTCGGGACAGCATAATCGCCAGATTCGTGGCAATCGTTGTTTTTCCTGTGCCGCCTTTAATGCCGCCTAAAGTGTAAATCATCGTCAATAAGTAATTTTTGCTTGGAATGAATAAGTTGAGAATCGGGGTAAAAATAAGATTAATCTCATTAAAAATACATTTTTTTAATGGTTTTAAAATGTATCTACCTTAAAAAGCCGCATTGAACTCAATCAACGCGGCTTTTTTAAGCACAACTATCAGAATGTTTTTAAGTTTCTGATAGTTGGCGCGGCGAAATATTCAACAAAAACAAATGCCTTTAGCCGTTCTTTAAAACCTATTTTTTTAAAAAAAATTCACTTTTTGCTTTTTAGTGAATTTTAAAAAAATTTTTAAAGGTTTTTAAAGGTTTTTACGCTCCATAACTCATTGATTTTGAATGTGTTATAGGGTGTTACGACCATAAAATGTCCAATATCGACCATAAAATGTCCAAATATCGACCATAAAATGTCCAACATCGACCATAAAATGTCCACTTATGACTAAAAATTTATTACTTACTTTATTTTTTTAGTCGTAAATACATTTTTTTGTGGATAACCCTACAAATCAACCATTTTTATGGCTAAAAAAATAAAGTAAGTAATAAATTTTTAGTCATAAGTGGACATTTTATGGTATTAACAATGTACGTACATTTTGAAAATATGTCTAAAAAAGACAAATAAAAACATATTTTTTAGTTGAAAGTATCTATGTTTGCCACTCAAAATAAAAAATAATGAAAAATAAATTAATTGTCCAAGATAACTTAGTGACGACTGCCCGTTATGAAATGACGGCGCTCGAAAAAAACGTCATATACTCTGTAATGGCTCAAATAGAAGATAATGACCCTCCCTCTAAATTCTATAAAATTTCGATTTCTGATATTGAAGACGCTAAAGATGCTCGTGTACGTCAAGAAAGGTTTGATGAAGCTATTAAAAAGCTTCTTACACGAGAATTGGTGATAATGAAACCTGATGGTACTAAACTCCGAATCACAGTTATTTCGTCTGCTGATTATGATTTGAATGGTAATGTTGAAATTGGGATTGATTTGAAAATGCGTCCTTATCTTTTTGAATTGAAGAAAAATTTTACTATTTTTAGCTTAGAAGTAGCGACGTCGCTTAAATCTAAATATAGTAAGCGGCTCTACGAAATGTTGTGTCAATTCAAAAGTACAGGTTTTTTGCGTATATCTACTCAAGAACTTAGGGAACGTTTTGAATTGACAAATGAACAATATAGTCGTTGGTCAAATTTTGAAAAAAATGTCCTTAAAACGGCACAAACCGAAATTAATGAAAAAGCGGATTTTAAATTTGATTATGTTTTGAAGAAGCACAAAAAGAAAATTGTTTCTATTGACTTTATTTTTCGCAAACCAGAAGCCAAGCCCGAACCAAAGCCTGTTATCGTCCTTCCTGTGCCTGTTATTGCGCCTGTGCTTACCGTCGCCTGCCCCGCCCATTTTGACCCGACAAAATTTGACCGAACGGTGGAGCGTCTCAAAAACTTCGGCTTAAATGTCGCCCAAATCAATAAAATTTTCGCGCACTCGACACAACAAGCCATTTTGAAGCAGTTGTACGACTTGGATTTGAACAAAACAACAGTTAGCAATCCATCGGCATATTTATTGAAAATATTTGAGGTGTAAAGCACCCCCTCAGTATTTTTATTTAAAAAGCCGCATTGATTGAGTTCAATGCGGCTATTTTAATGAAAATACATTTTAAAATCATTAAAATAATGTTTTTTTACCGTTAAAAAAATGTATTTTTAATAGGGTTAAAATCAAAAATGCCCCTCAACTATTAGTAGTGAAACAAATTTTTCGCCTTCTCGGGGTCTAATTTTTTAATCTTAACCGTCAAAGCATCAAATGCTTTTTGATAGGTGTTCTGCACCACAGCAAATCGTTCAGGATAAGTGGCAATCAAAGTGTCAAGGTAGTCCACTATAAACCGCTTATTTTCAAAATCTTCAACTGTTTTGCCTGAAAAAATATAGCTTTTTTGACGAAGGATAACTGCCGCCTTTTCTTTATCCTTAGCAGTTGTTTTTTTTATAAGCGCATCCATCTCGGTGCGATAGCCCCC
>JAYWBA010000133.1:0-5313 GCA_043781915.1 Saprospiraceae bacterium
GCATCCATAATTTTAACCGTTGCAGGTTGCGCAAAATAGTTGTCAGTTGATAGTTGATAGTTGATAGTTGCATCTTTCGAATCTGAGCAGCGCGTATAAATAACACTATCATTTAAGCTAATTTTGGCAAATCCACGCACTTTATTGGCAAGCGTGAATGATGCAACTGCGCGACATTGCGATTGCGCTTCAATAACTGTAACGCTATAAACACCTGCTTTCAAGTCGCTTCTGGTATTGGAATTACCCCACGAATATATCAATTGATATTTAGCGCCAGTGACGTTAATAGTAGCTTGACCATTACTCTCTCCACAGGTTGCGAGCAATGCTACTACACCTTGTGCTTGTAAATTATTGACAGATTCAACCTTTACGTTCAAAAGTGTCGGGCAGTTTGAAAGTGAATTTCGAGACACCAAAACTTGGTAAAAGCCTGCTTTTAAATCGCTGCGTTGATAAGCATTTGAGCCATCAAACAACCACGTATATGTTAATGAATCGGCTGGTAAAGGTGAAAAAACGACAGAACCATTTGCTAAATCGCAAGTAGCTGGTTTGGTTGAGAAAGTTATATTTTTCGGACCATCTAAACTTCCTATACCCACCGTGGCATTTGCAAAACAATCTGCATTGCTTGTTGAAGTAATTAAAACGTTGTAAACGCCACTCGAAATACCTGTTCTGCCATTACCTGAGTTATTGGGCGTGCCAGATGATGGCGACCAATCGAATTGGTAGAGCGCTTCGGTATGGTTTTTCAAAACAAGCGTTGCACCACCATTTGGCAATCCACAGGTGGCTGGAGTAGAGGAAATAGAATCAATCACTGGAGGGCGACACAAACAAGAGTCGCTGATGATTATATTTTTAGCTGAAATTTGACATTGTGCTGCGTCGGTTACCGTGATTCCAAATATTCCTACGGGTACATTTGGAATAGTTATGAGTGATGAATTATGACCGATGAGCGTAGTACTTTGCGTTGAGTAATTCGTAATGCGTAATTCGTAATTGTTTGCTCCACCACCTAATTGAGCGAGTATATGCGCTGAAGAATCGCACGTCTGATCTGTTTTGACAATAGTTAAAGTGAGCGGTGCAGGTTGCGTTACTCTGAAATTGCGTTTCGCTGCAATACAACCCGATGAATCAGTGACTACCAAAACATATCTTCCAGCCCAAAGCGCACCATTGTTTACTATCTTGTTTTGGCTATCGCGCACTTCAACCGTCAGTGGGAAATGAAAACCTTGCCCTGGTGTGACTTTGTACGTTAATCGCGCATTTTTATCGCCATTACATGCCAAGTTTATAATGGTATCCATCTCCACCATTGCTTCAACGGTCTGATTGACCAAAGTAAAGGTCACTTGCGTTTGGCAACCTGTTTGTCTATCAGTAGTTGTTACGGTTGTAACACCTGCAAACAATACAAAGCGCGAATTACCTTCACCCCACGAATACGAATAATCGCCCGAACCACCCGTAGTATTTAAAGTCACATAACCATTTGGTTTTCCGCAAGTGGGTTGGCTATTGATAACAAATGTTGTTTTTAAAGGGTTCTCGTTCGGCACAATAACGGGTACAACAACTGGGCAAAGTATACCAGATCTATCTGATACTGTTACAGAATAACTCCCTGCAGTCAAGCCTTGAGCTATGAGCTTTGAGCTATCAGCCGTGAGTTTCCAAACCGCACTCGGTACGCTTGTTACCTGATACCTGACACCTAATACCTGAAAGCTGATTGCACCAGTTGGTGAAGTACACGATGCAGGTGATATTTGAGGCGCAGCAACAGACAAGGCAAGCCTTGTCTGTACAGTAAATGATTTTTCTGTGAAGCAAGTTACATCCGTTGCTTTTGTAGCACGGACGGTGTAGTTTCCTGCAGTCAAGCCTTGAGCTATCAGCTTTGAGCTTTGAGCTGTTAAGATAGTATCTAAAATAAATCCATTATCCCCTTTGATGAGTAATTCATAGCTCGAGGCTAAAGGCTCAAAGCTAATAGTTGCCGATGCGTCATTATTCTTGCCACAACTCAGATTTGTAACAGCCATTGTTAAGTTTGGAAGTGTACAAGTTTGTGTACACGTTGTGCTAATGGGAACTGTTATAACTGCATCGCAATAATTGGCGCGTGAAACAGAAACGGTATAAATAGCCACGGATAAGCCTGTACGTGATCTACTTGAATCGCCATCGCTCCATTTAAATTTGTATTTTATCGTGTCGGTTATTGCAAAATTAGCAGATCCTGTTAAAGCATTACAATCTGCATTGGTGATAACTGGCGGAGCGATTACGACATCTTGCGCAGCGTTAATGGTAAATTTAATGACATCAAAACAATTTACGTCTGTTAATTTTTCTACACGCACCATATAATCGCCCGGTGCCAATTTGGTAGAGACGTTACATACAACGTCATTACATTCAACGTTAGGCGACCACGTAAACTTATAATCTGCAACATTACCATTCGAAATACTTATGGTAGCTGTGCCATCATTTCCTTTGACACATGTCTGATTTGTTTTTTGAACCGTCAGTATTGGCGCAACACAATTATTCGGACATTCACGAGTAACAATTATCTTTTTAACAATAGAACATGGTGCGTATGGCGAATTATTTTTAATGATGGTAACAAAATAATCAGTTGCTTTTAAATCATTTCTAATAGCGCCCACTTTTCCATCACTCCAATTGTATGTATAATTAGCAGGTGAAAATTCAACATGACCGTTTGAAGTCGTACAGTTTTCAGGCATATTTGAAACAACTAAAACGTCTTTAATCTCATCTAAAACAGTGATAGTTTGGGTCAATGAATTAAAATTATCACAAGCATCAACGGATTTCCAAGTGCGTTTTATAGTAGAAGTACAATTACTGAGAAATTGTGGCACTGATTCCGTAAATTCTAAACTCGGTTTAGGATCACAATTATCTGTTGAAAAAACATCTTTAGGAACAAGCGGTAGCGTTTCGTTATTCGCAAAATCCACTGTAATATCTGTTGGCACATTCACCAAAACAGGTTTGATTGTATCTTTTACGGTTATTATTTGCGATTTAGGGATCGAGATATTGCCACAAGAATCGGTTGCTACCCAAGTGCGGTAAATTTTATAATCAAACTTACACAAGCTATCCTTTTTTTCAGTGAATGTAATGCGTACTACAGCATCGCAATTATCGGTTGCCGTAATATTTTGTGGCACAGAGGGCACTTTACCGCACTCCACCGAAACATCGGCAGGTACAGCGCCAAGAACAGGCGGTGTATTGTCGTTGAGATAAATTTTTTGAGAAATAGAAGCTGTATTGCCACATTCGTCAGTAGCTATCCAAGTGCGTGTGGTAATATATTTTGTTGGACAAGAACCTTTAGCAGTTGTGGTTGTAGAGTCGATGGTAACAACACTACCTAATTCATCTTTTGCAGTCGCTACATCAAATTGAGGTATTTGACCACACTCAATATTTTTATCTTGGGGTGAAAAAGTGAATTGCGGTTTTATATCATCGTAAAATCCAACATCCATATTGTCAATGCTTGCAGAAGGTAAAAGTGTAAAGACATCCGTTTTACCCGTTTCATCTGCTTTGCTATCGTTCGAACCATTACCCGCGTTTTTAGTTGTGAATTTTAATGCTTTCGTACCTGCGGGAGCGCTGAAAACGATAGTGTATTTACCCGATTTAATATTGGCGAAACTATAATAACCATTGGCATCGGTGGTTATAAATTGTGACACGGTTGTACCATCGTCGGCAGTGCCACTCAATGAAACACCCACATTGTTCAAACCTTTTTCGCCAGCATCTTGAATACCGTTTTTATTACAATCGAGCCAAGCGTAATTTCCAATCGAGCCTTTACAATCTCCCAAGGTTAACTTTACAGGCAGATCAGAAATAACTTCGCAATTTATAATGAGCGGTGTTACAATAACGCGATACTGCGCTGTGGCATTCATCACACCCGTATAAGTTGCTGAAACCGCACCTGGTATTTTAATCCAGTTTGAACCATTTGTACGCGTTTGCCACTGATAAGCATACAATGAATTGCTCGGCGTAATGGTGCTATTGATAATGATTTTTGCGCCTGCGCACAACGTAGTGTTTCCTGTAATTACTGTAGAAACGACAGGTGAAGCTACGTTGGTTACATCGAGTGTATTTGAAATTTGTGATGGACAATTACCACACGTAAATTGAAGGCGATAGTAAGTTTTTTGAGTTATATTACTCACTGTGTATGTGCTCGACGTCGCATTAGCCATATTTTGCCAATTTGAAACGCCATCGAAACTCCTTTGCCATTGGTAAACAGGATTAGCAGTGGCGTTTGTTATTGTCGATTGTAGAAGCGTACTGGTGTTATTGCAAACTTGCGATTCACCTCTTATTATACCCACAACGCGCTGCGGTGCTACTACTGTAAACGATTTTTGAGTAACGAAACAACCTGTTGCATCGTTCACTAATAAAGTATAAGAACCTGCACCCAGCGTACCATTGGTAACACTCTTATTTTGCCCGTCGACAATGGTGACTTTAGCAGGCGAAACGAAATTTTTGCCAGCAATAACGTTATAATTAACACTACCATCGTTGACATCAGCGCATTGTAGAGACACGTTTCTTACGTCCACTATAGCTTCAACATTTTCATTCACTAATGTAAAGGATGTATTGGCAGTACAGCCTGTTTGTTTGTCCGTGACGGTTACAGAATAAGTTAATGTACCCAACCCCGAACGTGTATTCGTACCTCCCCAAGAATAACTGTAATTATTTGAGCCCCCCGTTGGATTAATTGTTACCGATCCATTATTGGCAGAACAAGTCGGTTGTTTATTAACGGTGTAACTACTTTTCAAATTATTGATTGAATCAATAATGTAGGTTTGAATTATGAGACATTTTTGTGAATTAATCTCTCCAATTTTCACTATATAAGTACCCTGAGTCAAATTTGTTCTTGTAGCTGACGTATTGCCATCGCTCCAAGCAAAAGTATTATTACCTGCGTTTGTAAAAATAATCGAACCTGATGCTGAAGTGCATAAGGCTTTTATTATTGTTGGTGTAGGTGGGACAATATCAACAGCCTTTAAAATTTGGAATGATGTATCGACAAAACAAGTTGGGTCTGTTTTTTTCTGAATGCGCAAGTTGTAAGTACCTGGTGCTAAGTTTTGTGCAATTTCTGAAGAACTTACATTGGGTGACCAATTGAATGTAAAATCAGTTAATGGCACATTAGTAAAATTAAGAACAATTTTTCCATCA
>JAYWBA010000134.1:0-14655 GCA_043781915.1 Saprospiraceae bacterium
GATTGTGAATAAGCAACACAAAAATCACACTATTCGGCTTGATTTTTTAATCATGGAGTCCTATTTTGCCTTTTACAATTCGTAACTCACGTTATTTAAGAAAAATTACTTAAACATAATGTCATAAATCCAATCAACTAACCGCTGTTGCCACATTGCAACAGGACCTTTATTATTTTTTCTCATTCCGAAGCCGTGAGCAGCATTTGAATAAATGTGTAATTCAGTAGGGATATTAGCTTTTTTGTATTTTAAATACACCTCTGCCAAACCTTGTGCAATATCGGCTCTATCTTTATAGCCACCCAACAAAAATAAAGGCGGAGCATTATTGACAGCTTCGAAGCGAGCAGAATTACCAGGATAAATTAATGCTTGAAAAGCAGGTCGGCAGTTAATACGCTCAATAACATCACTTGCATTGGCATTGCCGTTATCGAATCTCATGGCACTCAATGCTGCCACTTCACCACCCGCAGAAAAACCCATCACTCCAACTTTGGCAGTATCAATCGCCCATTCTTTGCCGCGACTTTTTACTACCCGAATAGCGCGTTGAATATCTCCTAATTCATCTTTATCAATGGTGTAAATAGAATTTGAATCTTTAGACAACCGATATTTTAAAACAAAAGCAGCAAACCCTTTTTCTTTTAAATATTCTGCAACATTATAACCTTCGTGGTCAATCCATAATTCTCTATGTCCTCCACCAGGCGCAATAATTACAGCTATTCCGTTGGCTTTATTTTTTTCGGGAATGTAAGTGGTGATTGATGGTTTATGAATATTACTGATGACATGATCACCCGTTTCTGCAATACGCACTTTTTCAAGCGATGATTTACCCTCAGAACCTGGTGCGCCATTTTGCCATAATAGAATTTCATTCTTTTCACCTTGTGCTAACAACGAAGAAAAGCTAAAAACAAAAAATAAACCGAATAAAATGTTCACTTTTTTCATTTTGTAGATTTAAGAATTTTCCCGCAGAAATCGCAGAAATTTTAGCTTTACTCGCTTGTCCATTCATCTTTTGTAATTCTAAACCAATTGTATTTTCTCCCATCAAAGTCAAAAGTTTCTATAAATTTCAAACCTGTCTTTTCCAATACATTTTTTGAACCAACGTTTCCAATCTCACACATTCCAAAAATTTCTGTCAAATTTAATTTCTCAAAAGCATATTTCAATGTCGCTTTTGTCGTTTCTGTTGCAATTCCTTTGCACCAATATTTCTCTATAAGTCTATAACCTAAGTCGTAGAAATTTATGTGATTATTGGTGGTTTCAGTTACAAACTTTAATCCTGTCCAACCAATGAAATCATTTGTTTCCTTGTCAATTATTGCCAATCGTCCAATACCATAGTCTATATACTGCTGCTGTATTTTTTTTATAACTTCTCTAATTTGCCCCATATTCCCCACTGCATTATTTCCTAAATAAGTGTGAACTTTTGGATTGCTGTCTAATTCAAAAAGTCCTTTTTCGTCCGTTGATAATATCTCCCTTAAAATGAGTCTCTCGGTTTCTATAAAAATTTCACTCATTTTCTAAATGATATTCTTTTTCTAAAGTTTGAATAAGTTGTATTGCTCGTTCATTCATTTCTTTCAAACGGACAACATAAAAAGATACAACGCCCTGATATTGTTGTACCGTATTTCCGAATTCTATCAATTTTAATTTGTCTCTGTTAATAAGTTTTTTTGCCGTTTCTGTAAGTCCCAACTTGTTTAATTGTAACCCAGATTTCCGCATTCCTAAATTTTGAAAGTTCATAATTTGTGCTCCAATTTGTATCGACCTGTTTTGATAAAGTTCATAATAGGCTTGTTGGTCTGCTAATTTTTTACTCATGTCATCATAAAATATAATTTTATCAACAGCTTTTTTGTTCCTGATAAGCCGCATTCCACCTGCGTTTTTGAGTTGTAGCATTGTTCTCTCTGTGGGCGTAATAAAATCAGGATGTTTTTTTGAGTATCTAAAAAGACGATGTATATTTTCATCATCATTGCCGGACATGTCATAATTTTCGCAAATAAATGACAGTGTATCAAGCTGTTGCGCTCTATTTGTATTTAACGCTATGGCTTCTTGTATGTTGGCAGTATCGGTTTTGGCATCTTCAATCATTGATTTGATATATTCTCTTTCTTTCTGACGCTCAACGACATGTTCCAACTGATACTCTGCCAAAGATCCACAGAACACGGCAAGAAATAGCATTAAAAATTCCCAAAAATAATTTTTTAATGTTTTTTTTCCATGGTTTGAGTGAGCATGATGGTGTACTTCCATATTTTCAGTTTCTTGATTTGAGTTTGTCACTTCAGTCTCAGTCGCAGGAATAATTTTATCCCAAGAATTATCCTTTTGAGAATCTGTTGGGTTGTCTAAATATTCCTCGTCTGAGTTGTCTGCCATTTATTTTGAGTGAGTTAAGTTATAAGAGTGCTCGTTTAGCATGAAGAACAACGACAAAATTACAATCCTGTTCTTAAATTTAGGCTGTTAAAAGTTGTTTTATTTTTTAAAGTGTCAAATGAATTCCTTGCAAGCGCACCATCTTACAATAACGCACACGCTTATTTCGACCTTCTGTTCTCTAATTTTATATTTGCTTAAAGTTTAACTCTGTTACTGTAAACTATTTCCTGTTTTTTTAGGCCTTAGCCTTACCTTTTATTTTTAAAGATGTTAAATACGTTTTTTGCACTTTTTTAGCGCGGGTCAGAGGTACTGTCTTAATTTCCAAATTTAAATTTACAAAAAAAGTTATAATTTTGCAAATAAATAGAGAGAACAAATTGTCGGCACAAACCGACAAAGTTCATCTTGCGTAGCTCTGCTTTGTCGGAGCTACTTTTGTTTAAACGAATTAGAAAATACTTTTTTTAAGTGGTAGCTATTACTGCATTTTCAATGTTTTTTTCTTTTTTTTGGAAATTAAGACAGTACCTTAGTTTTTATATATGGTGTTCGAGCTGGTTTTTCCTTTTAGAGTTTATTCAATCATTAAAGACAAATCTAATTCCATAAATAATAAATAGTCTTTAAACGCCGCTGGAATTTCCATTTCTGGATAAGGTTCTATGTCTTTAAAACCAAAACTTCTGTACAGTGAATGCGCAGCTTCCATAAACTTTGGGCTATCTAATCGAACCTTTGTGTAACCTGAGTTTTTTGCTGCATTAAGTAAGGATTGAAGTAAAGCGCGTCCAGCTCCAATCTGTCTGAAAGATGGATCAACATACATTCTTTTGATTTCACCTATTTCTTCATTAATACTTTTTAGACATCCGATTCCACAAGCTTTATTACCCATAAATGCAAGCAAAAGTCGCCCGTTGGGTGGTAGAAATTTTTCAATCGACTTAATGTCTTGTTCAACTGCTTCTTTAGGATTATGCGGATGTACACCATAGAGCGATTGCATTTTATCGTTTCCCCAAACTAAATAGTCAAACCAAAGTTTTTGAACGTCAACTAAATCGTTAGGTAGTATAATATCTCTGATGTCGATAATTGAATTATTCATTACTGTGTATTTTGTTTTACTAAGGATACTCTCAGCTAGCGCATAATCTATTACAAAACTCTACGCGCATTTTTGAAACATATTGCGCAAGAAGGTCCATATTTCCAACGGCATTATTCCCTAAATAAGTGCGAACTTTTGGATTACTGTCTAATTCAAAAAGTCCTTCTTCGTCCGATGATAATATCTTCCTTAAAATGAGTCTCCCGGTTTCTATAAAAATTTTCATTTTATATTTTGTCTGTCAATTAATAGCTATTCCTTAAACTACAGCCACTTAATCGTCAAATCAATTAATTTTTTGATGCGGTTTGTGTATGGTGGATACATCATTTCGATACCAGAAAACGGCGAGTTTTGAACCGTTACGGCTTTCAAGTTTGAAAAATCTTTAAATCCGAAATGACCGTGCGCTTTGCCGATACCTGAATTATTCACGCCACCAAAAGGCAAATTGCCATTGTAATAATGAATAGCGGCATCGTTAATAGTCACACCTCCCGAAGACGTGCGTTTCAGGATAGCGCGTTGATTTGACTTGCTGCTCGAAAAAATATACGTCGCAAGCGGTTTTTCATTCGCATTGATGTGATTAATCACTTCATCTAAATGCGAAAAAGTGCGAATTGGCAATAGCGGTCCGAAAATTTCTTCTTGCATCATCAACATTGACTCGTTTGTATTATCGAGCAGTGTCGGTTCAATAAAATTGGCACTCTCATTTAAGTTGCCACCGGCAAGAATGCGTGCACCCTTTTCAACAGCATCATCCAAATATTTTTTTACGCGACTGTAATGGCGCGCATTTACCATGTGAGTAAAATCACCACTTTGCATTTTATCGGGTGAGTTACCAAAAAAGTAAGGTATCCATTTTTTCGATGCCGCTACGAACTCATCTTTTTTGCTTTCGTGAACGTAAATATAATCGGGTGCCAAGCAAATTTGACCAGAATTGGTAAACTTTGTCATCATAATGCGTTTGGCAGCGCGGTCAATATTGGCGGTTTCATCTACAATTGTTGGCGATTTTCCACCCAATTCTAAAGTGACAGATGCTAAATTTTCAGCAGCAGCGCGCATTACTATTTTTCCTATTGATGGTGCACCCGTAAAGAAAATATGATTGAATGGCAATTTCAATAAAGCAGTAGCAACGCTCGCATCGCCTTCAACGACGGCCACTTCGTTCGGTTCAAAAATTTCTGAAATTATTTTACCCATCAATGCGCTGGCATGCGGCGTCATTTCTGATGGTTTTATCACTACAACATTACCGGCTGCAATAGCAGAAACCAATGGACCAAATGTTAAACTCACTGGAAAATTCCAAGGCGAAATGATGAGGCAAACACCTTTGGGTTCGTACTGAATATAACTTGATGTGCCAAACAATGAGAGCGGAATAGACACGCGCTCAGCTTGCATCCAGGTGGATAGTTTTTTGCAAGCCAACCGAATCTCGGTCAACAACGGATAAATTTCAACTAAATCTACTTCAGCTGCTGGTTTTTTAAAATCAGCATACAACGCTTCGTTGATGTCAAGTCTGTATTTTAAAACTGCAGCTTCTAACTTTTTTAATTTCGCAATGCGTTGAGAAGCATCGGTTTGCGCTATGGAATTCGCGTTAGCGCGTTGCGCATTAAAGATTGATGAAACGGTTGACGTTTCGTTTTGAATATAGTTGTTAGAAATAGTTGGTGCACTGAGCATATTGCATAAAATTTAATATGCAATAATAAAGCTATTTTCGCAATTTCACGAAATAATTTGGGATTAAATTGATTTGTTGTTACTGTTTGATGTTTATCAATGGAAACGCGGATTTTCGCAGATTTTGGCGGATACATCGCGGATTTTGACTAAAAAAAATTAGACTTATAAAATCCGTGTCAAATTCGCGATTAAATCTGCGAAAATCCGCGTTTCAATTGATGAACATTTTAGCTTTAGCTGAATAATTACAATTTTTTAACGAAGTGTAGGGTTTGAATTATTCCCTATTCCTTTTTCCTTATTCCCTAATACTCAATGAGTCGCATATCAATCTGCCGTGTTTGCAAAACAGCATCTACAATCTGTACTTTTACAGATTGACCCATCGTAACCGTTTTACCCGTCCGCGAACCTTTAGCGCGCAAACGCGAAGGCTCGACTTCAAAATTTTCTGGGCAGCGTGCGAAAATTGCCATGCCCTCTGCAAAATACAACGTAAGCGCAATAAAAAATCCGCGATCGTTCATGCCATTAATAATGCCATCGAATGTGCCGCCAATATGCTTCTGAATATACTCCACTTGTTTGTATTTCACACTTTCGCGCTCACATTCTGCCGCTTTGCGTTCTTGGGCTGATATGTGTTTACATTCTTCTTCGAGTTTTTCTTTATTCACCCGAACCGTTCCTTTTAAATTTTCGAACAAAATACGATGCGCTAACACATCACTATAACGGCGAATGGGCGAAGTGAAATGGCTGTAATATTCAAAAGCTAATCCGTAATGACCAATATTATCGCTCGAATAGGCTGCTTTTGCCATGCAACGAATCGCAAGAGGCGTGAGCATTTTAATTTTATCATCTGTTTCAGCTAATTTAGCTAAATCGTTGAGCGATTTGGCGATGTGTTTGGGTGTATCGATATTCATTTTCACACCCATAGTGCGCGCAAACATGGCGAAATCTGCAATTTTATTGATATCGGGCTCGTCGTGAATGCGATAAATATACGGTACTTCAACGCCTTTTTCTTTGTGCGACATAAAATAAGCGACTTCTTTGTTCGCCAAAAGCATAAAATCTTCAATCAGTAAATGCGCGTCTTTGCGTTCTTTTATAAAAACTTCGACAGGCACACCTTCGGCATCGAGTTTGAATTTAACTTCTTCTGTTTCAAAATTGATTGCACCGTTTTTATAACGTATTTTGCGCAACGCATACGCAATTTTATTAGCAGTAATAAGCTCGTGCACTAAATCGCCTTCGCCCGATTCTAAAATTTGTTGCGCTTCTTCGTAACTGAATCGGCGCGCACTGTGAATAATGGTTTTCCCAAACCATTTATTGACGATATTATGTTTATCATCGAATTCAAACACAGCGGAAAACGTCAATTTATCTTCGTTCGGTCGGAGCGAACACAATTCGTTCGAAAGTCTTTCAGGAAGCATCGGGCAAACGCGATCGACCAAATAAACTGATGTTGAACGGTGATAGGCTTCTCTGTCTAAAGCGGTACCGGGTTTAATGTAGTGTGTTACATCTGCAATATGCACGCCGATTTCGATATTTCCGTTGGCGAGAACTTCAAATGAAATCGCATCGTCAAAATCTTTCGCATCGAAAGGGTCGACGGTAAACGTCGTGATTTTTCTGAAATCGCGACGGTGCGCCACTTCCGATTGGATATCGTCTTTAATTTTTTCCGATTCTTTAATCACATCTTCAGGAAAAAGAATATTGAAACCGTGATTGATTAAAATCGATTTCATCTCAATGTCGCTCGTGCCAGGTGTTCCGAGCACGCCCGTGATTTCACCTTTATAGCGTTTCAATCGGTTGTTTTCGCCAAAGTCAGTCACCTTAACTGTCACTTTATCGCCATCGTTCGCACCCATGAGTTTATCGACAGAAACGACAACGCCAGGCATATTGAGTCTATCGGGAACAACGACGCCAATGTTTTTCATTAATTGCAATGTGCCGATAAAATTTTCGGTGGCGCGTTTAATGACTTTTACAATTTCGCCATCAGGTCGATTTCTCCTTGCCGAAAAATAAACATTTATCTGCACGGTATCGCCGTGTTGTGCAGTGTTCATAAATTTTTCAGGCACAAAAACATCTTTTTCGAACTCTTTTACGGTAACGAAAACCGCACCGCTGCGGGTTACATCTACAATGCCTTCGTAAGTGCCGCGTTGGGCTGAGGAAGTCGGAGAAGAAAATTTTCGCGGTTCGCGCAATGCAGCACTGCGGGTGTTAGAATGTGGCTCGCCCACTTTTTTGCGTGGTGCCGAAATAAAAGGTTGCAACACGCCCTCTGCATCTAATTTAGAATGTGCGTGTTTCACCGAATCTTTGTTGTTGCTAATTCTGAGTTTTTCTATTATGTGACCCGATGTAAATTTCTTCCCAGGGTTTTCACTATATAGTTTGTAAATTGCTTTGAGTAATTCGGCTGAAGTAAGTTTGCGTTCAGCAGGAACGCCAGTTTTTTTTGACATGAAAATAATAAGGTGGGTAAATTTTTAGAAGCTGTTTAGGTTTTCTGTTTTGAGTTGAAAGTATTGTATTTTTGAATCAGAGATTTTAAAATTTTGGACATATAGCTGGGCTACATTGAGAAAAATTTGTCCCTACTTGTAGGGATCATTTAAAAAGACTTAATTTCAGACAAAACAGAAAATTTAAACAGGTTCTTATTACCTTTAAAATAAATAAAATGCAAAATTACGATATTTTTTCTGTAACTGCCAGAAAAAGTTTTGGAAGGACAGATGAAACTTTTTATGCGCGACAAATTTCCCGCTGATTTCGCAGATTTTCTCGCAGATTCAGCGGTTTGTTACATTGTTGAAGTGATTTCTAAAGGCGGTCGGTTTATTGAGAAATTGGTGAAGCAGTAATTTTTGTATTTTTCAATATGAAATTTTTTATAAAAATTTCCTTTATATCTTTGCATCAAAATAAATCAACTGGCACGGGTTAACTAAGCGTATCTCACTCCAGTTGTAATTTATGATAATAAATGTTGTAAAATGAAAAAAAGATTTTTTGCTCCTATTGTTATTGGCTTTCTCCTATTTTCGTTTTGTAAAACAAGCAGTTCGTCTGTGGTTAATGGAGATTTAGTTATTTCTTGGAACTTGATAACCATTAACGCCACCAAAAAAGCGGGATTAAACAGCAATTTGGCAACAAGGATTGATGCTATTGAAGCTATTGCCGTATATGACGCGGTTAATTCTATAAAAAATTACGGTACGCCCTACCATATTTCGGTAAATGTTTCGGGCAAAGCATCGGCACAAGCGGCAGCAGTGCAAGCGGCATATACTGTTTTGTCTCATTATTTTCCTGACCAAAAAGTATTTTTGGATTCTGCACTCACATCGAGCATTAGCCAAATTAAAGAAGATGGAATTTCTAATGGGCAGAGCATCGGAAGTGCAGCAGCAAACGACATCATCGCGTTGCGAGCAAATGATGGCTCTAACCCAAATATGAATTATACGTCACCTTCCAATACAGGCGTGGGTGTATATTGCGCAACTCCTCCCGCTTTTGCACCTGGAATCAACCAACAGTGGGCTAATCTGAAACCTTTTTTGTTGACTGAATCCAAACAATTCCGCCCAGCAGCCCCACCTTCGGTTGGTTCGGCTGATTACAATACAGCCTTAGCGATGGTAAAAGACTTAGGATCAGCGACAAGTACTTCGCGAACGAGTGAGCAAACTCATATTGGCCAATTTTACAAACAAGATGTAGAATTGACCGTGAATGAAGTCGCTCGATTGTTGGCGCAAAGCAACAAATCAACGTTGGAAGAAACGGCATTGGTTTTTGCCTTGACTGATATTGCAGAAGCGGATGCCCGCATAGCCGTTTGGGATGCTAAATACTTTTACCTTTTTTGGCGACCCGTTACAGCGCTCAACGCTAATGCAGATGGTTCAGTTGGCAACAATTATGCTGATTGGTCACCGCTCATTTCAACACCGACACACCCTTGTTATCCGAGTGGGCACACCGCAACGGTTACGGCGGGATTTGAAGTGTTGAAAAAATTCTACGGCGACAATAACACGCTCACATTGCACACAACTACGGCAGGAGAAGATGCGCGTATTATCAAAAGTTTAAGCATTGGCGAGGCGGAAAATGCCGATAGTCGAATCTATGTTGGGGTGCATTTTACTTTTGACAATACAGCTTCGCACAAAATCGGGCAACAAGTTGCCAATTTTGTTTTGGCGAATGGTCCTAAAAAACGCTAACTTTTTAGAAACAATTACGAATGAGAATCGATATTCCTTAAAAAAAAGCGTTTGAACTTTCGCTCAAACGCTTGTGCCGGAGGAGGGACTCGAACCCTCACGAGGTCGCCCTCACAGGATTTTGAATCCAGCGCGTCTACCATTCCACCACTCTGGCAAGGTAATCTTTGAGGACTCAAAAATTTTGTGGCGCAAAAGTATAATTATTTGTTTAAAAAAGAAAATTTGTTTTTAATTATTCAGCTAAAGCTGAATTTTAATCAGTTTCCCGCAGATTTAGCAGATTTTCTCGTCCCTACGAGGTAGGGACAGATCTGTTTTGCTATTATTCAGAGAATCTGCTGAATCTGTGAAAAAATTTGCTGAATCTGCGGGAAACTGGCAAACAAGAGCGATAATCAAAACCTACGAGGTTAAGAGGTCAAATATCAAACTTAATTCCTTGAGCTAACGGCAAACTTGTCGAATAATTAATTGTATTGGTTTGTCGGCGCATATATGCTTTCCAAGCATCCGAACCCGATTCTCTGCCGCCACCTGTTTCTTTTTCGCCACCAAATGCACCACCGATTTCTGCACCGCTTGTACCAATATTCACATTGGCAATGCCACAATCACTGCCGTTTGCACTCAAAAACAATTCTGACTCACGTAAATTGTTCGTCATTATTGATGATGATAAACCTTGCGGCACTCCATTTTGCAAAGCAATCGCCTCTTCGAGTGTTTTATATTTCATGACGTATAAAATTGGCGCAAAAGTTTCGTGTTGAACAATAGCAAAATGATTTTTAACTTCTGCAATGCAGGGCTTTACGTAACAGCCACTTGTGAAATGTTCACCTGAAAGCACGCCGCCTTCAACCAACATTATTCCACCTTCGAGTTTAATTTGCTCTAAAGCATGGTTGTAATTCGCTACAGCATGCGTATCAATCACTGGTCCGACGTGATTGTTTTGATCGAGTGGATCTCCAATACGCAATTGTGCGTAGGCTTTTACCAATCGCGCGCAAACATCAGTATAAATACTTTCGTGAATAATCAATCGTCTTGTACTAGTACAGCGTTGACCAGCAGTGCCAACCGCACCAAAAACAATGGCGGGAATAATCATTTGCAAATCTGCCGAAGGCGCAACAATAATCGCATTGTTTCCACCGAGTTCTAAAATAGTTTTACCTAATCGCGCTGCCACCGTTTTTGCCAAAATTTTGCCCATCCGCGTCGAACCCGTTGCCGAAATGAGCGGTACGCTTACATCACTCGTCATGAATTCACCAACTTTATAATCACCACTAACGATGTTAGAGACACCCTCAGGAACATTATTGACCTTCAGAACTGCGCGAAAAATATTCTGACACGCGATACTCGAAACGGGCGTTTTCTCGCTCGCTTTCCAAACAGTTACGTTACCACACACCCAAGCTAATGCCGCATTCCATGCCCAAACTGCAACAGGAAAATTGAACGCAGAAATAATTCCAACTACACCCAACGGATGCCACTGTTCGTACATCCTGTGGCTCGGTCGCTCGCTGTGCATAGTCAATCCATACAGTTGCCTACTTAAACCAACTGCAAAATCGCAGATGTCAATCATTTCTTGCACTTCGCCTAAACCTTCTTGCAAACTCTTTCCCATTTCATAACTCACCAATTTGCCGAGATCTTCTTTGTGCGCTCGCAGTGCATCGCTGAATTGTCTAACAATCTCTCCGCGCTTTGGTGCAGGCATTGTGCGCCAAATTTCGAATGCCTCTTGTGCTGTTTTAATGACTTGCGCATAGGTTTCTTCATCCGTCACAGAAACAGATGCGATAAATTTTCCATCAACGGGTGAAACACTGTCGATAAAATGTTCGCCGAAATAACTGTTTAAACCTGTTGATGTACCAGCGTTTTTTGATTGTATTTTTAAAGATTCTAAGAAAGGGAGCATATATTTTATGAAAGATGAATGATGAATGGTGAACGCAAAATTGGTGCTTCAAGTTTAAAAAATTTTATTTAGAACATAGATGAAGCAGTTTTAACTGATTTACCATAGATTTCTTTTCGAAAAATTTTTATCAACCATCTAATTTGGTGAAGCCGAATAATATTTCCTAAAAATAATTCTATTTTTACAAACTAAATTGTGGCTAAATTTTGATGAAAAGTTTTTTCCGATACATCCAAAACAATATCAACCATTCAAAAAATAAAACAAAAAAACCGTGTATGAATGGTGCAAAAGCTGTTCCCAAAAATGTTGCATAATTTTTTCCAAAATGAATGTAAAGCGATGAACTAATGAAACTATCAATGGTATGCGCCATGACGTATGCCGCGATGGAATTAGCACCTACAACGGTTAAAACAAAATACCATTTTTGTGTTTTAAGGATGTCAATGGTATAGTAAAACAGCGAAAGCAACAAAAAACAAATTCCACCACTAAATAATGTCCAAGTTGGTGTCCAGATACGTTTTACGATGGGACAAATGCCGAGAAACTGAAAAACCAATCCTAAAGTTATAAGACCTATGCCATAGATTCCGAATTTTTTAATTTTTTCAAATTGTAGTGTGTTGCTTTTCAATTCATTTCCAGCCATCAAACCTAAAATCATTGTGCCAAGTGTTGGAATAAAACTAAGCGTGGTATAACCACCTTCATTGTATAAAAACGGCGACTCGCGTGGAAAAAGGTTTAAAAACCATCTATCGAACCACCAAGCATAATTGGCATTTTTATTCCAATGTGCAGCGAAACCGGTGGCATTGTTTGCCCAAGTATTGGCAACACCTGTTTGAGTTGTATCGAAGCTGCCCGAAGGAAAATTATAGAGCGCAAAGAGTGTAAAATAACCCGCCAAAATAACTGCCAGACTTATCATTATTGTTTTAAAAGATTTAAAACCGAGCAGAAACAAAAACGTATAACCCAAACCAATCTGTGTGAGTGTATCTTCAAAAGTGTAATAAGTTTGTTTGGCGTGTATAGAGCGCAAGAAAAAGCCGAGAAAAATAAGTATCAATGACCGACGAATGGCATGAAAAAGCATAGTGTTAAACGATTCACCTTTGGCTGTGCGACTTGCGATTGAAAAAGGCAATGCTACACCGACTAAAAAAGAGAAAGAAGGTTGAATCATATCGTGCAATGAGCAACCTACCCACGCTACATGATCTTGATTAAATGCTAAAAATTTCCAGAAACTACTATCTGGTAAAGCTGCTGAGACTTTACCAAAACTCAAAACTTCTCCCATCATTAAAAGCATCACAAATCCGCGATAGGCATCAACAGAAGCGAGACGAGATATTGGAACAGTAGTATTATTCATTCGAAAATTGGTTTAGTTTAATGTTTATCAATTTCTATAGATTTCTGCTGAAACCACAATCTACGATAGTTTAAACGGCAAATACCTCGGCACCCGCTTCTGATAATCTTTATACTCTAGATATTTTCCGCTCGAAATTTGTTCGCTGAAATCGGAACTGCCGATAAATAATAAAATCAAAAGTATCCCACCAACTAACGACCAATTTATCCAACGACCCGTTGCGGCAACACTGAAAAAATAATAAGTGAACCAAATAGCTTGCTCGGCGGTATAATTCGGGTGGCGCACTTTTGACCACAAACCTATGGTGCAAAATCCTTTATCGTAAATACCTGAAAAGGGGCTGCTGATATCTGTTAACTGACGATATTTTTCTGTTTGAAAATCATATTGTTGTTGGTCGGCAATGGTTTCAATGACTAAAAACGCGAGAAAAGCCAATACGATAATCAAATCGAACACGCTAATAGGTTTTTCTGCACCTTGCCATGCAACAAGCGCAGGTAAAGTAAACAATAAAATCAGTGCATTTTGATAGAGTGAAATGAAACCCAAATTAAAAATCGCCCATCCGCCACGCGTATTTAAAAAAGGTTTTTGCCGCAAAACACTCCAGCGATAATCTTCTTCACCGCGCCATGGAACAATATTATACCCACCACGTCTTCCAAAATTATAAGTCAATCGAACACCCCAAAGCGTTACTAAAATCGCCATTAAAACTAATCGCGTATTGAAATGCGCTGAATAAGCAAAAAACCAAACATAGAATATAGGTACAATACTCCAAAGTTTATCGACTTGGCTGCAATTGTGTGTTAACTCACTCACGATAAAACATGTCAAAGCAACACCTACCATGGCATAAATAGCAGTCAAGAATGCTGTATTTTGCTCGGCATTGAGCGGTGTATCGTATCGAAAAGCGATAAATGGTAAAATTATCAGACAAGAAATCAAAAAAATTATAGTTCGAACCATGATGTTGTGTTGGATTTTTCAACACAAAGTTAGACAGGTTTTTATATTTATTGACATAAACTCTGCGACCTCTGCGAAAACTGTGCACACCGCGTTAATCACCAAAAGGGAGAGGTTTAACGCAGAGTCGCAGAGGAATAGCAGAGGTCGAAAGGAATATACTAATTGTCTGTTTTTTCCGCAACCATATTAGACGTTACTTCATCTAAAGCTTTTACTTTGGCAGCAAAATCGCCTTTTAATGTTTCTCGAATGTGCGTCATGTTGGTGAGAATTTTATTGAGTTCATCTGGGATGAAAGCATTGAACATTTCTTTCAAACGCTTGGCAACTGTGGGAGATTTACCATTGGTTGAAATGGCAATTTTCAAATCGCCTTTTTGGACAATGCTCGATAGATAAAAATCGCATTGGCTCGGTGTATCAGCAACGTTGCAAAGAATCCGTTGCATGCCAGCTCTTCTTTTAATGTTTATATTTAGCAGTTTATTATCGGTGGCGACAAGCACAATATTTTTTCCGTTTAAATCAGTTATGTCGAATGGTCTTTCAATAAGCGTTACATTTGGATAAAGTTCTGTAAACGATCTTATTTCTTCAGAAATTTTAGTAGCAACCACAGTGATGCGTGTTGAAAAACAATTAGTCAGAACAGCAGAAATTTTTTCAAAACCAACATATCCGCCACCGACAATAAGTACGTGTAGATGCTCCAGTTTTAAAAAAACAGGGAAAAGTTGATTGCCGAGCGCAATTTCTTTTGAATTAGTGTCAATCAATTTTT
>JAYWBA010000135.1:0-14625 GCA_043781915.1 Saprospiraceae bacterium
TAACAATTATCAACTAACAATTATCAATTATCAACTAAAATGGGAGAAGCTAAAGTCAAAATTGTTCGTGACCAAAACCAGATGAACCACTTTGTAAAACAATTGCTTCGAGATGTTGAGGCGCTGAGTTTTATGCTTGAAAACGATTGGTTCGAAGATGATATTGTGCGCATTGGTGCTGAACAAGAAATGTGTTTGGTGGAACGCGATACTTATAAACCCGCTTTGATTAACATTGAAGTTTTAGAGAAACTGAAACAATACGATTGGGTTGGAACTGAATTGGCGAAGTTTAATTTAGAAACAAATCTCACGCCGCGCGAATTTAAAGGTTCTGCGCTTCGTGAAATGGAAAAAGAGAATTGGGATTATCTTCAAATTATAAGAGAAACATGTAAAGAATTTGGCGCTGAGGTTGTTTTAGCAGGTATTTTGCCCACTTTGCGCAAATTCGATTTAAATATTGAAAATCTCACGCCTAAGCCGCGTTATCATGCACTCATTGAAAGTATTCAAGAAAATAGTTTACGTGGGAATAATCATTTCGAATTGCGACTTGATGGTATTGATGAATTATTGATTCGACATGATTCCCCACTACTTGAGGCGTGTAACACAAGTTATCAAATTCATTTGCAGGTATCGCCTAAAAATTTTGTACAGTATTATAATATAGCGCAAATGTTGATTGCGCCCGTAGTAGCTATCTCAGCCAATTCACCTATTGTTTTCGGTCGGCGCTTATGGCATGAAACGCGCATTGCATTGTTCCAACAAGCACTCGATACGCGCACAAGCCACGAACATTTGCGCGAGCGCAAACCACGCGTCAATTTTGGTTCTGGTTGGTTAACTAATTCGGTTTTAGAAATTTATAAAGAAGATATAGCGCGTTTTCGCGTTTTACTCGGCGACGATGTGGAAGAAAATTCTCTTGATTCTGTCAAAAACGGTATTACTCCTAAATTGCGCGCCCTTCAGATTCATAATTCAACCGTTTACCGTTGGAATAGGCCGTGCTACGGCATAAGTCCGAATGGCAAACCACATTTACGTATCGAATGTCGTGTATTACCTGCTGGACCAAGCAATATTGATGCTTCAGCGAATGCCGCATTTTGGTTGGGTCTGATGATCGGTTATGCGCAAAAGTACAAAGACATCACACAAAATATTTCCTTCGAAGATGTGCGCGATAATTTCGATAAAGCCGCGAAGTTCGGCTTCGATACAAAATTTACTTGGTTCAACGATTCTAAAGTCAGTCCTCGCGAACTCATTCTCGATGAACTTTTACCTATTGCACGCGAAGGATTGAAGCATCAGAAAATAAACGAGGAAGATATTGAGCGATATATGGGAGTTATTGAGCAACGCGCAGATAAACACGTTACGGGTGCGCGCTGGCAATTGCGCACTTTTACAAAATTAGTCAAAGATGTTAATATTGATGAGGCACTTACAATTATGACTTCTGCTATTGCCAAAAACCAATGGGAAGATAAACCAGTACATGAATGGGCAATTCCAGATATTAATACTTTAGAGCGTTACTCTCCGGCTAAACTCCGTGTTGAAGAATTTATGCAAACCGATTTATTCACTGCTCAAAAAGATGACATCGTCGATTTAGTAGCTGAACTCATGGATTGGCGCGTTATTCGTTTTATGCCCGTTGAAGATTCGAAAGGTAAATTAGTGGGTCTCATTTCTTCGCGCACCTTGTTGCGTCATTTCGCTTCGAGTTATCGTCAAAAAGATGAAAAAGAGGTGACCGTTGAAGAAATTATGATTAAAAACCCAAAAACAGTTCACCCAGAAACAAAACTCATGGATGCTTTAGCGATTATGCGAAATAATAAAATCGGATGTTTGCCAGTGGTTAATGCCGACGAAGAACTTATTGGCGTCATTACTGAAATGGATTTTTTGCGCATTGCTACGCGATTAATGGAAGGGTTGGAGAAGCAAGATAAAGAGTGAGTGATGAGTGAAAAACTCATTCTCAATCTATGGTGAGTCTTTGTGAAATCTTTGTTCTTTGTTCCTTTGTGGTGAAAATAAGCCGCGAATTTCTACACCACAAAGGAACAAAGAAACAAAAGTTTCACAAATTCCAAGATTTTAGCTTCATAAGGTTTTTATAGGAAAGCCCTCTGGCTAATAGTTAATAAAACGCCTTTACTTTTTCTATCAATTCAGGAAAAAAAGCTTGAAAACAATTATCAAGTTCTGGTTTTAACTCAAAAAGAATTGGAACAATTTTATCAAGATTATTTTCAAAATGGGTGCGTTTTTTAAGCATTTTGAAAACTCTTTCCAGACCTTCTTGAGTCGTATAACTGCTCAACCATTCAGCTTTTATCATAGAAACCAATCTTGGCAAAATTGCTTCAGGAATATTTTTTAAATCTTCATTTATGATTTTATACACCGATTGAAAAAAATCCATGTGGTTTGGATTGACTTTCAGGCTTGAATGATATAATTGCCAATTTTCAATGAGAAGATAATCAAAAAAGATATCAGTCACCACAGGTGCATATTTTCCTGCAAAATTGCTTATTAAACTGTTTGCTTTTTTAACTTCGGGATGCGCATCTGTAAAATCATCTATACAAAAATGAAGTGCTAAACCCAAATTATATTTTGGATTTAGCACTTTTTTTTGCGCAGGTTTTAACCAGTCAGTCAATAAATTTCCGATAAGAATATCAGGATTATTTCCCGATAGAACACAATGCGCTATGTGGTTCATTTTTTTTAATGAAGGAATGAAAGAATTAAGAAATGAAGGAATGAAAGAGTGGAAAATTTCTTAATTCCTTCATTTTTTAATTCCTTCATTTTTAGTGGGTTACCACTAATCGTTCGTTCATCACATTATTATCGCTTTCAACACTCACTATATATATTCCTTGTGCCAAATTAGAAGTCGACAAATGGGCGGTATTTAAACCTACATAAAATTTTTCTGTTTGACTCGCTCTTACTATACCACGCATATCTATAATTTTGATATTCGCTGCAAAAGAACTTTCAGTAGTAACAGCCACATCAACAAATCCCGATTCTGAAGTTACGGGATTAGGTTGGATACTAAAGTTTTTCACCCCTGGAATTTGATTAACGCCCGAAGTTGATCCGGTTGTAAATTGACCGACAGATGAAAATCCAGAAGAGCTAACGCTTGTATTAGGGCAAGTTATATAGGGAGAAAAACCTCTTACGCGCCAAAAATATTGGGTATTAGGCGCTAAATAACCCGCTTCAAATTTGCTATTATTCATTACAAATGAATTTGTTGTGAGAACAAATCTACGTGGATCAATATCAAAACTACTATACTGACTAATTTCTAAAATGTATGATGTTGCACCCGTTGATGCTGCCCAATTTAAAGTGATATTATTATAGTTTGGGGTGGTCACTTTAGAAATGGGTGCGCTTAGAACAGTAGTGGCGATAGCTGTTGTATTTTGTGGTTTATTTCCAGCACGAATATAGGCTCTTCCAGCAACATTGGCATAATTAGATTCAATAGCCGTTTTTTGGTCATCAGTAAAAGCAGCAGCACAACCGATAAAATAACTCATGATGTTTTTAGAATCGACTGCAAGAGGTACACACGTTGGGTCTTTATCAATTCCAGACCAAGTACAACCACCATTCCAACCCAAACCTTCTCCATAATCGGCTTGAGTACCACACATAAAATCGCCTGAAATTAAACAATTTTGTGTGGCGGCATCACGACTCACTTTTTCAGTCAAAGTAGTTCCGTCGGCGGCATAAGTTGGTGCACAAGCGCTTGATTGTGTCGCTTTAAAAGTTTTCGTTTCCCAGCCGTTGAATGGGTGTAATAACGAGAAAAAGTGTCCAGCCTCGTGCGCAATTGTAGATGAAGACGCTAAACTGGCTTCGCTTTTTATCATCACAATCCAGTCGTTAGCGTAATTCGGGTCGGTGTTGTAGCTTTTGTTGGTATAATAAGCCAATACGCCATCATTGGCAGTAACGCCTGCAACGCCATTAATAAAAACATTCATTCCATCCAGTTGTTTTGCTTCTCTAATAACTGCATCTCCTGAAAGATTTCTGGGCGTATTATAAGCCGCATCACTATTGATGTAATTAAATCCTTTCAAATAAAATTGAAGCGTTAAACCATTGTCCGTATAGTATTTATTCCATCCACACAACATATCTAACACCCGGTATTCAGCTACTCTACCTGTACCATCTGATTTAGCAACTAAATGAAAATATACTGGGACATAGTTTATACTCGCACGATTGTAAGTAAAGTTTTTGCTTTCAGCACGGGTTTGTAAAATAATTGAAGCATTAGCAGCTCTATCAACATCCGTAATTCCACAAGTTGGAGTTTGTGCGGAAATAATTTTAGAGAATAACAAACATAAAAAAAGTACGGAAGTGTGTTTTGTGAAGTGTTGCATTATTAGTAAAATACTTTTCAAGTTTAAAAAATTTAATAAAAGTAAATAAAAAAACGGAATCTTAGAAAAAAATATTAATTGCTATAATTTTATCACTGCAAATTAAGAGCCTTTTAGTTTCATTTTTGTTTCTTTGCATTGAAAATTTATAAAATTTTAATAAACCCATTAATATGGCAAAGGTAACTGTAATCGGTGGCGGAAATGTTGGCGCTACTTGTGCAAACGTGTTAGCGCACAAAGATATTGTAAATGAAGTTGTAACTATTGATCTTCAAGCCGATTTAGCGCGCGGCAAAATGTTGGATTCATGGCAGCAAGCTCCGATCGATCATTACAGCACGCGCACTGTTGGTTCTGGTGATTATGCTGACACTGCAAATTCTGATATTGTTGTCATTACGGCCGGCGTTCCGCGCAAACCAGGTATGACGCGCGACGATTTAGTTTCTACAAATGCTAAAATTGTAAACAGCGTTATTGATAACGTTTTAAAATATTCAGCTAACCCGATTATCATCATGGTGTCGAATCCATTAGATGTAATGACGTATGCGGCACTTAAAAAATCAGGCTTGCCGCGCGAACGCGTTATAGGTATGGCAGGCATTTTAGATACTGCGCGTTATCGTGCGTTTTTAGCTTCAGAGTTAAAAGTTTCTCCTAAAGATATTCAAGCTGTTTTAATGGGTGGGCATGGCGACACAATGGTGCCACTTCCGCGCTACACTACTGTTGCTGGTATTCCTATTACAGAAATGGTTGCAGCCGATAAACTCCATGAAATTATAGAGCGCACTAAAAATGGTGGTGGTGAATTGGTAAAACTGATGGGCACTTCTGCTTGGTATGCACCTGGTGCCGCTGCTGCACAAATGGTTGAAGCCATAGTTAAGAACGAACAACGCGTTTATCCTTGCTGCGTTTTGCTTGAGGGTGAATACGGAATCAAAGGTTTGTGCGTTGGTGTACCTGTTGTTTTAGGCGCAAAGGGTGTTGAACGCATCATCGAGCTTAAACTCAACGATGCAGAAAAAGCTGATTTATATGCATCAGCTAATGCAGTTAGCGAAATTGTTGAGGCGTATAATAAGATGTTGTTGTAAATTAAGTTTAGTTTCAAAAATATAAAGGGTTCAAAATTTTGAACCCTTTATATTTTTGAAGAACTGATTTGGAGTAATATTTCATCTTTTGAGAAAAAACATCTAATTTTGTAGAAAATTAATTTTATGGATTGGGAGAATCAAGTCGCCTACGAACAGATACTTGAAATAATTAAGCAATTACCACAGCAAGATGTTGAAAAGCTTTTGGTTGAAGCAAGGGCTATGTCTCAGAAAGAAAAAACTCAAAAAGATGTCAATGCTTTTAGAAAATTATTACTCTCTGCACCAGTTATGTCTAAAATTCAATATTCTGGGTTTTTAGAAATCCGAAAAATTAATAATGGTAGTTTTAGAAAATAAAGTTCAAAAAGTATATTTCGATGCCAATTTTATTTATATCGAAATTGGTGGTCAAACTATTAAAAGAAACTTATCAAGTTTATCCGCTAAATTAAAAGACGCCACAACCCAACAAAGAAATGCTTTTAAAATTTCACCATCGGGTTATGGCATTCATTGGTATTTAATTGATGAGGATTTATCAATTGCCGCTATGCTAAAAGAATAGTTTTTCACATTAACCATTATTTCATCAACCATTGAATTAATACACTCTCCCAATCAACCCATTATCAACTATCATCGTTTTCATTTTTGCTGGGTCAATAGTTCCTTGTTTTTGATAAATAATTTTACCGTTGGGTTCAATCAAAAGTGTGTAAGGTAATGCACCTTGCCAATTTTTATCAATCAGATCAATCAATTTGTAGGTATCATCGACTGTAAAAATATAGTTTTTATTCGAGGCATTCATTTGTTGAAGAATTTGCAAGGCTTTATCTTTTTTGGCTAATTTATCTGCACTGATAGTAATAAATTCAAAATCGCGGCGACGATACATGTGATTGATTGCCATGAAATCTGGTAATTCATTGACACACGGTCCGCACCATGTAGCCCAAACATTGATGAGTCTAAGTTTAGTTGTTTCGTTTTTGAGCAATTTTTGGAGTCCCATTTCATCAATCGTATCTAATGCTACCGTTTCAGTTGACCACTGTTCTTTTTCACTTTTAGTTAGTTTTTCCTTTTCTGCCCATTTAATGGAGCAACCAAAAGTTTTCGTTTTTTCGACTGGTACAGGTTTATCAGCTAATAGTGCATCGAGCGCATTGCGCGTGTCGTTATTTTTAGGCGTTTTTTTCGGATTTTCAGTATCGTCAATTCTACCTGTATAGCGCAAAATGCGCTGCGCGTCGAAAATAAAAACGTGCGGTGTAGCAATCGGTCCGTATTTAGTGGCTACTTCTTGTGTACCACCATCAAACAAGTAAGGAAAATTGTAATTCTGCTCTTTAGCGCGCAAAACCATATCGTCATAACTATCACTCAAATCAGAATAGCCCAATTCATCGAGACGAATACCTTTGGGGTCATTCGGAGAAATCACGACTACTTGCACGCCTTTATTTTGGTAATCAGTCACTAACTGCTTAATACGACCTTCATACGCTTGTGCCGTTGGGCAGTGATTGCAAGAAAAAATAATCGCTAATATTTTCGATTTAGAAAACGATGCAAGCGAGTACATTTTGCCGTCCACACCTTTTAAATGAAAGTCAGGAGCAGCCGAACCAATTTCAAGTGTGGGGTGATCTTGAAAAGTTGTAAATCCTAAAAATAATGATAAACAAATTAGAAGGAATAGTTTTATCATGACAGAAATTTGTAGTAGATTTAAAAATTGATTTATGGTTCAAAACTACAAAATAATTTGATCTTAATTCCAATGTAATGGCGTTTCGAAATAAAAAAAATAATTTTTCATTTAAGAATTTTACAAATGAGTTGCGAAAACATAACTAAAATTATGACGTTTAAGTTGTTCAACTCAATCAACTAAACATAACTAAAGTTATTCTGTTTTGAAAGGGTAAGTTTAGATTTTAATCTGCATTTTTTTTCTACGCCATTTTTAAATTTTCAGATGGTACGTTAAACTAACTTTACAAACAAAAAATTATTTTTCTAAGAATGGATTAAAATGCAAACTAAGCTTACTACATTCGCTTCAAAATAAATAAAAAATGACTTATTTAGCAAATCCGACGCGATACGACCACATGGAATATCGCCGCTGCGGTAAAAGCGGGTTAAAATTACCAGCCATTTCACTTGGCTTATGGCATAATTTCGGGGGTATAGATATTTTTGAAAACTACCGCGATATTCTTCGCACTGCGTTTGACAAAGGAATCACGCATTTCGATTTAGCCAATAATTATGGACCTCCTCCTGGTTCAGCAGAGGAGAATTTTGGTGTTTTATTTAAAAAAGATTTTGCACCTTACCGCGATGAACTCATTATTTCTTCCAAAGCGGGTTATGATATGTGGCCTGGACCGTATGGCGAATGGGGTTCGCGAAAATATTTAATAGCCAGTTGCGACCAAAGTTTGAAACGTATGGGTTTAGATTATGTCGATGTTTTTTATTCGCATCGCCCTGATCCAAACACACCTTTAGAGGAAACGATGGGCGCTTTAGATTCTATAGTTCGTCAAGGCAAAGCATTGTATGTCGGCATTTCAAATTATTCAGCTTCAGATACTGAAAAAGCGATTAAAATTTTACATAAACTCGGTACGCCTTGTCTTATTCATCAACCTAAATATTCGATGTTAGAGCGTTGGGTTGAAGGCGGTTTAATGGATGTATTAGGTAAAGAAGGCGTAGGTTGTATTCCTTTTTCCCCATTGGCACAAGGTCTATTAACCAATAGATATTTAAATGGCATACCACAAGGTTCGCGCGCTTCATTACCACATGGCTTTTCAATGTCTAAGCGAATCACACCTGAAGTCATCCATCAGTTAGAAAAATTGAATGCCGTAGCTTTAGACCGTGGTCAAAGTTTAGCACAAATGGCTTTGGCTTGGTTGCTTAAAGATAATCGCGTAACGTCTGTTTTAATTGGCGCAAGCCGTACATCGCAATTACTCGATTCATTAGAGTGTTTGAAAAATATTAAATTTTCGACGGAAGAGTTGGCAAAGATTGAGGAAATTTTGAAATAATGGTTAATGGTTAATGGTTAAAATTTAAAAAATTAACCATTAACCATTATTTGATTAACCATTATTAAACTGCTCCTATCCGCGAACCATCTGGAATCGTTGCACCTTTTTTGACAACAACAATGCCATCAACAATTGAATAAGATTCGTGTTCTGTGCGTGGCAAACCAAGTGCACCCTTAATAATGACATCGTCACCGATTCGACAGTTTTTATCTAAAATAGCGCGTTCAATTTTACAGTTTTTACCTACACCAACATTTGTTATAGATTTATCTATAATTTGATCGAGGTGTTCATAGAAATCGGCACCCATCATAATGACATTTTTCATAGTTGTCTTCTCTCCTACCCTACTTCGAATTCCGATAAGACAATTTTCCAGACTGCGTGCCATTAAAATAACACCATCTGCTACCACCGCTTTTTTGAGTGTTGTACCGAAGAATTTAGTCGGTGGCAACATACGTGCGCGCGTGAAAATGAGCTTATCAACATTATACAAGTCGAATTTAGGTACTGGTTCAGCAAGCTCTAAATTCGCCTCAAAAAATGATTCGATTGTTCCAATATCCGTCCAGTATCCGTTGTACAAATAACTTGCGACGGGTCTACCGCCCATAATAGCAGCAGGAATGATTTCTTTTCCAAAATCGACCGCATCAGGTTGTGCGGCTAATAAATCTACCATCGTTTTTACGTTAAAAACGTAAATACCCATGCTCGCCAAATAATTTTTTCCTTTCTTTTTATCTTCTTTAGGTACAGGTGAAACCCAATTCGGCAATAAATCAGCTTTGGGTTTTTCTACAAAACTGTCTATCATACCAGCTGCATTAACTTTCATGATACCAAAACCAGTCGCATCTTTAGCTGTTACCGGAATAGTTGCAATTGTTAATTCCGCTTTTTTGGCTATGTGCTCGTTTATCATGGCATCTAAATCCATCTGATACAGTTGATCGCCCGATAGAATCATGATGTATTCTGCACCGTAGTTTAAAACATGGTGTAACGATTGACGGACAGCGTCGGCAGTACCTTGAAACCAATCTGGATTATCAATGGTTTGCTCCGCAGCTAAAATATCCACAAAACCGCCGTTAAAACTATCGAAATGATACGTGTTCTTAATATGCTTATTTAATGAAGCCGAATTAAACTGCGTAAGAACAAAAATTTGCCGCAAATTTGAATTAATACAGTTTGAAATCGGAATATCGATTAAACGATACTTTCCCGCAATTGGCACTGCAGGTTTTGAACGATCCTTTGTGAGTGGAAACAACCGAGAACCTTGTCCTCCACCTAAAATTAAACTGACGACCTTGTGTCCCTTATCCATACATTTTAGTTTTAAACGTTAGCAATTTGTTTATATAGTTGAATATAAAGGGAAGTTGAATTTTCCCAAGAATGATCTACTTGCATGATGTGATGGCGCAGGCTTTTAAATCTATCAGGAAAATCCCAATACAATTGCAAAGCTCTGTTAACCGCTAATTCTGCGTCATTTATGTCGAAATGTAAAAAATTAATACCCGTTCCTCCTTGCGGAGAAGCAAAATCGGTTATCGTATCGCTCAAACCACCTGTTTTCCGAACAATTGGAATAGTGCCGTATCGCATCGAATACATCTGATTCAATCCACACGGTTCAACGCGACTTGGCATGAGAATAAAATCTGCGCCAGCGTAAATTTGATGCGAAAGTGCTTCGTTGTACATTATGGCTGCGCCAGCATTATCTTTAAAATAATGAGCTACATTTTTAAAATCATCTTCAATGTGTTTTTCACCTGTTCCTAAAACTATGAATGAGGCAGCTGCACCTTGCGATAATAGACGACCGATGAGTTGAGGCAAAATTTCGGCACCTTTTTCAGGCACTAACCTGCCTATAAAAACAAATAACGGCACGTCGTTTTTTATGGCGAATAAGTCAGTCAGATGTTTTTTGTTGGCAGTTTTATAAGCCGCTTCGTCATTGGTTAACTTATATTGAAGCATATCATCCGATGTTGGATCCCACACTTTTGTGTCTATCCCATTTAAAATACCGTACGATTTATGCCATTCTTCTTTCAATAAACTCTCCAAACCATTAAACTCTGATCGCAATTCATGTAAATAACCCGTCGATACAGTTGTAATGCGCCAAGCACATTTTAAAGCGACAGCCATTGGATTGATAAAATTATTCCAATCCAATAAACTGAGCGACCCCCATCTGCTATCTGGAATAAAATGTTTTTTATCCCAACTGAAAGCACCTTGGTACAAACCATTGTGTATGGTAAATACAGTCGGTATATTTTTAATGGCTTCAAATTGCAAACAATTTTGCACCATAAACGGAATTAAACCTGTATGATGGTCGTGACAATGCAAAATTTTCGGTCTATCCTCTGCGGGGAGTGCTAATACAAATTGTAAAACTGCTCGCTGAAAGGTAATCCAGCGCTGCACTTCATCAAGAAATCCATTGCCATTATCATCAACATAGACGTTTCCGCGCGAAAAAAAAGAAGGACAATTGACGACTAAAAGCGTAAAACCTAAACTCTGATTGTTACAGACTTCAACGCTAAAATCTATAGGATAAACTCCAAGATACACAACACTTTTATAAATAGTATGGTACTCTTGGTTATTTAGCCACTTCAAATTGTATTTTGGCATAATAACATTTGTATCAATACCACTCTGACACAGGTATTTTGGCAACGCACCTGCTACATCACCTAAACCTCCCGATTTTGCAGCGGGGTAACATTCTGCGCTTATATGTAAGACTTTCATTCTTTGGATTTAAAATAAAATTAGCTTATTTTCAATTACAGCGATAAAGTAAGTGAAAAATAAAAAAGCAACCAAATTATTGGCTGCTTTTTTATTTTTTTATTAGTATTTTTATATTATTGATATCTAGGTTCATTCAAAATTCGATGAGCGGAGTCTATAATTGAGGTATCCCTCATACTTATTATACCACCATCTGGTCCAGGTTCATAATGCCAATCGGTCGGGGCACCATTATATTTGCCGCCGCCAAAAAAACTTCGAACTTCATGTTCATCTTTGTTAAGTTCTCCAGCGATACGTCTAACGCTGCCATGTGGTAAACTGTGTTTGATGCGACGCAACTCTTCGAAAGTAATATTCATGTGCAAAAAATTTAGGTTAAAAAAAATATTTGAACTCAAAATAGGCAAATGATGGATAGTTTATTCTTCAAAGTATATTTATTTAACGGTTTTGGTTTGTAATAAGCATAAAGCTAAGAATTTAAATTCTTATAAAGAAATTTTTTACAACTTTTTTTTGAAATATTTTTATAACCCGAAAAAGTTATAAGGTAATAGGCTTGTTGGAATTGCTTTTTTGTTAATCTTAGTGCATTTCTCCTGATGCAATATACACATCTCCAAAATTTCGACCGAGTTTATTATAATCGAGACCATAACCGATAATGAATAAATTTGGAATTTCGAACCCAGTGTAAGCTATATCGAGTGGGTGTAATAGCGCTGAAGGTTTTACAAAACAAGCTGCAACAGCTGTTGAAATCGGTTCTTCTTGCCATAAATTGCGCAACAAACGTTGCATCGTTAAACCAGTATCAACAATGTCTTCAATAACTATAACGTGCCTACCCGCGATTGAAACATCTAACCCGACAATTGTTTTTACATTTCCTGTACTTTGGGCACCAAGATAAGATGAAAGTTTTACAAAATGGATTTCACAATTAATAGTGATGGCGCGGGCTAAATCGGCTGCAAAAACATAAGCACCATTTAAAATACACAACAAAATGGGTGTCTTACCTTCATAATCGCGAGAAATCTGTTCACCTAAAACTGTAACGCGTTTTTGAATGGCTTCGGCTTCTAAATAAATTTCAAAAGTTTTATCGTGAATATATTTAAGCGTATCGGTTTGCGATTCCATAGTAAATTAATTAGAACGAATGTTGACGCAAATATAAGAGTTAAGTGGTAGGTGCAGGTATTAAGTTTTAAGAAAATTAACACCTACACCTAGTACTTAAACCCTTTAGTTTTTAGGTTTTAAATACTTATCCAAAAATTGGAGTGTTTTATTATCCGTCGTAATCAAGTTTTCCTTTTTTTGAAACCCATGACCTTCTTCAGGATATACATAATACTCAACAGGTACGCCATTTTTCTTTACACCTTCTACAATTTCATCGCTTTCAATGGGCAAAACACGTACATCATTCGCGCCTTGAAAGACAATCAGTGGTTTTTTTATAGTTTTGTAATTAAATAAAGGCGAAGTGTTTTTAAGAAGTACGCTATCTTTAGTAAATGGATCTCCCATTTCAACATACAGCGCTTTTCTGAATGATTCCCAATATGGTGGAATACTTTTTAAAGTGCGCATCCAATTAGTTACTCCAAATAAATCGACACCTACTTTAAACTCATCTGGCTTTAATGCCATAGCGTTTAAAACCATATTACCTCCATAGCTGCCGCCGTAAATTCCAATCGCATTCGCATCGATATAATCTTGTTGGGAAAGCCATTTTTTTGCCCAAATACAATCGTTCAAATCGCCATAGCCGTGGTCTTTATCATCCAATTTAAAAAATGTTTTACCGTAACCGCTACTTCCTCTGTTATTTACTGCCAAAACTGCATATCCATGATTGACTAAATACTGAATTGAATTACTGTACCCTACGCGACTTTGCCCACCCGGACCGCCATGCACCCAAACCAATGCGCCTACTTTATTCGTTTTGCTGGCTTGCAAAGGTTTGTAATATATAGCTGGGATTTCCAATCCATCAAAGGACTTAAATCTGATGACCGACGCCTTAGATAAATCGGATTCAGCTATTTCTGGATTTAATGTATTTGTAAGTCTGGTTAATTTTTTTGTTGAAAGATTATAAACATAAAGGTTGGACGGGCTTGTACTACTTCCTACTGTCAGTAATAAATTGTTTTCGCTATCAGAAAAAATCAGACTCGAAACATCACCGCCATCTATATCAGGGAAAGAGATGGGTGTATTCGTGGCATGGTCAAAAAGCAGAATTTTATTTTTGCCATCTTCATTGATGCTTATTGTATGGTACTTTTCATTTTTACTCAAATTAAAACCTGCTATATCCCATTTAGTTTCGAAAAATTTCTCCTTCGCTCCTGTTAAAATATTGTATTTTACTAAGTATTGGAATTCACTTCCATCGTTTGTGCTATAATAAAAAGTATTATCGTTTTTCTCAAATGCCATTGAGTTCCAAATAGATTCATTGTCATTGCTTAATCGTTTCATCGTTTTCGTTGCCGCTTCAAAAATATAAAGCTCGTTTTTATTGGTTGTGATTGATTTTGAGAGAGAAATAAATCTTTCACTCTCGCTTATATCTGAAACGTCATACGCAGAATCGTTTTGGAATAGGAGTTTTGGTTGCCAAGTGGCAGTATCTAATTTCCAGATGTCAAAATACTTTGGATTGCGTTTATTGCTACCAACATAAATAGATTGATTGTCTTTACTCCAACCTGCAAAATTATTTTTACTCTTTGCCCAAGGTGTAATATCTTTCGAAGTGCTACTATTTGATGTAAACAAATAAAGATGATCATTTTCATTCCCGCCCTTATCAGCAAAGTAAATGAAGTTGTTACTGCCTTTTATATAGTTTATTGCCCTGAAAGCATCGCTTTTAGACTGCGTTAAAGCTACTGAATTTTTATTGGCGATCGTTATTTCGTAAGAATTGAAAATACCCGTTTCATTGCTACTCATTAAAACCTTGCTTTCGTCGGAATTAAAATCTGCCGCAGCCACAGCCACAGTTTTTCGCAATTGTTCACTCGTGTATTTTTTAGGTTCTCGAGGCGCATTTTGAGAAAAAAGGGGCGCAGTAAAAAACAGCAAGCTACAAAAAAAGAATTTTGCTTTGAAAAATAGAAGTCTCATTGACTTTGATTTTAA